>NATP01000082.1 GCA_002085375.1 candidate division Zixibacteria bacterium 4484_95 | reverse complement strand
CCAATCACCGGGTGTTTTTCAAGAAGGAGTGTTTTAGCACCCCCAACAGCCGCATACTTCGCCGAAACAGAACCAGCCGGACCTGCTCCCACCACTATTACGTCATAGGTCTTTGGCATCAACACTCTCAACAGTTAACACACTACCGGTCATATCCATTAACTTTAACGCATCAGCCGGGCAGATGATAGCACACCGTTTACAGCCGGTGCATTTATTATTATCAGCAACAAGTATCAGAGTGCCAAGATGCAGAACACCCTCCGGGCAAACAGCCACACAGGCGCCGCAATTGCCACAACGTCCATAATCGATATCAATTACAAAACCATCTTTATTCATCGCAGCTTTCATGCGAGTGAATGTATAAACCAGATAAAATATTTTCAAGGAATTTGTTGAGTAGGAGCAGAATAGTATTCTGTCCCTACAAAATTAATATCGTTTCAAGTTTTTCACCTCCGGCGAAGTATATATTTCATTTTCATATCCCAAAACAACGGTGTCAGGATAGTTATTATGAGTTTTACTTTCCATAAGTACAATCAACATATCACCCAATACCGATAAATCTATTAAACTGTCATTATAAGCATCACCAATATCATAAAAGATGTTACCAGAATCAATTCTGTTTACCTCTGTAAGATCAAAATTTCCATCGTTTTCTAAGAATTTCAAAACAGCACCTTCAAGCAAATCAAAACCCGCAAGTTCAACAAGACCATCATCCAAATTCTATAGATTGACTACAATTTGGTGATTACTTATAATGTAATAATGGTTCAGGCGCTGGGTATAACTAAAATATTTGATGGCAAAAAGCGGGGTAAGATTGTTGCAACGGATAATGTAACATTCGAGGTTTCACCTGGTGAGATATTCGGTTTGTTGGGTTTAAACGGTGCTGGCAAAACCACAACTCTCCGTTGCCTGGCTGCCATATTAAAACCGAACTCGGGAACAGCTTTTATCTGCGGAATAGACATCAGAAAACATCCCGAGAAAGCCAAAGCTAAGATCGGGTTTTTAACCGGTTCCACTGGCCTTTACGGAAGACTTAAAACATGTGAAATAATAAAATATTTCGGACAACTCTATGGTTTATCTGAAACCGAGGTTTCCGATAGGACACATCATCTGATGGATATCCTTAATATAACTGAATACGCTAATATACCATGCGATAAACTCTCATCCGGCACCAAACAGAAAGTCTCCATCGCCCGGACTATGGTCCATGATCCATCGGTGCTCATTCTTGATGAACCTACAGCAGGGCTTGATGTAATAACCAGCAGAGCTTTAGTCGAATTCATTAATTTTGAAAAATCTCGGTCGAAAACGATTATATTCTCAACTCATGTCATGCACGAGGCTGAAAAGTTATGCGACCGAATAGGGATTATCCACAAAGGTAAGATAATTGCCATTGGTACCCCCGATGAATTGAAAAGCCGAACGTCCACAGATGATATGGATGATGCCTTTATTAAATTGGTCGGGGATAACAGAGAAGATACAGACGATGCTGTCACATATTAAAATTATATACAAAAAAGAGCTTTTAGATACTGTTCGTGATAGGCGCACTATAATTTCAATGATCGTTGTCCCTATTTTACTATTTCCCCTTTTGACAATTGGTTTCTCCTCGTTTACCGTAAGCATGATTGAAAAATCAGCAGAGGAGGTTCACAAGGTTAGCGTGATAGGAAAAGATTATGCACCTGACCTTTTTACCATGGTGGATACTTCTTCGAAAATAGAGATAGTTGAAATCGATTCACTGGAAAAGGCCATCAATGATAAAAAAATCCGAGCGGCGCTCGTTATCCCCGAAGGTTTTTCGAAGAAACTGCTGGCGATGGATTCGACATTTGTCACCATACTTTTCAATGCTACCGAGGCTAAATCAGAATTCGCCGCGGATAAACTTTATAATATAGCAGTTGAGTTTCGACAGCAGATTTTATCCCAGCGGATTAATGAAAAAAAATTGAACCCACAGATAATAAAACCGTTTAAAATCAAACGAGATAATGTAGCCAAAGAGAAGATGGGGTCGTTTTTGCTGTCGATGATTTTACCTTATATCATAATTATATTAAGCATGGTAGGTGCCATGTATACAGCCATTGACCTAACAGCAGGTGAAAAAGAAAGGGGAACTTTGGAAACGATATTGGCCAGCCCTGTTCCCCGCTGGCAGATTGCTACCGCCAAATTCTTAACCATACTTACCACCTCGGTAGTCTCAACCATACTCGCTTTGGCAAGTATGACAATCACGATGGCCTACGGCATAATGTTGACTAAGGCTTTTGTTGAAAACTTCGCCTTCAAAATCACTCCCCAGATGTTTTTAATAATATTCTTGATGATGATTCCTACAGCTTGCTTATTCTCCGCCCTCCTGATGACCGTTTCCATCTTTGCAAAAAGTTATAAAGAGGCTCAAAGTTATATCTCTCCTTTGATGATAATCATAATTCTGCCGGCTTTGGTATCTTTTATACCAGGCGTTGAGCTCAATTTGGAACTGGCATTTGTCCCTCTTGTCAATATATGTTTGAGTATCAGAGAAGCTCTTATGGGTAATATTAACTGGCTATATATAACTATCATATTTATTTCAACAGTCCTGTATGCCGCATTGGCGATATTTGTTACTCACAGGATGTTTGAAAAAGAAGGAGTTTTATTCCGAACGTGAATAAATCACAAAACAATTTTTCGCAACCCGAGGGCAAGAAGCATTCTATGGAACGTTTGTTGATAGAAGCTTCCTACATCATCAATTCAGACCTCGAACTTGACTCACTTTTAAAAAACGTTCTTAAAATTCTCACCAAGTATCTCAACGCCGAAGCATCGGCAATGCTCCTGCTTGATGTAAGCAGCGGTCGCTCTGAGTTTTTCGTTTTTTCCGCCAACCAGGACCTGGTCAGCAAATCAAAAAGCTCAAAAGACGATAAAGGGATAATCGCAATGGTGACAGAAAAAAAGAAACCCATGCTCATAAAAAAGTTCACTCCTGGCGGTCATCTTAAAAGTATTGTTGACCAGAAATTGGGAATTTCGGCACGTAACCTTATAGCTATTCCCATCAAACATAAAAACGAATTCCTCGGCGTCATTGAGGTCGTCAACAAAAAGGATGCTGATAATTTCGATGCGGATGACCTTGAGATAATGAAAGCCCTGGGTGAACAGATAGCCATAGCCATAGATAACGCTAATCTCATCCAACAGGCCCGCCGAAAAACCAGAGAGGCTCAAAACCTTTACGTGGTCGGTAAGCTTATGGCTGGTAAACTTGAACTTGAGGAATTATTAGAGTTAATTGTCAAACGAGTTAGCCGCTTGGTGAAAGTAGATGTTGCTACAATATACATCGTTGACCCAGATGATCATTCAATCAAGGAAATAGTATCAAAAGGTGTGCCCAAACATTTTCAGTCTAAACTCACCCTCAAAATCGGCCAGGGAATATGTGGCTTGGTAGCTAAAACCGGTCAGTCAATCGTTCTCAACGATGTTACCGAGAATAAGCAGTATATATCTCTTCGTCCCCAGACAAAAAGTGAAATTGCCGTCCCACTTAAATCGCAAGGTAAGGTAATCGGTGTTTTCAATGTGGAAGCAGACAAAAAAAATGCCTATACCAAAGATGACCTCAGATTGATGAAGACCTTTGCCAATCATGCAGCGGTATCAATAGAGCGGGCTCTTTTATATCGCCGGACCATTGAACAAAAAGCCCTTGAGGAAGAACTTGCCATTGCCAGAAGAATCCAGAAAACGTTTCTTCCTAAAAGAAGTCCCCAGATACCAGGTTTTGATATCGATGGTATTAATATTCCCTCCGAAGTAGTAGGTGGCGATTATTACGATTTCATCAATATCGTTAATAATCAGTTGGGAATAGCCATAGGTGATGTCTCGGGTAAAGGTATAGGTGCGGCACTTATCATGGCATCATTTAGAGCATCCCTTAAAGCTGAAATCAGGAACAACTTCGCCATTCGAACCATATTCGCTAAGGTCAATTCTCTGCTCTATGAATCAATTGAAAGGGAGAATTATGTCACCGCTGTTTACGGGGTACTCGATATAAAGAACCATGTCTTCACATTTTCCAACGCTGGACATAATCCACCACTATTGTTTAAATCAGATGGGGAAGTTATTGAACTGCAAGAGGGTGGAATAGCTCTGGGAATGTTCGCCAACTCACTTTATGAGGAAAGGCCCCTTTATATCGAAAATGGTGATATACTGCTTTTCTATACCGATGGGGTGACAGAGGCAATTAACAAAGAAGGACAGGAGTTTGGTTTAAACCGCCTGAAAAACCTGGTGGAAGATAATAGAAAATCAAGCGCTAAAGATATTATAAATAACATAACCAATACTGTTTTTAAATTCAAAGACACCGAAAAACCGCTTGATGACCTGACAATGATTTTGATAAAATGCCTGTAGTATTCGGCATATAAAAAAACCGTTTACAACCAGAACATAAAGAGATTTAACATATATGATTCACAAAACTAAAAATATGCAAGTATAATACTATAATCAGAAAGCAAGCTGGTGTTCTTTAGAAACCCAGCGCCAAAATACAAATCTACATTTGCCTTTGCCGATATAAAAACAAGACACCGGGAAATAAGTTCGATATATCGGCTGTTTGAGATAATGTCAGGAAATATACTGGATGTGGCATATACATGTTTCTCATTTTCTTTTCTTGAGCTTTTCCTCTGATTCTTTATTATCCGTGGTCTTCCGTTTGGAAACTTTCACCTTCTGGGGCTTTTTCTCCGGCGATTTTAAACGTTTGGATTTATTGGAGATTTTATCTCTTTTCACCTCTGGAGGCCGGCGACGCTTGATATTGTCATTAATGCCATCGCCGTTGGAATCGATAAATCTGTCCTTTTTAACAACCGGAACCCTTTTATCTAAAGATGGCTGGGTTATCTTTGCTTTCTGCTGATCCTTGGTTTTTTTAACGACCTTCTCTGTTTTTTGGGATTTGGTGGAGTCTTTGCTTTTTGGCACTTTTTTAACCGCCAGAACCTCGGCACCTCCAAAAGCGATAAACATCACCAGCACCAGTGTTACCACCTTCTTCATCTCTTACCTCTCTTTCCCGGGGTTCTCCAATTAGATTTTGTTACATTTCTTTTAACAGAAGGCGTACCAATCGATCGATTAGAATTATTCCGGGTGCTTTTCTTTATATGTTCTGGATTTGTTGCCTTTGGTTGTTTTTTCCCTATCGACTTCGAGTTTGATTTTACTTTTTTATCATTTTTGATAGTTTTATTCTTAGAACTTTTAACATCATGTGATTGCTTGGATTTTTTATTTATTTGTCTACTTTTTTTTATCTTTTTACTTGTATCTTTAGATTTTTTGCTAATACCGGTATCATGCCGTTTATCGATAACAGTTTTCCTTTTGAGCTTATCACTTGATGAATCGTAACGCTGGCGTGTAAGCTTTGAACCGGTAGTCTTAGGTGGCTTCTCCGGGCTTGCTGTCTGGCGTATCTCGTGCTTACTTGAATATTTCTGCGTTATCCGGGATGGAGGATGTTTGTACTTTTTGGAATGTTTAACCGGATGCTTAACCACGTCTCGTATGAAGTCAGGTTCATTTCGGTATTTTTTCTGCTTAAACTTCCAGTGTTTAAATTTGGAGCGTCCATAATCAAAATCCCGAAACCTGCGTTTTATCTTGGCATCGACATAATATCTCTGACCATGCCTGATATAGATGTAATCCTGCCAGCAGGGATAGCCGTTATAGTATAACCAGACCCAATGATGACCTATATAAATTGAAGGAATTAGAATAGGTGCAATACCATAATAACAACCATCGATCCAGACCTCAGCGTATGGGAAATTACAACCGATCCAGATTGAACTCATATAATATGGATCGATTTGCCAGTAACGGTACCAGCGATGATGACGATAACTGTCATCGATATAGAACATGGTGCTGGCCATCACATAGGGTCCATTAACTATGCGATCATTCAGACGAGAGACAAAAACATCCCGTTCTCCACTCATTGTGTGAATAAAGTCATCGTAGTAGTAATCCCAATCGCCGTATTCATAGAACTCATAGCGAATGAAGTCGGGCGATTCGATGTAATCATAACTGGCTACCGCATATATGAATTCTTTTCCTCTTGGACCGGTTACCTCAAGACGGTAGTCGTCGTAAGTATCGGGTATTCGATAAACCTCACCACCGCGAACATAACAATCACCATCATATTCTTCGGGGTAAAGAAGACTTACATTACCGGCCGGATCGATATCATAAACAACCATGTAGCAGTCATCCGAGGCTCGAAAATATATCGCCACATCCTCGCCAAAATAATATGTCGCGCCATCACCTTTGTTAACCCAGATATCGATATCCAGAGCGTTTACCCTGTTGATACCGGTGTGGTTCTCAGCAGAAGATACAACCGGAAGAACCACTATAATAACTACCACCATCATCGAATACAAATACTTACGCATGACAATCACCACCTATACTTATTTCCCTCTTCGGGGTTTCTTCCCCTCTTCTTCGGGGGAATGTTTCTTTTTATGTTTAGCTTCATCTTTTGACTTTCTATTCTTTTTATATTTTTCCCTATATTCCCTATCTTCCTTCTGTCTCTCCCTGACAATCTTGCGATCATATTTTTTATAGACATAATCTGCATGCTTCGCATTTCTACGCTTGTAATAATAACCGTCTCCAACAACTCTAAAGACATAATAATCGCAATTTGTATAAACCCTCACCCACCGGGGACGATGATGGCAATCATAGCAGTATGCCGGAGCATACCGTGGCCTGTGCCAGAAAGCGATATAAGTCACACAGCTGGTAGATGCCAAAGCAAAAACCGTTATCAGTAATATTAAAATCCATCTTCTCACTTTATCCCCTCCTAATTATCCTGCACTATCGTTTCAACGTGTTTGGGCATTCCGGGAACAATCTTTAATTCACGATTACCAGGATCGATTTGATAAGCCCAAGCAAATTCCATAGCTGGTACATCATAATCAAAAAACAGGTCGGTTACCCAGACACGGGCATAATGCCACTCACCAAAATGCCGTAATTTAAGCACATACATATGCCCCTCAATTGCCTCAATACTATTAAATCCAGACCAACCATCAGGAGGTGCATAGCCAACATCATCGAAATCATCTGCATAACCGAAATCCTGGATATAATAATCCTCAAACCTTACATTTATAAAAAACGCTTCAAGTAAAACATCGTAATCGAGGTAAATATCGCAATCTTCAGAATCCCATCGAACAACTTCACCGAGATAAAGATCAAACCCGGAGTAATTTGGCTCATAATAATAATCATAAATTACCTCATCAAAACCTTCAGGACGAGGAGTGTCCATGGCAAACGCTTCACTTAAATCAGATTCATTCCCGGATTCATCATAAGCTGATAACCTGTAATAATAAGTATTACCATTAATAACTTCGGTATCAACCCAATCGGTATCGGGGTGACTGATATCTGCTTTCAATGTAAATGTCCCTGTTTCAGAAGTATTACGATATACGAGATAGCCATCTATGTCATCTACCTCAACCGGGTGCCAGTAAATATAAACCGCTTCATCAGCTGTAACTGAGGTGATTCCCGAAGGAGGAGGTGGGTATTCATCTAAATACACATATTCAGTGGTAGTTTTCTCACAGCCAGCAACGAAAATTAAACCTGCCAATAATCCTAAAATCACTAACTTTCTCACAAGAGCCTCCTTCTTTAAAAGCAATTTCCCTCGTTCATACTAATATCAATCAATATCCATGCCAAAATAATGATGTAACTATCCTCCCGTCTTACAATCAGTTGCAATTTACATAAAAAGCCCGCCTGCTTTAAATGCACAAATATTGTTCAATTTTCCCACTCGTTTGTGCATTTCGTTCTTTTTAAAAAATTAGATTATACACTCCTTTCTTTAAGTTAATAACATTACCAAGTTTTCTATTCACTTTATTTACTTAGAACAAAATATATCTTCACAAAGATTTGTTTATCCCATATTGTTTCATTTTAAGGCGCAGGGTATTTCGATGAATTCCCAGAAGCTCAGCTGCCTTTATCAATTGTCCTTTGGTTCTTTGCAGTGCTTCAATAATCGCCTTTTTTTCAAGTGTGGTTAAGTTGAGATTTTCAGACAGAATGGCAGAACCTCCCGATGAGACTTTAAACGCC
>NATP01000081.1 GCA_002085375.1 candidate division Zixibacteria bacterium 4484_95 | reverse complement strand
AAATCACCAGCTATAAGATTGCCTGTGATATTTGTATCTAATATGGCAAAAACCGGCAAGACATATATTAGCGAATCGCCATCGAAACCGGGAATTAAAAGGCCGGAGCTGGTGTCCATAACCGGTGAACCATCGGGATTCACTGCTATTAGAAACTTTCCGACACCGGTTAATATTTCATTCTGGCCATCCGAATCGATATCCAAAACCAATAAGCCATCACAATTATTGCCAAGATCGGGAAATCCCATTACCGGAAAACCATCCTGGTTCCAGCCGATTGAGATATCACAATACATAAGAGTGTCCGTTTCGGTAATACCGGTTATGGATATATGTGTATCAGCACCGAGATTGGAGCGAGTATCAGGATTAGTTGAGGGGGTAAAATCGGTATTATTGCCGATTTTGAAAAAATCGTCATCAGTGCCATAACCGCTAAAATAGTTATAATCTCCCAAATCAACTATACCATCTGCCTCCACCACTGAAACGAAACGCCTGTTTGGGTCCCATTGAAGGGTATTTTGCAGGAAGTTATTACCACCTTCTCCAACATAATCCATATAAGCTACCGTTTCATCGACATGCCATATCAACACACCATCCCCGGGCAACAACCGGTCGTATTCGCCGGTCAGGACTTTATATAATTCGTTATTATCATAATAAGCCCAACCTGGGCCAAGGATAACACCCGTTGTCGAATCGGCTATAATTGCATTAGGTATAGATGGATCATAATGAATATAATCGAAATCAGCATATCTCTGACGATTTTCTATAAGGAAATATTCCATTTCGGAAATCGGCACTTTCACAATTTCATCGTCGTGATAGTATTGTTCAGCGGCTGAAATAACGACATTCTGTCCATCAGCGATTTCCCTGACAGCAGAAAAGCCCAAATAAGCACGAGACCAGGCATCGGGATAAACGGGTAAGACACCTGTTACAAACGGGCCATCGTCCTCGAAAATTATACTTACTGAAAGACCGTTGTTATCCATAAGAGAAAAATCTCCAACCGCAGTTTGAAAATTGTAGGTGTTATAGAGGTCAACAAGGCCAAGTTGATGCCCGAATTCATGAGCTAAAACAGCGTTTAACACACCAACCCGATTATCCTGGGACACAGTCTCCGGAACGATTAAACCATCGGGTATATCCGTCCAGCCGGCACCATTTGAATCGACGCATACCGGTTCAGCCAACCTTATAAAACCTGTCCAGAGGTCAAATGGTGTGTCATTGATAAAGGCGATATTGTTCTGCTGGTCGCTACCGGCATGAAATAAAATTACCGATTGATAGTCAGAGAAGTTTATTTCAGGAGCTAATGTATCCGCTAATTTTACAGCATCTTTAAAAAAGCGTTCAAGTCTAACTACGATACTATCCATTCCCCATGAGGTCTCAGATCCATAATAAGATATAGGATTAGGCAATCTAAAAGATAATGTTTCTTCCTGAGGATAAATATCCCATTCAAGGTTAAGTGTTTTATCAGAGACAAACCACCAGTAATTATGAAGAGCCTCCAGGTGTGATGAGAAATACGATGTGTTGTGAGGAGCCGGGTCAAAATCATGCCCTTCTTCCTCCACGAATTGGTCAAGTGAACGAAGGTCAAAGTTGCCGTTACCGGTGGTGGTTGGATCATCAGGGTCCTCTGTTTGGAATTCAATCTTTAAAGCAAGTATACGTATTGTATCAGCTTGGATTGCCAGAGTTATTGGTATGCCGTTTTTGCGTATAGCAGGACCAAACGGCGTTTCTCTCTCCAATCCCAGAAGGTTTCTTTGACAAATCATAGAGCGAAATTGAATTGTCCCGGGTGGAATATCATTTTGTTGATAGGTGATTATTTTACCGCCTGCCTGCCGAGGTGTTAAAAGCTTATATTCCCCAGATCCTGCTGGAATGACCAACGAAATCAACAATATTAAAACAAACCAAACCACTTAATTTCCTTTTTAAAAACCTACATTCATAGAAAAACGCATTGTGTTACCCATACGGTTGTATCGTTCATCTGAGGCGGGAATATATGAAAAATCGAATCTATAGTTTGTCCACTGCAGCGATGCACCAAGGGTTAAATATCTCTGTTCCCCTATCTCATCATAAATGTACCCGGCGCGCAACGAAACATAGTTTGAATACCAGTATTCAGCGCCAATATGAGGTATAATCTCTTTGATTTCCGTTTCGATGTCATCGTTGAGGTCAACTAATAGCTTATCAGCTTCCCCGATAAATGTAAGCTTGTTAAAAGGTGTATCAACAAGTTTGTAGGCGAAAGCTATTGCCAATTTAGTAGGCAACGGGTCGGCCTGGTCAGCGTCGATATAAGCGATATCGGGACCAATATTAGTTATAGTTGATGCAAATGTCATTTTCCTATTCATACTATATAAGATGCCACCATCCACGGCAAAAGAAAAACCAACTCCCTTGCCTTTCTCCATGATAGCACCGACATCGGCAAGATGGGAATTTATATATCTTGCGGATAAGCCAGCAGACATATTTTTTGCCAATTTCGTTCCATAAGATAGTGTAATGGCCAAATCGTAGGAGTTAAACTGGCCAATAACCGTGCCAACTTCATCAGTCCGATCCTGCCGACCATACGACATAAAGGTTATGCCCAAGCCAAAAGTCCCCCATTCACTGCTGGGATAGACGATGGAGAAGAAATCATAGTAAAGGTCTTTTGCGAGTTGAACCAAATAATTCGAATGCATGAAAGTAATCTGTCTTACAGCATGAGCAAGGATATATACCTTGTCGTCCGTGGCAAACCACATCTCTCCCGATTCGGTTTTTATCGTATGAGTCGGGGTTTTAGCAAGCTCTGGCTTGGAGAATCTGCTCCAGAGGCCATCGTTATATTCAACCACACCATAGGCGGTGCCTATATAGGCTTTCTTTGAAGAATGTACAGCTATGGAAAGAATCGGAGCACCAAGAGCATTGGCATAAACCATGACACTCCGCCCCTGGTCTATCATTTCCCCTTCCTCAAGATTGTTGTATTCCCTGATTAGTCTGGCAAGATGTTGGACTTTTTCTGGGGAAATTCCGGGTAAAAACTCCTTGGCAATTTCCTCTGCAGAAATCATTTTTTCAGGTTTATATTCCTTATAGCCGAAGTGAAAGAATGTTTTACCGTTAAAAAAGATAACTCCCTTTTGGGTTCCTATCCAAACATTTTTATCTTTGGCTGCCAGTGAAAGAATTTTACCTTTAAAAGCCAATCTGAAGGGGAGTTTAATCTTCTGACCAACCGTTAAATCCCCTTGAATACCGTTAAAACTCATTATCTCGCTTTTAATACCCTCTAAATCAATTACAGCCATTGCCCGATAGAAAATATTTATGATGTTATCGATATCCTCGCCAACCGTGACCTCATGCTCAACATAGTTCCGCCACTCATGGCCATCATAGTAGAAAAGGTCATTTTCATAAGCTGCCCAGATGTTGCGATCATTGGTTGCTGCAATATTAGTAATGTAACCCGATGGAGGATTTTGCTTGGAAGAATATTTTTTGATCTTGACCCCGTTAAAGTAAACAACCCCTTTAGCGGTGCCAATAACAATGCTTTTCCTTCCTATCCGGCCCAAAGCCGTGATCTTTAAGGAAGGCAAACTATCCTCTAAACCATACGATTTCCATCTATTCCGCCTGGGATCAAAACGATAGAAACCGTTATCGGTACCGGTATACAACATACCGCCATGAGATTCCAAACAATTAATTTTTGAACCTAAGATCAAGTCGTAAGGTATCTCGATTTTATTTATTGACCTTTTCCTGATCGCCTGGTCAAAACCAAAAGCAATCTTGTCAAGCTCCAAATTTGTCATAAGGCTATCGGTTAACCCTTCACGTATTATCTTCTCAAGCGCATTAAAACCATCCCTATCTATCTTAAGATCATTCCAGGCGTTTCTAAGCTTATCAAAACCAAAAGATATTTCCTCTGAATACTGGTAATCATCGGGGATAAATGGTTGAAGTATTTGTTGAAGAGTGTCTATTTTTTCGATCGGGATGTCGTTGTTCAATCTGGTAAGTTTGTCATAATAGTTTTTAATCTGCTCCTCTTCCAACCCTGTATAGCGAAGCAGTATATTTTTTATCGTTTTCCCTTCCTCTAACGTATGAGTAGTTCCCCTTTTCCATGACTCTCCATTCCATCGTGATATATGTCCATTAATGATAGCCCAGACATCATACTGGCGGTAGTTAACCTCAGGAATATCGTTTTTAACGAGAGCGATATTCTCAATTTTTTCTCCCTTATCGGTGCGAATCTCAATCCAGCTTGGTGATAAAGGATACCTGCCCAAACCAGCAGGATTCCAGTGGGTTGCTGTGGCATCATCCGAAATAGCGACAAACGTTTCCCCCATACCGCCGGCTCTGGCTCCGGGAGCAATAAGCAGAAACGGCACCGCGGTTTGAGAAACCTGGCCAAAGACACTTATAACTAATATTGCTATCATTATTGGTACCCATGCCAGCACCTTTTTCATATTATCCTCCAAAGCTAATTAACCACTTCATTAATTTATCGTCAACAAAATGCTCGTTAAAAGCTTAAAACCTGTATCTTCTTTTTACAACCTTGCTCAAGCCAATATTGTCAATTTAATATTTTAAATCAACCCTTTTAACCATTAACGCAAAATCACTAATTTCGACTGAAAACTCGACTTCCTGCGAACGCCATCAACACCTGTACCGATTGCCTCAATTTTATAGATATAAACTCCGCTGGCAAGTTTATCACCATCATCATCCCTAAGATAGTAAGGAACATATTTGTATCCCCCGGTGGTGTATGTCGTTCCGGTCAAATCGAAACTTTTAACTTTCCTTCCCGATAAGGAAAATATCTTAAGCGATACTTTTTCGGCGGAACCGGTCAGCATATATTGAAAAACGGTCGAGTCAGCTCTGACAACAGGGTTGGGATAGTTCATCACTCTCTGTATAGAGAAATACTCATCCTGGTATACCCGGATAACTGCTGTAAACAGGGAGGAGTTATTGTAATTGTCCCAGGCTTTTAATGAAATTTGATGTTCGCCCTCAGGGATATCCGATATCTCAAAAGTTGCCGAGCCCTGTTGCCAATCCCCCTTATCGAATATGAAATTATTTGTGATATCCTCTGAATAAATATCACCATCATCCAATTTCACCACAATTCCATGCCCCATTGAACCGGTCATATTGATACCATGGAGGTCAAATAAACGGGTTTCAAACACGGCATTAGCAGAGACAGCGGTTAGACCACTGTTCAACATCTTACCGTTATATAAAATCTCTATGGTTGGACCGATAGAATCGGCCTCGGCAGAAATCCCGCCAGCGATTGATATCGAATCTACAACCCCCGAACCATCTACAAAACCGTTCTCGAAATAAACATAAATTCTGGCTCTGCTTCCGCCATAGGTGATATCCTTGGGTATAAAAAACGATGTCGAGAACTGGCCATTGCTGACCTCGGCTGGACCGTTGAAAATAGTTGGCCCGGGAAGAATGTAATCAACATATATCGGCGGATATAAGGGAACACCGGCGTAATTAGTCAAGGCTTTATGCCTGTTAATTAAAGCATCTTTGACAAGCACCCAGACAGTGCCGTTGAAATCTGACATAAACAAACTATCCTGATAGATCTCGCCGGATATAGAATCAATTGTTAAACCCCTTAAGGAATCCGGCCTGTAGGTAAAATGCGCTTCAAGCGAGGGTTTTCCAGCAATCAATGCCGGATCGCTAAAAATTACATATCCCCTATCGTTGTCAATACTGCCTCTGAGAAACTTTGCTATATAAAGTGCCCCACCAAAAGATGTTGAATCACCGAACAACAGTTGATCAAATATCTCCCTATTTAAAGCGGAGTTTTGTCCAGCATTGACCGGCCTTGTGGCTCCGATAGAGGCGATAGCCCCGCCGTTGGGGTAACGAATAAAATCCTCGGACATCCCCTGTTCATTGGGGTCATCGAAAAACCCGACCGAACATGAAGCGGCTAATATCATAGGCAGTTTATCATGATTGTGAAGGAGTGGTATATCTTCAATCCTTCTAAATAAAATCTCATGAGCCCACAATCCTTTGTTGCCATGACCGATCCAGTTGACTATCAGTCCACCATTATTAATAGCACTAATAAGAGCCTCTCTGGCATCAGGTTTTGTCCTGCCGGCGCGAATTGGATACTCCAGCATATAAATTTTTTGCACCTCGATATTTTTGGGCACATGTAATTCAGCTAAAGCTTCGGCTTGATTTGTATGGAACGCCTCTCTCATACCATCACCAAAATTGTCATCAGCGGCGATGATGATGTTATTGCGCCACTTTCCTATAGTCGGATTGGATTCATAGTTGATAATTTTCTCGACAACAATATCCATCTGGTCAGTACTGTTCACCGGTATGCGACCAATTATCATATCTATACTGCCGGAATCATCATAGTCCAAATCACCAAACTGACCAAAATAGATATAATTATCATCGGAAGCTGAGGCTGTTGTACTGTTGGGTTTGGGGGCTTCAAACGGTGGTATGAACATTCCCCCGCTTGAGCCAAGATTGTTTCGGTAATCGAAATGCCCATCACCTACCAGCATTACATACCCCGGTGGTGCACCGCTCCAGTTTTCATAGGCGTATTTCAAGAAATCTCTTATGGCCATCGGATCAAACAAACCCCAGCTAAACTGATTATATATATCTTCAATATCCACCACCATAGCGGTTATACCAGGAGAAACACTTTCCCTATGAGCAGCCAGCTCCAGCGACTGCTGATAGAATTGCCCATGGGTGATGATTATGTAATCAGCCCTGTTCGAGGCCGATTTCAGATCAACAGGTTCATAAAGGTCAAAACTGCTGACCGTCTTATAACGTGATGAATTAGCAAGATAATACAAACGCCTCAAGTAGTTATAATGTTGAAATCTCAATTCAGAACCAGATAATTCAGCATTGACAATCAGGCAGACACTGTCAGGATATGAGATATCAAGAAGTATGTAATCCGAAGGAACATTGGTTAACCTGTATTCTATCAAACCCGGAGAATCAGGGCTTGAAAACATAAGTTTATTGTCTAATACATACAGTAAACGGTTGTAGTGAACATCGATATAATCAAGGTAAAATTTGGCAGTATCAGTAACCGATATTATATTAAAACCACTTCTAAAATTTGTAGAATTATAAAGAAAGATACCATTGTAACTCGATATCAATCCAGCCTCGACATTATTTACCAAAAGATTTTTCATTCCTCCACTTGCTTTAACTACAACCAGCGCTTCACTGCCAGTCACAACATCGAACAGTTGAACATTCGATGTGAAAGTCGTATCCCAACCCCAGTACCATTCGAAATAATTATAGTAATCAGTGCTTGTACCCTTTTGATAAAATTTAACTTCCCTTTCTTCATGTATAAAGTCGTCAAAACTTGTCACGGCATAATCGTACGGTTCCTGAGGCGAACCATCAACTTCAGCCCATCTTTTAGGAGAAGAGGCAAAAGAACCGTTATATGTTAACCAGTAGACGTTCTTCGAGGTATAATGGTTATGCCGAAAAACAAACCTACTATCATCAGGGCTGTATTCGAACCTGTCGGTAGCTTCGGCATAAAACAGTATCTGGTCTCCACCGTCAAATTCGCCATCATCCTCCCCTATTACATGAATTGGTATCTCGTACAGTTGGGGTCTTGGTTCATCGTTGTCAAACGGTAACTCGGCTCCCCCCCCGTAAAATATTCTTATCTGTCGGGGGTCAACCTCATCGATCTCAACTCCAGCAGTTGAGAGTTCATAACGACCGATTTTATAAACTCCAGCATCGGTCACCTCAAGTTTTACCCAAACCAACGATGAATCGAAAACAGATTGACTTATCTGGGTTTTTGAGGGAATCGGTGGCCAATAGATACGCCAGTTTTTAGCTATATCATAGGATGAATAATCCTGCGAAGGTAATTCAACATCAAAATTGGGAACATCCGATTTTCCAATGTTATTGTAATGTTGGCTTAAGACTGTTACTGTTGGCTTAGAATCATAGGGAACACCTATCGGAATAAACTTTAAAGGCAAAAGAGGTTGACCCTGACAACGATTTTGTGCAGTCCGGGATATCTGTGGATATTTGAAATTTTCAGGATAACCGTTAATACTGGTCAGAACGACATCGGGAACAAAATATGTAAACGTAATTCCATTTTCATCAGAAACCAATATCTTTACGTCACTATCAAATATCTTTTCAGCTTGAGCAAAATTAAAGAATACAAGTAATAAAAAAGTGGTAATTATCGCATTTAAGGCGAGCCTCATCAACTCCTCCTGTTCAGCCCGGAAATAACCGTATAAACCCGGACAATTTTATCTGGCCCAAAGGGCACTCCTCCTCAATTATTAATTCGGCACATCTGCCATAAACCCTTTAGCCAGTTGCGATAAAAAACCTTCCTTTTAATGAATAATAAATGGTTTAAATTTAAAGTCAAGTTTTTTTGCTTATCCTCCAATATGTTCATTCAAAAACGATGCCGAGCCCTCTGCCCTGAAAGCCCTTATGAAATCACACGCTGTCCGGTAAGACTCATCTATTATAGATTTAACGTTTTCGGATGGAATATCATCTATCTCTTTCTTAAAAGGTTTTGTTGCCATTTTAATATTTTTACCTTCAGTCTTCGCCCATTGTTTCATGCGAGACATCAAATCTGCGGGTAAATGTTTATGGGCGATATTTTGCCAGTGGGTGCCGACATTCCCCTTGCGAATACCATATTCAGCAAATTTCCCAACTATGTTTAAAGGTGTACCGGTAATGCCATGTTGAGCGATACGGATATCATGTTTTTTAATTGCCTGATAGATCTCACCGGTTCGGTTTAAATCGATATTTATTTTCTCTCCCTCAAGGTAATTACCGTGCTTGGAACCGTTGTTAATAGCCAGAAGATTAGGATGTATCCCGTTGTCAAGCAAAGCCGAGATAAAAGATGTCGCCTCTTCCACCGTGGTGATTTCAGCTGTTTGTCCAGCCGATTTGATCTCGCCAACCTCAACCTCAAGACCCCATCCTGCCTCAACTATGGGTTTGGCAAGCATGGAAGTTATATGAACATTATCGTCATGTTCATTGAACGAAGCGTCAATAGCAAATGAAGTATAACCCGCTTTAAGCTCCTCTGCAACCAAAACCTTACCCGCTTTTATCTCGTCGTTGCTCGTGTTCTTGACGGTAATATGGTCACCATGTATGTAAAATGGCATCTCAAAACCGGTTTGTTCAGCATAATCAATCAATGTTTCAAAGAAGATACGCGGTGTCATACCTGTGTAACCACCATCGATATTCCCCTCGCTTTTAGCAAGCTCGAAACCAACGATTGCATCCAACTCCTGAGCCGCCTTCATAATGCCGGGAATTGCATGTTTAATACGAGTATTGCAGGCCATCATTATCATTTGATGGTCGCGGACCGTATGAAAAATATCCCGTCCATTCAAAAGACAAACTTTACTTTTAGCCCCCAGTTTAGCCTTGATAGAATCAGGCCTTCTTTCAAGTAATTTAAGATAAGCCACATCTAACTCCTTTTAACTTTTCAATAATTGCCATAGTTCCAACATCTATTTGAACATCCAGGTGATGATAGCAGCTAAAGGTAATGCCAGAATCAAATTGCCAACTTTTATTTTGGACAAGCCAAGGAGGTTAATAGCTATGCCAAGAATCATTACTCCACCGGTAGCTGATATCTCGGTCACTATTGCATCGCTTAAAGCTGTTTGAAAATACTTTGCCATAAATGTCAACGCTCCCTGGTAAACAAAAACAACCAATGCTGAAAAAATTACACCTGGACCCAATGTCGCCGATAGCGCCATCGAGGAAAAACCATCCATTACCGATTTAATATATATAAGTTCCCCCCTATTGTAAAGACCATCCTCAAACGAACCAACGATCGTCATAGGACCAACACAAAAAAGTAATAAGGCGGTGATAAAACCCAAAACAAAATCCTGCCTTGATGAACCAACCCTTTTTTTGAGACTCTCTCCAACTTTTTCTAATTTCTCCTCAATTTCCAACCACTGGCCTATAATACCGCCTATTACCAATGATACCACAACAATCAAAGCGTTTTCCGTCTTTATAGCCATCTTAACACCTATTAAAACCGTAACCAACCCCAGAGAGATTAGAATTATGCGCTTGTATTTCTCTTTAAGTTTAGTGCCAGCTAAAAGCCCTATCGAAGA
>NATP01000011.1 GCA_002085375.1 candidate division Zixibacteria bacterium 4484_95 | reverse complement strand
AATATCGCTACAACATACGATCTTTTTATCTCCAACGGTTCAACATTGATAAAAACCGTTGCTCCGGTTCTGATACTGGTGGGTCTGGCAGGGCTTTTGATAAACCTTGCCCAGGTTGGCGTGATGTTCACTCTTGAGCCTCTTACTCCTAAACTGGATAAGCTTGATATAATAAAAGGGCTTAAGAGACTTTTTTCAACCAAGACATTGTTTGAGTTATTTCGAGATACTATCAAGGTATTTATAATCGGTTACGTTGCATTTATAACCCTTAAGGGTGAGATGAATAACTACATACCACTGGCGGACCAGGAAGTTGGCCAAATTATGTCATTTGCTACCAGGGTGGCTTTGAAAGTTGTGTTGAGAGCGGTAGGAGCCTTACTGTTTCTGGCTATACTTGATTACGCCTATCAGAAATTTGAATTCGAGAAAAAATTGAGAATGACTAAGAAAGAGCTTAAAGAGGAATTTAAGCAGTATGAAGGTGATCCTCTGATTAAATCGAGGATACGGCGTATCCAGCGCGAGATGGCTCGCACAAGAATGCTTCAAGAGATACCTGACGCAGATGTTGTGATTACAAACCCCACTCATATCGCCGTGGCTTTGAAATATGATGCCGATACGATGTCGGCGCCCAAAATGATTGCCAAGGGTGAACGTCTGCTGGCGGAAAAGATCAAAGAGATAGCCGTTAAGGCCGCAGTACCAATCGTTGAAAACAAGCCGCTGGCCAAAGCCTTATTTGAGGCAGTAGAGGTTGGCATGATGATACCACCCAGGTTATTCAAAGCGGTGGCAGAGGTGTTAGCTTATGTTTACAAACTTAAAGGTAAAATCTGATGGCTGATTTGACGGGTACTGATAAATCGTTATTGGCCCGCCTTACCGATTATTCCGATGTAGTTCTGGCGGTGATGGTTGTTGCCATCTTGGGAATTCTGGTTTTACCTATACCACCGAAGTTTCTGGATCTCATGTTGGCCTTTAACATAACTCTATCGATGGTGATACTTCTGGTTACGATGTATATCATCAAGCCTTTGGAGCTATCTGTTTTTCCAGGCATGCTTTTGATTGTAACGCTCTTCAGGTTATCATTGAATGTAGCCTCAACCAGACTGATACTTGGCCGGGCATATGCTGGTGAGGTTATTTCCTCTTTTGGTAATTTTGTTGTTGGCGGTAATTATGTAGTTGGTTTCATCATTTTTGCCATCCTTGTGATCATTCAGTTTGTGGTTATCACTAAAGGCGCTAGCAGAATTGCTGAGGTTGCGGCGCGGTTTACCCTTGACGCTATGCCTGGGAAACAGATGGCTATTGATGCCGATTTGAACTCGGGGCTTATTGCTGAAGAGGATGCTAGGCGTCGTAGAAATGAGATCAGCCGTGAGGCTGATTTCTATGGCGCTATGGATGGCGCTTCCAAATTCGTTCGTGGTGATGCTATCGCAGGAATACTTATAACTATTATAAACGTAATCGGTGGCATAGTAATCGGTGTTGTCCAGAAAGGGATGCCAGTAGGCCAGGCTCTTCAAACCTATACTCTGTTGACTGTTGGAGACGGTCTGGTTACACAAATTCCGGCGCTGGTGGTTTCAACCTCAGCCGGTATAATCGTTACACGGGCTGCTTCAGAATCAAACCTGGGAAAAGATCTTACCAGACAGATAACTTTCCAACCAAGAGCTATTATGGTAGCCGCTTTCATACTGATGATTTTCGGTATCGTGCCTGGTATGCCAACATTGCCTTTTATAATGTTGGGTGGAATTACCGGTGGGATTGCCTATTCAGCTATCAAGGCCAGGAAAAAACAGGAGAAAAAGGCTGAGGTTATTGAGGAGAAAAAAGAGATTCCCCCAGCAGAGCGAATGGAGGAATACCTTAAGGTTGATCCCATGGAGGTTGAAATCGGTTATGCTCTTATACCGTTAGTAGATGTATCACAGGGGAGTGACCTTCTCGATAGGATAAGCATGATCCGCCGTCAGATAGCCTTGGATCTGGGGCTCTTGGTTCCTCCTATCAGGATTCGTGATAATATGCAACTCAAGCCGAATGAGTACCAGATTAAGATTCGCGGACATAACGTTTCCTCATTTGAGTTGTTTCCCGATCAATTTTTAGCGATAGACCCAGGTCTTGTGACCGAACCCGTAGAGGGGCCAGATGTAATCGAACCGGCTTTTGGACTGCGAGCTAAATGGATAAGCGAAAACGTCAAATCAATAGCTGAAAAGCGTGGTTACACCGTGGTCGAGCCTGCGGCGGTGTTAGCAACCCATTTAACCGAAATCATAAAATGTCATGCCGCGGAGTTACTGACACGTCAGGAAACCTCCAATTTGATAGAAAATATTAAAAAAGAACATGGCGCATTAGTCGAGGAGGTTGTTCCAGCTCAGGTAAGTCTAGGAGTTATTCAGAAGATATTGCAAAACCTTCTTGAGGAAAAAATTCCCATTAAAGATCTACCTGTCATACTTGAGACTATAGCCGATTTTTCATCGTCATCAAAAGACCCGGATATCTTGACTGAATACGTAAGGTATAACCTCGGTCGGACCATAACTGAGATGTATTTGAACTCTGTTGGCGGGATAACGGTTATGACTCTTGATCCTGAGATTGAAAAGAAAATTGCTTCTGCTATACAATCAACCAAACATGGATTGGTGCTGGCGCTTCCACCTGACCTAGCCTTAAAAATTCAAGAAGCTATGAAGCAACCCGTTGAGGAGATGCAGGCACAGGGATATACGCCAATACTTCTGGTATCTCCCAACATCAGGCTGGTATTTAAACGTTTTATCAAGCATGTCACTCCTGATTTGGTAGTGATGTCCTACAATGAATTGCTTCCGGATATCGAAGTTGAAAGCATAAAAACAGTGAGGTTATCAGATGATAATTAAAAAATTTATTGCTCCTACAATGACCAAGGCACTCGCCAAGGTTAAAGATGAGTTTGGTGACCGGGCGGTTATCCTTAAAACTCGCATGAATCGGAAAACAGGTGGTGTTGGTGATATAGAGGGTAAGAACGTTGAGGTTACAGCTGCCATGGAGACTCCATCTCAATCGAGATTTGATATAACCGCAGAACCGTCATGCGAACCTAAGGGACCTGCAACCTCATCATCGAAATTCCCTTTTGAAAAAATGGAGCGCCTGACAGAGGAAATAACAAATATCAAAAAATGCCTTAACGAGAAATCCAGTTTTTCCACAACAGATTCATTTTTTGGTTATCTCTCTACTGAATTATTAAAAGCGGGTAGAGACCTGGTTGCTCACAATCTCTCCGAACAATTATCACATGAAATCGTCACAAACCTTGCTAGAAGTGAGGATGCTTTAAGTATTGATGCGATCGAGATCAGAGTTCGCATTAAACAGAAGTTGAGTTCAATGATTCTTCCCGGTGAACCAATAGAAATAAAGGATAACGGCCTGACTGTGGTGATGTTTGTCGGTCCTACCGGTTCAGGAAAGACCTCGGCAGTAGCGCGTATTGCGATGCAGTATAAAGTTGAGAAAAACGGGAATATTGCAGGAATAATATCGGCAGATAATTTCAGGGCTGATTCAAGCCAGCAAATAAAATCGTTTTGTAGGATACTGGGATGTCCCTGTGGGATAGTCTATTCGCCGGAGGAGTTGTCGATGGCGATAAAATCCAAAAGCCGAGGATTACTTTTAATCGATACCCCGGGTGTCAATCCCAGAAATGACAAGGAGATGGACGAATTGCAATCATTGATCAAAGCGGCTAAGCCTCATGAGGTGCATTTGGTGGTTTCAGCATCGACTCCGGCTAAGGACATGGTCAACATGCTTGAATCTTTTGGTGAATTTGGCACCGATAAAATTTTCATTTCGAAGCTTGATGAGACAGAAGCACCCGGTGGAGTTATAACAGCGGTTATCGGTTCAGGCAAGAGGTTGTCCTATGTAAGTTGTTCACGGGAAGTCCCTGGGCAGTTTGGAATTGCCAATCCAGAATCATTAGCGATGGCTGTTTTGACAGGTTCTCCTGTTAAGGAGGGCAAACCACAATGGCAAATGGAAGCAGTAGGGGTATGGCAATAGAAACTGTTTTTGGTTTAGCGATTCTCTCCGGTAAAGGTGGAGTCGGGAAATCTGTCATCTCATTGAACCTTGCCCTGGCTCTTGGGCATTTAGGAATTAAGACATTGTTGTTTGATGCTGCTGCTGGCGATCTGGCCAATCTTGCTAATGTCGGTCAGATTACTATTAATAAGGCTCAACCCGACGTTATTCAAATCACCGATAACGTTAAATTGTATACCTCGGCAGTAACGAATTCTTGCACGACGTTTGATGAAGAAGGTGTCGAAGCGTTCTTGGCCGAGCTCATAAGGGTAACTCCCGGTTATAATTGTGCGGTTTTTGATTGCCCAACGGGTGTTGGACCAATCTCATGTATCCTGGGAGGTCTTTCAGAAAAAATAATCGTTGTAAGTACCCCTGACCCAACTTCTATAGCGGGGGCGTATCTTCTGATTAAGAGGTTATATCATGATGGATTATCCGAAAGGTGTGGATTGCTTTTTAATTGTGTGAAATCAGCTGATGAAGCGGCTTCGCTAAAGACCAGATTTGATATAATGACACGCCGATTTCTAAGTAAGCAGTTCGAGCAAATTGGGTATATCCGTGATGACTCTATGCTATCAGAGTCGGTATTAGAACAACAACCGCTTTTACTGGAGAAACATCAGAGTGATTCAAGCCTTGATTTTATAAGTTTGGCTGAAAGTTTACGTCATTTAAAAGGGTTTCATTTTGAAACAGGGGTTTTAAAAACTAATTCTAATAACGGAGCATAGGTTTTGGTAGACGATAATATAAGTAAATGGGGAATAAACGCTTAGTATTGCAGGGTAAGGCTATGGCGACACAGACAATTTGGGAAAATTATAAAAAAACAATGAACCCGAGTATTCGGGACAAAATGTTAAATGAATACCTTCCACTGGTTAGAAATGTAGCCGGTCGTATGGCTATAGGATTTCCCAAGTCAGTGGAACTTAATGATCTTATCAGTACCGGTGTAATAGGATTAATTGAGGCGTTCAATAATTATGACCCATCAAGAGGGGTAAAGTTTGAAACGTATGCGGTTCCCCGGATACGGGGGGCAATACTTGATGAATTAAGAGCGTTGGATTGGGTTCCCCGTTCCACACGGGCAAAATCACGTGAAATCGAAAAAGCCATGACGAAGCTCGAAAATCGATTAGGAAGGTCACCTTCCGAAAGAGAATTGGCCAAACAGCTAAACATCTCTACTGATGAACTTTTGTCGGCACTGGATGATGTATCATCAACAGCCCTACTCTCGCTTGATGAATTAATCTGTCGTGAGGACGATAATCGTCAGGTTCCGCGCATTGAAACAATCCAAAACGATAATGTTGATAACGTGCTCAACGATCTTGAACGAGGTGAATTGAGGATGTTCCTCATCAATGCTATAAGTACTCTTTCTGAACAAGAACGTTTGGTGGTGGCATTGTATTATTATGAGGAGCTTACGCTTAAGGAGATTGGAGAAGTGATGTTGATTTCCGAGTCGAGAGTTTCCCAGATTCATACTAAAGCAGTGTTGCGTTTAAGAGCCTTGATAAGAGAAAGATTTGCGCTTTAGATTGTTTGGCAACTCGTATTTTGTTTTGACCGGCTCGATTGAGTTTTAGGAAAGGGATTATGGTTAAACCGGTCGATCTGCAGGATAATCTTTCCAAAACAGAGCATCTGGAGAAAATTCAGCAGTTAAAAAAATCTGTTCCTGAAGAGGCTCAAAAACAGTTTGCTCAAGAAATAGCGAGGAAAGTTTCCGATGATAGAAGTAGGGTTAGCTATCTGCCCCAGGTTGACAAGATTATTATTCAACACGATAAAAGAAAAAAGAAAAAATCAGATGATAAAAAAAAACAGCGCAAAAAATATAAAAACAATGATGGTTTAAGTAAGAAGATAAATTACATCGCGTAGGGAGATAAAATGTTTTTTGTTTATTTATGGGTTATTCCCGCATTGTTTCTGTTCAACTTGCTTTTATCAGCATGGATGGTATTAAAGATAGACAAACTTGAGAAGTTTCAGAGCGATGAAGCCCGCACCAATCTCCAGCTGATGAACCAGTCACTTAACCGCCTCTCTGATATTGCAGAGACGTTTGAAAAGCAAGATTATCATTCACATGTGCCTGATCGTTTAAGGGGGGGAGATTTGAAGGTCAACTCTGATTTTAGCAAAGAACAAAAGGCGTTGACCTTAATTCAGCAGGGAGAGAACCCAAGACAAATCAGTCGAAAACTTGGTATTTCACGCTCGGAAGTTGAACTATTGGTTGCTTCGGAAAAACTTGGCAATGGTCGTAGACCAAACAGGGGTTAGAGTTGCTGTCAAGTTTGTCTATTTAGAAAAATTAGCATATGCCGATAGTCATATAAGTCAACTCTTAAGAGGTGAAAAGATATGGCTAAAACCGAAGACCCGTTTTTTTATTCACAGCTGGAATGTCCTGTATGCAAAACCTTAAATGAATATACCAACATAAAAATGGGTTCTTATATTGAAAGCGGGCGAGATACGGATTTTTGTCCTGTCGGATATGTTTGGCATAATCCAGCTTTCCAGAAATACAATCCCCTTTTGTTTTTTATGGCGACTTGTCGAAAATGCTTTTATACACATGAGCTTAACAACGCATACAAGAACTGGCAGAAAGATTCGACATTTAAGATGTATCGCTTGAAAAACCTCCAGGAAAAACACCTGGGTGAATACATGAAAGAGGGGGGCATACTTAAATTTTTGGGAAATCATATCGACCAGAACAAATACCCTTTTGAATCGGCAGTAATCAAATTTTTAATAGGTGTCTTCGATGAACAACTCCTGGAGCACCCCTCGAAACTTGATCTGGGAAGATATTTTTTAAGAATCGGCTGGCTTTTCCGAGTTGAAAATGACCTTATAGATGGTGAAAGTAGTATCATTTCAGGATTTTTCTTAAAGTTGAAAGGGGCTGTAAAAACAGCCAACCAGATTTTGCCCGATTATGATGATAAAATAAAAAACTTAAAAAGCCACATCGAACATGATTATGCTTTAGTCTTTAATGGTGTATCCCAGGCGGATGATTATAAAAGGCAAATTCAACAGGCTATTAATGAGGTCTCATCCTCATTGGAACCTCTGATAAATGCTGGCGAAAAACTTGAGCAAATTTTCAGTAAAGTAGAAAGAGCACTAGCAGGCGTAAATGAAGTTAAGAATAAGACTTTCTTTGAGTTTTCAAGTTTTTACGATTTTCTGTACAAAGCCAAAGAGCTATGGGATGAGGTTCCATTATCTGAAAGAGAGGCTTTGATGAAAGCCACTGAATATTACCGGGAAGCGTATGAGGCTAGCGACAAAATTGGTCAGGGTATAGGACAGATTCAAGCGGCTTACTTGATAGCCGAGCTTTCTCGACGTACCGGTAATCATGAGGATGCTGACCGTTATTTTAACCAAATGATCAGGTTCAGCCGAGATATTATCCATACTCAGAAGGGGGATAAATCAACCATAAAATTCACCAAGGGGTTGTTGGAGATGGCTATGGAACAGGCTCGCCTTAACAGGCGAGTAAGCGAGGGAGCGGTAAGATGAAAAAGATAAAAGCGAAAGAAAAAGCCACTGACGTAGTTCGTCTTTGGCAAAGGTTGGAGCTTAGGCTAAAAGATGGTGATGATATCACCGTTTTTATTACCCGAGTTGAGGACATTAGAGACGACAGGTTTATTGTTGAATGCCCGGTGAGAATCAAAGGGAAACACCCCTTGGAGGTTGGACAGACGGTCGAGGCTTTTTTCAACAAACAGGATGCCGCTTATGTATTTAAAGCGGTGATTGCCTCAATAGATTCCCAAAAAGAGAACATGACGACACTTCAGCCGATATCAGGACTTGCAAGGACTCAAAGAAGAAAATTTGTGCGGATTGATATATCTGGGGATATCACTTATAAAGTGCTCGATGTCAGCAAACGCGAACACGGTCTAATAGGTATTGAAAAAAAAGGTGAACTGCTCAACATATCTGCTGGTGGTATCTTGGTGGTTACCGCTGAAAAACTCAATCAGGGAGATCACCTGTTGATGAATTTCCGACTGAAAAACAGCCAAAATCTTGAAAACATTCTTGGCCTCGTGAAAAGAGTTGATGAACAGGAGGGAGAGTACATTGTTGGTATAGAGTTTTTAGTCAAAGAGCAGTTGTTAGAAACTTTTCCTCCTGACCTTGCTGAATTATTACCACCGGATATCGGTTATTTCAATGATGAGCTTCAAAAAGTCATAATCCAGTTTGTTTATAAACAGCAGGTTCAACTCAGGAAGAAAGGGAAATTGCAGGAAAGCCTATGAGATTTTTATTTTGCTTGACGTTGTTAATCTTAACAGGGAATCCTCTTTTAGGGTTAGCCCAAGGACTTAATCCAGGTATTAATATAGCAGCTTGTTTTCACCAGGTTGATATCAGTAGTGATGAGCCTGCTGTTTGTTTGGCGGATTATTTTGTTAGAGAATTGGGTCTGAAGTTGAAAGATCGGCCATTAGATATCAAATTTTACCGGGGTTCGCAAGATAGCTTCGATCTTTGGGTGAGCTCCTTAAATTATCCCTATATTTTTATTGTTGATGTAACTGAGCAGGGTTGGATGATTAACCGGCCTTTTTCGATACCTTTTATCTTTAACATATATCGGTCAAGTTACATGATAAAAGCATATGTAAAGTTTTTCAGTAAAGACAATTTGAAGCTTTTGTTGAATAAAAGATACTATGTTAAAGTTAACGGCCGTGAAGCTTACCAGATTTTATATAATGATCCAAATGATGGTGAGCTTGCCATTTCATTCGGCAATCAAAAGTTAATACAAGAACATGTCTGGCAGAAGCTTATCCGGAACGTAGCGAATGATGTTTATAATATATTAAAAAGAGGGGGATAGTTTGTATGTATAAAATGGTACAACAGTGTAAGCTTGAATCTCCAAATAAGGTTCTCGTAGTTGATGATGAATTGCTTGTGCGGAATATCATAGCCAAAGTCCTTAACCGTTACCTTGGATGTGAGGTTTATACTGCATCATCAGGTAGAGAGGCCATCAGTTTTATAAAATCTGTTGGGTTTGATATTTTTTTAATTGATTTGGCCATGTCTGATATTTCCGGAATTGAACTTATTAAGATAATCCACAAGCTAAAACTTCAGACACCTATAGTGGTAATCACGGGAAATGGCAGTGATAAGGATATTGTGGAAGCAAATAGGCTGGGGATAAACCAGATAGTTTATAAACCTTTTAAAATTGTCACCTTTTTAGAAGTTATGGCGGATATTCTTTTGGAAAAAGAAGGGGTGATTGATTACGCATAAAACTAAAATCATTTAAGGAGGGTTAGGTGGCCCGGAGAAAGAAAGTCGAATTATCCTGTAATCTTGAAACGGAGCTGGCTCTGCTTTACGAGATAAGCACGTTGGTCCAGCTTTCGCCGTCGAATAATAAGACCTTTGAGCAAATTTTGGAGCTGGTTAATAAGGTCGTAGATTTCAGGGCGGCTTCTTTATTTTTAATAGAAATGGAAACTGGCATGCTTACCGAAGTCGCCAAGTTGGGACGAAGTACTGACCTTATAAGTTTTGTCAGGTTCGATAAGGGAATGGGCTTATCGGGCTGGGTAGCCAAAGAGAAAAGACCGATTATTCTTAATAACCTTCGCAAAAGTCATGGTAATATCCATACCAAGTCGTTTATGTCTGTACCGATAATATTTAAAGATGAGTTGATAGGAGTAATAAATTTTGCTCATGATCAACCTGATGCTTTTACCCAGAGGGATATGCAGATAGTTGGAATTATTGCCGCCGAGATTGCGGTGACAATTGAGCGAGTGGTATATGAATATCTTTTGGAGAAGAAGGATACCGAACTAAGGGAAACAAGCGAGAAATTAAGACAGGTTCAGATGAAATTGGTAGAATTTGAAAAAAAGCAGACGGAGGCTGATGTAGCGGTTACACTGAATCATAAAATAAGCAATCCCCTGGCAATTATCGCCGGCAATGCCCAATTTTTATTGATGACTATGAAAAATGCTAATCCGTCGGTTATTAAAAGGCTGAAAGCTATAGACGAAGGCGCTCTGGCCATTGCCCAGATTACTGAGAAATTCAAACAATTGGATACACTAGCGGTTGAGAATTATGTTAAAGGTTATCCAAAAAAGACCATCAACTTGAAAAAACCGGCAAAGGTTAGTCAGCGGTGTTAGCTCAAATTAGTGAAAATAGCACAAGTGTCAGCGAAATGCAGGTCTTGGTCAGAATGGATGTCGTTGGATATTTCATTCTTGACGGAAGCGGTAATACGGTTAAAACTGGTGGTGCGTTTGCAAATGATTCCTATGTTTTGGGAAATCTTGTTGACCATATGCCGATGCTTTCGAACCATCTTGGCAATCCAGACAAACCCGGAGCTTTTTATAAAGCCTCAAAAGATTTAAATATTCTTGCCGAGAACAAAGGTGAATGCACCATTTACGTCGGTCCTGCTCCTGACAGTGACGAGATTCTTGGTATTGTATTTAATGGCGTTTTGCCTGATAAGGCTGGCAAATTAATACAACCAGAGATATTCATTCTATCTCTTATCACTCAGGCTGTTAGAGCTTTTAATCGTGCAGATAATCTCGAGGATATTTTAAAAATTGTCCTTATTGGAGTAACGGCTGGCAGTGGCCTCGGCTTTAACCGTGCCTTTATACTTTTGACAAGTGATGATGGAAATTGTCTTAAAGGAGCTCTTGCCAATGGTCCTTCCTCTCCTGAAGAGGCTGGCGCAATATGGGAGAAACTCTCAACCGGTGAGTTGACGCTGGAGATGATGTTTGAGGATGTTTTGAGAAAAAGCGTTAATACTAGACAGCCGATAAATGAGTTGTTGAAGGGGTTGGAAATTCCCCTTGATAGAGCGAATAACATATTTGCCCGTACTGTCCTTGAGAAAAAATCGATTATTATACATGAATCGGAACTGGATGTTTCGGAGTATACCGAGCTTAAAAAAAGAATTGGACGGGGTCCACTGGCGGTTGTTCCTCTGGTTGGGGAAGAATCGCTCCAGGGGATCTTGATTGCTGACAATTTTATAACACATCAGGAAATTGATGAAAACGACCTGCAACTTTTGGAAATTTTCGCTCGGTATGCAAGCGATTCTATTGAGAAGTTCAGGTTAAATGAACGATTGGGGAAAAAAGTCGAGGCCTTAAAAAGAGCTAATGAAACGATTATTCTCAGCCGGGAAAATTTGATAAAAGCAGAAAGGTTGTCTGGCCTGGCGGAAATGGCGGGTCAGGTTGCTCATGAGGTGAGAAATCCGCTTACAGTAATTGGTGGATTTACCAAATCAATGCTTAATAAAATGGATGATGGAAATGAAAATTATGAATACCTCAAGATTATTATCGAACAGGTTAAAAGGATTGAGGGGGCTTTAGAAAGATTTTCCAGTCTGGTTAATTATCAGGAAAAAAATGAGCAGGTCTGTGACCTCGTTGAATTGGTTAAATCGACGATGATAATTGAAAATCACAATGTGGATATTGGGAAGTTTAGCGTTCAAGCTAAAGATGCAGTATCGGTAAAAATTGACCCCGATCTTTTCCGCCATGCGCTGCTAATTATTATAAAAAAAGTGGATTCATTGCAAAGATGCTCCGAAACAATGGTTCTGTTTATAAAAAAGACGGTAAAAAAAGCGGTTATTGTTTTTGAACCGTCATGCCGAAAAAACTGGTTTGCCGAGGAGGCTTACAGGAGCTTTCATTCAGGTGGGAACCATCGATTAAGAAGAGAGTTGTCTGTTGCTCTTGAGGTTTTGAAGTACTATGGGGGCAATATTGGTCTTGAAGTTCAAAATAACAACGATATGAAGTTTTATGTAGAATTGCCTATTTACGAGGAGGAATGATGAGAAGGATATTGGTTGTTGACGACGAGTCGGCAATACGGAAGTTGTACCATAAAGAGTTTCTTGAGGACGGGTATGATGTGATTTTGGCTAAAAGTGGCCAGGAAGCGCTCGATAAAATTGAAAACGATAGGAATATCGACCTGGTTATACTCGATATCAAGATGGAAGGTATGGATGGGTTGGAGGTTTTAAACGAATTAAGAGTTAAAACAAAAGAGATTCCTGTTATTTTAAACTCAGCTTATTCAACCTATAAAAGCGATTTTACATCCTGGTTAGCCGATGCTTATCTGGTCAAATCATATGATTTGACTGAATTAAAGGAAAAGGTTCAGGAACTTATTCCTGTTTAAGCTATGGAAGAAAAAAAAGAAAATCTGATTGGCTTTATAGAATCGACATCTGAGCGGATTCAAATTCTGGCTTTAAATATTGCTGTGGTTGCAGCCAAGATGTCTTATAACAAGGAATTGGGGTTGGATGTTAATAATAAGTTAAACCAATTGGTCAATCAGGTAACCTTAGCGGTGAAAAATATAGGGCACATTCTCCGAGCTGCTAAAACCAATAAAATGAAAAATGATGTGTTTACAGAGGGGTACAACGTTAGGGTGAACCCCGAACTTGTAAATGACATCGAGATCGGTTTGAACAAGATCATGGAAGATAGCCAGAAAATTATGGAGATGCTTAACAAGGTCAAACAGAAATCACTTGACGGTTCTGGAGGTTAGTATGGGAAGACTTGTTCTTGTGGTGGATGATGAACGGGATGTACTTGATGTTCTTACTGATGTCCTTGATTCACTTGGGTATTCTGCTACGGGCGTAACAAGAGGTGATGAGGCTTTGAAGGTTTTAAAGAAAAAAAAGTTCGATCTTATCATCGCCGACCTGATAATGCCGGAAATGGGGGGATTGGATTTTATTAAAAAAATGAGAAAAATACGTAAGAAAACCCCGGTAATAATTACGGCTGGTGTTGATATTAATGAGTCAAAAATCGATTTGAGGAAGTATGGCGTAAGCGATTTTATTCAAAAACCGTTTAGGATCAGTGATATTGGACGCAAGATTGAAAACTCTATTAAGAATGAATGCATTGTTCACGGTAAAAATAATTAGAGATCTTATAAACATTGTATGACCAGTGTTTCAACTATAATAATGGCTGGCTATAACAAGATCGTATCTCTAAATGAATTATGTATCGTTTCGATAAATTAGAATGTTGGTAATTTACGATTTTATATTTGGATAAGAGCGTTGTTTTAATACAAGTAGGGTTAATTTTAGGTTATTTAAAAATGGAGAGAAAAGATGAAAGAAGACGTGAAAATTATGATTGTGGATGATGAAGCGATAATGCGTAATCTTCTTTTGAAAATCTTAGAACAAGAAGGTTATCATGTAACGCTGGTTTCATCCGCCAAAGAGGCTATTGAAAAGCTCAATAATGAAAGATTTGATCTTTTGCTTTCTGATGTCAAGATGCCCGATATGGACGGATTTCAGCTTCTAAAGAAAGTTAAAAAGGAATGGCCTCAAATAGCGATAATTATGATGACGGGATATGGTGATGCCTATACTGTCAAAGAAGCTTTGATGCTTGGAGCTGATGAGTATATTACAAAACCATTTAAAAGCCATGAGATATCGCTTATCGTAGAACGTGCTTACTGGCGTTTGCTGGCATCAAAACGGAGAATTAACGAGGAATCAAAAATAGCTGATTGATTAAAATGGTTCAAGTTGCCTTAAGAGAAAATCGAATACATACTCTTAAACAAGATGGTTACCAATTTAAGATATTCTTCTGGCATAACTTAATGATTGCTCACTTAACCATTGAACAAATAGACCATTATGCGGTTTTCAAATTCACTATCGAAGATTTAATTGAGATTTTAAAAAAGGCTGGTATTGTCTATGGTATAAGAAAGGAACAGTTGGAAAAAGTAATAAACAATACCATCTTAAATAAATCCATTGAGGTTGCCAGAGGAACTTTTCCTGAGAGGGGTAAGGATGCAGATATTGAATTTCTATTTGATACAACCAAAAGCAAAACGCCAGTTGTTCAAAATGATGGGTATATTGATTATAAAAACTTAAATATTATCCGTAATGCCGTTGTTGGCCAACCACTCGCAAAAAAGGTTCATGCGGTTAGGGGAAAATCCGGAATTACTGTTACCGGTGAAAAAGTGGAAGGATTAATGGGGAGAGACCGGGCGCTACCGAAAGGGAAAAACACGTATATTTCGTCTGATAATCCTGATTTGCTTGTTTCAACTATAGATGGCGCTATAACTTTCAACGATAATGTAGTTTCGGTGGAGAGAAATTATAAATTACGCTCCGATGTTGACACTTCTACAGGAAATATTGAATTTGTGGGGAATTTGCATATAAGTGGATCTGTCAGAGCCGGTTTCAGAATCAAGGTTGATGGGGATGTTGAAATTGATAAAAACATCGAGGATGCAGAGGTCATATCCGGTGGTTCAGTTGTAGCAAAAGGTGGCTTTATTGGCTCGGGAAAGGGGTTGATAAAAGCAAAGAATGACGTTTTTATAAAATATATAGGAAACCAGCGGATTGTAGCGGGTAACAATGTCAAAATCATTGATGAGGCAATGAACGCTCAGGTGGAAGCTGGCAACGCTGTTTATCTTAAGGGGGAAGGCAGTATAATCGTAGGTGGTCAGGTATCTGCATGCAATCTTGTTGATGTGAATTCCATCGGATCAGAAATGGGTATTCGGACTCTGGTCAGAGTTGGTTACGATAAGATTTTAATGGAAAAATATACCAACGTTAAAACTGAAGTTAACAGCTTGCAAAATGATAAGGCGAAGATCGGAAAGGAAGTAAAGACGCTTCTTGGTTTGAAAAAAGATGATGAGTTAAACGAGGAACAGAGATTATTGCTTTTACAACTTAAAAAAAAACAAGCTGAGATTTCGAAAAAGATTGAAGAGATGGAGGGAAAGGGAAATGAGCTGTTAACGGAAATACAAGAAAATAAAATAGCTAAAATCGTGGTTAGAGGGAATATTTATCCGGGCACCACGATACAAATAGGCATATTGAAAAAAGAGATACCGCAAGAGTTGAAAAATATGACATTTCAAATCTACCAAGGCCGGATCATTTCTATCTCTAACACATAGAAAAAATCACCCTTATTTAGTGAAATATTTTCCCGTTTTTTTTATTTAAATCGAATTATAGATTTTTCTTTTTCATTAGTATTATAAGCAAGAAGTTACAGTAGTAACGGTAAACGTATCATTGAGTTAAAATTCGCGTATTAACCTTAAAAAAATAGTTGAACAAACCTTAGGGCACATTGTTTGCTTAATTAATATCTGAAATATTGTCTGGAGGGGATTATGATTAAAGGTATTTATACATCAGCCTCGGGTATGATTCCACGCACTCTGAAACAGGAGGTGTTTGCTAATAACATGGCTAACGCCAACACCATCGGTTTTAAAAAGGACAGAGTGTTTCTACATCAACTTAGGCGGGCAAAGAATGGCCTTATGACAGACCTTAAATGGGAAGTTCCAATGGTTGATGGTGTTTATATCGATTTTTCTCAGGGATTCACACGTCAGACCGAACGTCCCCTGGACGTGGCCATTGAGGGTAATGGATTTTTTGTCGTCTCTACACCAGAGGGAGAAAGATATACAAGGGATGGAGAGTTTTCGTTGACACAGGAAGGTGTGCTTGTAAATAAGAACGGGCATCCGGTTTTGTCCGATTCGGGTCCGATTACGATTACCGGTGACGATATTTCGATCAGTGCGGATGGCATAATTTCCGTTGACGGGTCTGAGTTGGCCAAGATTAGAATCGTGGATTTTGACAAACCCTATAACTTGACCAGGGTTAATTATGGCTATATGGCTTTGGCAAATGAAGAAATCCAAGCCGTAAATGCAGAAGGTTATAAGGTTCGTCAGGGATATATCGAGGAATCGAATGTCAATATCATCGAGCAGATGGTTGATATGCTGGTTTCTTTTCGGGCATATGAAGCTGGTCAGAAATCGATCCAAGCTCAGGATGAAACTCTGGATAAAGCGGTTAACGACCTTGGCCGCGTGAGATAAGGAGATAATTATGATTAAGTCATTAAGAACGGCAGCCTCTGGAATGAGTGCTCAGCAGATGAATGTTGATGTTATCGCCAACAACCTTGCCAATGTGAACACTACCGGTTATAAAAAATCAAAGATAGAGTTTCAGGATATACTTTATCAAAGACTGAGGTCTGCAGGTTCCGAGTCAGCGGCTGGCTCGACTGTGCCTATAGATCTCGAGGTTGGCTATGGTACTCGTCCCGTAGCAACACAGCGGTTGTTTTCAATGGGTAGTTTGCAGATGACAGGTAACCCACTTGACTTATCTATAGAGGGCAATGGCTTTTTCCAAGTGCTGTTGCCAGACGGGACTATCGGCTATACTCGTGATGGTTCATTTAAACTTTCTGCTGATGGCCAACTTGTAACATCCGATGGTTTTTACCTTCAGCCAGGGATAACTCTACCGGCAGATGCAACCGATATTAACGTTTCGACCGATGGTATTATAGCTGTATTAATTCCTGGTGAGTCAGAACCTCAGGAGATAGGCCAGATTGAGCTTGCCAAGTTCATAAACCCAAGTGGATTACAAGCAATAGGCCATAACCTGTTTACGGCTTCTGTTTCATCGGGTGAACCGGTGCTCGGTACCCCATCGCTTGAGGGTTTGGGAAGAATCAACCAGGGGTATTTGGAGATGTCTAATGTGGATATAGTAGAAGAGATGGTGAATATGATAATTGCCCAGAGAGCTTATGAAATAAATTCAAAAGCAATACAGACATCCGAGGAGATGTCGCAGATAGCAAACAATCTAAAACGGTAAAATAAGATGTTGGCTTATCTATTGGCATTAGCAATCGTAACCAGCCCGGTTGGAGATAAAATCGAAAGCGCAGTAAAATCCTATGTTGAAAGTAACTTTGGTAATGAAAACGTAGAATACCAGTACGATTTCCACAGAGTTAACCTGAAACTTTTCCCCTCTGATTTTGACAGTGTCAAGGTGTTACGTATTGGCAAGAATTCAGCTATTGGTAACACGGTTTTTACACTAGGTGTTTTCAAAAATGACAGGCTTGTCAAATCTATGCCGGTTTCCATTGGTATAACGATGCTGGTGGAGGCATTAATCACCACGGTTCCAATCAATTCTGGAGAAAAATTCCGTGAAATTGATATTGCTAAAAGAGCTGTTGTAAATAATAGTCAATTACCCTTAACCGATCCCTGTGAATTATCTGGGAAACAAGCCAGGACATATATCCCTGCCGGCTCTATGATATTACCCTCAATGTGTGAAAATATACCTGTGGTCAAAGCTGGTGACAGGGTAAGTATTGTATTTGAGACTAAGACGATAAAATTAACAGCTGAAGGTTTGGCCAGGCAGAAAGGTGGTATCGGAGATGTAATCAGGGTTGCCAATCTTGGCTCAAAGAAGGTGATAAGAGCAGAGGTAATAGATTCTACCACGGTTGCTATAAGGTAGGAGGATAAATGAAATTGACGATGAGTTTAGTTATGGCTTTTTGTCTTATCAATGGTGGTTGCATCATCGCTAGCGAGGTCAATCAGCGCTCGATTTTCACCGATGTGAAGGCTCACGGTGTGGGTGACATAATCACTGTCTTAATCGTTGAGGATTCCCGTGCCTCCAACAAGGCAAAGACCATAACCAAGAAAAAAACCGATGCTAAAACGGAGGGGACTGCCGGCTTGGGGGCTTTGGATTTCATCCCCTTGTGGGGAGCATCAGGTTCTGATGAGATTCAATATGACGGGCAGGGACAAACTGAAAAATCAGGAGTATTGAGGGCGAAGATGACCGTTGTTGTTATAGATGTAAGGGAGAATGGTGACCTGGTAATAGAGGGCAACCGTGTGGTAACTGTTAACAACGAAAAGGAAACGTTATTCTTATCGGGTATCATCAGGTCTCGCGACATATCGGAGGATAACACTATTTATTCATACCAGATTGCAAATGCCCAGATATCTTCAAAGAGTAAGGGGACCGTTACCGATGGCAATCGCCCGGGGTTTATAACAAGACTGATAAGCTGGATATTTTAACATGAAAAGGATAATTACTTTATTAACCATTGTGACGGTTTGTGGAATTTCACTGTCTACAAAAGTAAGGGTAAAAGATATCTCGCATTTCCAGATGGAGAACTCCACGCCCTTGATAGGTTACGGCCTTGTGGTTGGCCTTGATGGTACCGGTGATTCCAAAGGTACAAGATTCACCATCCAGTCCTTGGTGAACATGATGGAAAGGATGGGTGTTACTGTTGACCAGGAACAGGTCAAGGTGAAAAATGTGGCGGCGGTGATGGTTACGGCTGAGTTGATGCCCTATATGGCAATCGGTTCTAAAATAGATGTCACGGTTTCATCGATGGGCGATGCATCCTCGCTTCAGGGAGGAACATTGCTTTTTACACCTCTTGCCGATGCTCTTGGCAATGTTTATGCAGTGGCTCAGGGACCAATTTTCATAGGTGGGTTTAATATCAGTTCCGGAGCTGGTGACCAGTTCCGCAACAATTATACTCTTGTAGGGCGTGTCCCTGGAGGAGCTAATATCGAAAAACAGGTCGAGGGTGAATTTCTTACAAATTCAGTAAAACTTCATCTTGAAAACCCTGATTATACAACTGCCAGCCGTCTTGCTGGAGTTATTGCCGATAAATTTTCAGATGTAAAAGCTATTGCTGTTGATGAAGCAAATGTAGAGGTGTTTCTTCCGGAGGCAAAAAGAGAATCGGGGGAGATGGTTAAATTCTTCGCTGAGGTGGAGAACCTGGAGATAGAACCGGATATTCCAGCAAGAGTTGTTATAAATGAAAAGACCGGGACTATTGTTGCCGGTCAACATGTAACCATCTCATCGGTGATGTTAGCCCATGGCAATCTCAATATCGAGGTAAAATCTACACCATTGGTATCTCAACCGGAGGCCTTCTCGCAGGGGCGGACAGTTCTCACTCGTGAGGCTGATATTACAGTTGAGCCGGAGATTGCCAGAATACTGTATATGGAGCAACAGGCTAACATAGGTGATTTGGCCAAGGCTTTAAATAGTATTGGTGCTACGCCAAGGGATATTATAGCGATTTTCCAGGCTTTGAAAGCGGCCGGGTCTTTAAGAGCAGAACTGATAATAATGTAATGTTGAGCGAAGATGAATATCACAGCGGTTGAAACAGCTTCCTCATGCCTTCAACCTAAAGAGACCGAGGATGAAAGCAGGAAGGCGAAGTTAGCGAAATTCAAGAAAGCCTGCCAGGATTTTGAGTCAATATTTCTTTACTATATGTTGAAGACGATGCGCTCAGCCACGGTAAAATCATCGCTTTTGGGGAATGGTTTGGGCTCTGAAATCTTCACCCAGATTTTCGATGAGGGGCTGGCGGAGAAGTTGGCCGAATCGGGTCAGCTGGGTATAAGCGATATATTGCTTAAACAATATAGTGACCTTATAACTAATACAAATGAAGAACTTGTGGAAACACTCCCGATAAAACCAAAAGTGAAAAAATCGATTCGGCCAGATAGAAACATTTCGAAAATAAATTCACTTGATCGTTTTGATGGTATCATTAATCAGGCGGCTTTAAAACATGGTGTTGATCCCAAGCTGATAAAGGCCGTGATCTGGCAGGAGTCCGCGGGTAACCCCAGAGCCGTTTCCTCCAAAGGAGCCAAAGGATTGATGCAGTTAATGGATGGTACGGCCAAGATGCTAGGTGTTAGTGATATTTTTGATACCTTCCTCTGTAGATAAATATGGTGGAATACCCCCGTATGAGGAGACAAGGGAGTACGTAAGTGATATTCTTGATAATTTAAAAACCTTATTTAAATCCGATAAATCCCGATACTGATTAAAACGGCAGATTATATGAAAAAACTAACTGATATTTTAAACAAAGAGCTAGATTCATACAACAGGTTTTTAGTTTTACTTGATGACCAACACCAACAGCTTGCATGTAGAGACCTCGAAGGATTAAATAAGACCAATGCTGAGCTCGATTTGTTATGCAACAAAGTAAGCGAACTTGAAAGAGAAAGGCAAAAAATAGTAAAAGATATCTCAAAACGGATGGAACTATCACCGAGTAATCTGACCTTGGATGATATCCTTTCTCGTCTTGATGGGATTTCGAATGAGTCCTTACAGCAGTTGCGCAAAGCAATTGTTGATACCCATGAGCATATCGAGGAAAAACGTAAGAGAAATGAATTCTTAATTAATAAATCACGTCAGTTGATTACGAAATCTGTGAAGATATTAAGCAGTAAACCCTCACACGTATATGGCCAGCCCGGGCAGTCTAAAGTTAAAGCCAGGGGAGGCAAAGTAGTTAATCATGCAGTATAGGGAATGATAAGATGTATGGAATAAATGTTGGTTTGGAGATAGGTAAGAGAGCACTTTTAGCCCAGCAGTATTCTCTTAACCTCACGGGACACAATATCGCTAATGTAAACACTCCTGGTTTTTCGCGTCAGCAGGCTATTATGGTTTCTTCGGTGCCAATGGCTTATATCAAAGGTAATTTTGGAACGGGAGTTGAGGTTACAACGGTAAGGCATTTGCGAGCGATATTTTTGGATGAACAATATCGCCGTGAATCTCAAGACCTCGGTCGCTGGCAGGCTTTAGCCCAGAGCTGGAGCCATATTGAGACGATATATATGGAGCCTTCTGATATCGGTTTTTCAGCATTACTGGATAATTTTTGGAACTCCTGGCAGGATCTATCCGCCAATCCTGATGACCAAGCGGCACGGGTAGCGGTAAAGGAACAGGCAAATCTGGTAATAAATGCTTTCCATCATTTTGATGAACAGTTGAAAGATTTCCGGGTGTCGCTTGATGAGGACATTCAAAGTAGAGTTTTAGAAATAAATAATATCGCTTTTCAAATAGCTACGTTAAATGATTCGATATCTACTGCGGAGTTATCAGGCCATTCGGCGAACGATCTTCGTGATCAAAGGGACCACCTTGTCGACGAGCTCTCCAAATATGTAAATGTTGAGGTCATAGAACAACCAACCGGTACTTATTCGGTGCTTATAGGTTCTATGGTTCTTGTTGACCGAAATGAGGTCAGTGAACTTGAAACGGTAGTTGAGGAACAAGGAGTTAATGTTGTCCACAAAATTCAATTCAAAGACTCCAAGGTCCAACCTGATATAACAAAAGGAGAACTGGCGGGACTTATCAAGGTCAGGGACGAAGTGATTCCGGAGCGTTTGCGGGAACTTGATGAAATGGCAATATCTTTGGTTGAACAGCTTAACAGGCTACATCGTGAAGGATATGGTCTGGATGGTGTCTCTGGTAGGGATTTTTTTGATGCTAACGTCACCGGCGCTGAGGATATAAATCTTGATTATATGATAATTCAAAATGAGGGTTATATTGCCGCTTCTTTGAGCGGTGAAGTGGGGGACAATTCCAATGCACTGAGGATTGCAGCCTTGCGTTCAGAACTGACAATGAAAGGTGGAACCGCTACTTTTAGTGATTACTATAATTCAATTGTTGGTATCGTTGGCGTTAGAACCAGGGAGGCGCAGAACATCGCTGAAAACCAGGAAACGCTAGTTTTTCATATCGAAAACAATCGGCAGGCGGTAGAGGGTGTGTCCCTTGATGAGGAAATGGCTAATATGATTAAATACCAACACGCTTACGAGGCTGCTGCCAGGGTCATTACTGCTATGGATGAAGCCCTGGATACCATAATAAATGGCATGGGTATAGTTGGTCGTTAAATTTCTGGGATGGAGTAAACCGTGTTAATCCTGACAAGGAAGTTGGGTGAATCAATAACCATCGGCGATAACATTAAAGTTACCGTCCTCGGTATATACGGCAAGCAGGTTAAACTTGGTGTTACAGCACCGGATAGGGTTTCTGTTCACCGGGAGGAGATATTTTTACGGATTCAGGATGAGAACAGGCACGCTTCGCTGGCACTAAAAGAAGACTTGCTTGAGGTGGCCAGGATTTTAAGGAGGCGGGCTATTAAGCCAAAAGAATAAATCCCGATAAAAGTATTGAACAAAAAAAAGACTAAAAAGAAGCTAAAGAATAGTTGAGATTTTTTATTTTGGTTAAATCGGAGTTCTTCACTTGGAACAATTGTGTTATGTTTTCCTTAAAGTTTCCTGCTGTGAGATAGTTAAAAGTTTAAGCAAATTGGAGGAGAATTATGCGAGTAACTAATAAAATGGTTACTGACACGGTTGTTCGCAATCTTAGCCAGACGACTAAACGGTATCTACAATTACAGTCTGCTATCTCCTCAGGTAGACGTATTAATAAGCCATCGGATGACCCGCTGGGTATAACAAAAGATCTTAATTTTCGTTCAAGGCTTTCTGACATTTCGCAGTTTAATCTTAATATAACGCATTCCATTTCATGGATGTCGTATTCTGATTCAGCTTTAGATGACATTAACGGTTTGATTATTGAGGCCAAGGACTTGGCTGTGCAACTGGCTAATGATACTTACGATGAGAACGCCAGGATAGCAGGCGCCACCCAGGTGGGGGAGATGTTTAACCAGATTCTGGATGCAGTCAATTCTCAATATCTAAATAGTTATATTTTTGGTGGTTCGAAAACAAATATCCCGCCCATTCTGGCTAACGATATTGGTGTTATCTATCAGGGTGATTACCAGGATATAATGATGGAGACCGAGAGAAATTCTTATTTGAAAATAAACACATTTGCCAGTGAATTTACTACAAGGCCGGTGAAGGTTTTGGGTGAAGGTTTTGATCTGAATCCTGGTTTACAACCTAACCTGTGGCTTTCCGATCTGAATGGTGGCCAGGGTGTAAATATGGGGGCGGGACAGATAGTTATAAATACATTAAACGGTCGCTTTGTTGCTGATATATCAGCGGCTAAAAATATCCAACAGGTCCTGAACACGGTTAATAATCTTGGTATACCAAACTTTACCGCTTCTATTTCTGGTGGCGGTTCGGGTCTTCAAATTGATGATACTTCCGACCATGAATTGACAGTCAATACGCCCCTGGCACTTTTAAATAATGGAGCTGGAGTTTCTCAAGAGCCGGGGACATTTGTTGTAAGAACGGAGGACAGTTCAATTGTGGTTAATATCGATATCTCGGCTGATGAAAATCTTGGTGATGTAATAAATAACATCAATCTCTCCCTGGCAGGTGCCGGCTTAAATAATGTGACAGTTTCGATCGATACTACAGGGAACCGCTTGATAATTGATGATTCTAATCCTATCCCTTATAGCCTTGTTATTGAAGAGGGAGGACCTAACCAGACAACTGCCGCTGATCTTGGGATTATTGGAACGATGGAAGGTTATCTTGAGGGGAAGGAACTTGAACCGCTACAAATAATGATTGAAGAATCAGCCGATGGTGAAACTATAGCCAAAGACCTTGGTTTGTTAAAAGGCACGGAGTTTGAAACGCTTATAGGTGAGGATATCAACCCGGAGCTGAAATATTTCACCAAGCTTTCATCGTTAAACAGCAATGCTGGCATAATGCTTGGTGTGATAAGAATCACAAATGGCTTGGATTATGTGGATATCGACCTTTCAGGTTTACAGGATGACCCCAATGCAACCATTCTTGACCTTGTCGACATGATAAACCGTTCGGGCATATATGTGAAAGCCTCTTTGAATTCTGACCGAACAGGTATAGCGGTTGAATCCTTATACGATGATAGATCGCTTATGATAACAGAAGCAGATTCTGGAAGCACAGCCTTGAGTCTGGGGATATTCGGCTCACCGGACATTTTAGGCAATATGTTGGTTTTAGAGAAGTCTCTAAGCAGAAACAACACCGAAGAGATCCAAGCTTGTCTTGATGTATTTGACCTTGCTTTAGACCAGCTTTTGACTGTGCGTTCAAGTTTAGGATCCCGGATAATAAGAGCGGAAACCTCTCAGGTTAGGATGTTAGACCAAGATTTGCAGGTTACTGACCAACTATCACAAATCGAGGATGCTGATATGGTACGGCTTATCTCTGAGCTGGCCAGCGCTGAGGCTGTTTACCAATCATCGCTGGCTACCGCTGCCAGAGTGATTCAACCATCATTGATGGATTTTTTAAGGTAGGAGGAATGTTTGCCAGTTGTTAAGACATCCAGGTTCGGCGAAGTTCAATATGAGGAAAGCGATGTTATAACTTTTGTCAGGGCTATACTTGGGTTTGATGACTTATGTAAGTATTTTATAATATCCAGACCAGAATCTGAGCCATTCAAATGGTTACAGTCAATTGATGACCCTTCGGTATGTTTTGTCATCATCGATCCGATGTTGGTTGTTAATGACTACACCGTTGATATCAGCCCGTATGATATCAAGCAACTGCAAGGTAGCGGTAATAAGGATGATTACATGGTATATACAATTGTAACAGTGCCCAAAGGTAAACCCGAGCAGATGTCGATAAATCTACAAGGCCCTATAATAATAAATATTAAAAAACTGAAAGCTATTCAAGTTGTCGTAAACGACACAAAATATGATGTTCGTTATAGCATCCTCGCTAATCAACAAACGGTTTGAGTGTGTGTTAAGCGATGATGGTAAACCTGCAAAAGCCGAAAATAAAACGATGATTAGAAGAATTCTGATTTTTTGATGTTGTTCACTTGGATATTATTTAATGCAGTAATGTAGTTTTCTATATGGGGTATTAAAATGAGCGATGAGTTTTTAACGGAAGAGAAGCCCTCTATTTTCAACGAAGTGACTGAATATCTCAAAGATGCCAATTTTGAAGAGGCCTTGAGACTTTTACAGGATCGATTACAAACCGATCCCGGTGATTTAGACACCCTGCATCTTATTGGGACTATCCATGCTAAAAAAGGAGATTATATCAAGGCGGAAAAATTCTTTAGAAAAGAGCTGGAAATTGATCCTAACAGAGAAGAGGCCCATTTCAATCTTGGTTTGATTCATAGTAAACAGAACAGGCTTTCTGAGGCAATAGAGGATTTTGAAAACGTTGTCAGGCTGAATCCCGAGGATGTTCAGGCGTTGAACGACCTGGGGGTTATGTATTATTCAAAGGGTGTGACCGATAAAAGCCATGATCTTTTCTGTAAGGCTTTGCAGGTTAAACCAACGTATAAAGATGCCTTTTTAAATTTGTTCGAACTTTTATGGAATGCGGGGAAATATAACCAGGCTCTGGAGCATGTTTACAATTTCCTGAAAAAACTTTCACCGGCAGATTCAAATCGGATAACCCAACCAGAGGTTGAAGAAAACAAGCAGAAAGTCCAACCGGAATATTTAAAGAGGTCGCTGGAAATGCGCAAAAGAGCTCCGGCTATAATCAAGCCATCGGATTCGGAGAAACTGGATATTTTCGACAAGCATGTTCCTCAGGCTATTAAAGATAAAAAAACAGGAATGAATATAGCGGTGGTGGCCGATTTCAATATCGCTGGTCAGCTTAGCCAGCTTTTTAGGTTGATAAATGAGAAAACCATACATCGAGCCAGGTGCATTATCATTTATGACGATTACTTAACCTATGATAAAGATATTGTTCTTTCGCATGACAAACAGGATGATTTTCAAACCGCTGTCAAGATAATTGAAAATGCTGACTTTTTTCATATCGGGAGATTCCCCAAGAAAGTTGGCGATTTGAATTTGTTAGATTATTTAAAACCGAACAACACAATCGTTCAATATTTCGGTAGTGAATTGCGCCAGAAGGCCAAAGAGATTTACCAATGGCATTTGACCAATAAGATCACCGGACTATCAGCATGGGATTATACCATGTTGGAGAGTTCCCCATTTTTCTACCATATTAATATCATGTTTGACTCAACAAAAATAAAATCAGCGCCAAAACCCGAGGGAACTATAAAGATCGTACACCCTGTCACTAACCGCAATGTTAAACGGACAGATTTGTTCCTGGAGGTTGTTGACCGTTTACGTAAAAAATACGATATCGAGCCTATCCTTATAGAGGGAAAAAACAATCAGGAATGCCTTGAACTTAAAAGTCAAGCTCATATGACCTATGACCAGATATCGGTTGGAATCTACGGGCTTTCAGCTATTGAGTCGATGGCAGCTGGTCATGTCGTATTCGGTGGTATCTCTAATTTTGCAGCCAGCTATTTCCCCGATAACCCAATTGTGTGGGTTACCGAAGATGACCTGTTTGAAAAGATAGAACATTACCTTATAAACAGAGTACAGATTCTCGATCGGGGATTGGCGGGTAAATCATGGGTAAAATTAAACCATGATCCTGACAGGATCTTACGTCAACATCTTTATATGTATGATTTTGTCAGAAATGGTCATCGCTTCTTGAGACATCCGGATGAGCAGTTATTGGGAGCGGGCTATGATAGAGGGTAAAAGGATTTTTATAACCGGTGGCGCCGGTTTTATCGGTAGTGCTCTGGTAGGAAGGTTAGTTGATAAAAATGAAATCGTCATTTATGATAGCCTTTCACGAGATAGCCTGAAGGATACAATATATAAGAATCATAAGAATATTGAGTTAATTCGGGGTGATGTGTTAGATTATGAAAAGCTTGCTCGTAGTATGGATAAAGCGAACATAGTTATCCATTTGGCCGCTATAGCCGGAATAGATAGTGTGATTAAAAGTCCGGTAACAACGATAAAGGTCAACCTTCTTGGAACTATCAACATGTTGGAGGCAGCTAGCCAGCAGGATAAAATAGAAAGAATCATAGATTTTTCGACCTCCGAGGTGTTTGGTTCCTATGCTTTTCGCTCGGAGGAGAATGACAGCACCTCATTGGGAGCGGTGGGAAACGCCCGCTGGACATATGCGGTAAGTAAACTTGCCAGTGAGCATTTAACTTATAGTTATTTTACAGAAAAGAAGTTGCCGGCGTTATCCATAAGGCCGTTTAATATTTATGGACCCGGTCAGATTGGCGAAGGAGCAATACATCATTTTGTAGTTCGTGCTCTGCAAAACCAGGATTTGATTATTCGCGGTGATGGCGACCAGATAAGGTCGTGGTGTTACATTGATGACCTAGTTCACGGTATCATGTTAACACTGGAGAAGTCAGAAGCGGTGGGAAATTGTTTTAATATTGGTAACCCTAAAGGTACAATCACAATTCATGGTTTAGCCTTGGCGGTTGTGAGGGTTACTTACTCCAAGTCAAAAATAGTATATGTTCCAAAGAATTATGTTGATGTGGAGTTGCGAATCCCGAGTATTGATAAAGCAAGAAAATTGCTCGGATATGAGCCAAAGATAGACCTTGAGGAAGGGTTGAGGAGAACTGCTACCTGGTATTATGGGAAAATCTTCGGAAATAAGGCTTACCAGACCCAATATATCACAACCTGAGATAGAGGCTGTAACGCAGGTTTTATTGTCGGGTATGCTGGTTTCAGGCCCGGTTGTTGAACGGTTTGAGAAAATGCTGGCAGATTATCTGGGTTTACCTTATGCGGTGTGTGTTTCCTCTGGCACGGCCGCTTTGCATCTTTCTCTTTTGTCGGCTGATATCAAGCCTGGCGATGAAGTACTGGTGCCGGCTTTAAGTTTTCCAGCGACGGCTAATACTGTGGAGATAATAGGTGCTGTTCCTATATTCATCGATTGCCAGCCGGATGGTGTGAATTTAGATGCTGAAAAACTTGAAAATAAAATAAGCCCGAGGTCAAAAGCAATAATGCCAGTTCATGCTTTTGGTATTCCTGCTGAAATGGATAGGATTTTGAGCGTTGCAAAAAAATATAACCTTGTGGTTATCGAGGATGCTGCCTGTGCCTTAGGTTCAAAGTACAATAATGTATATTGTGGCACAATTGGCGAACTGGCCGCTTTCAGTTTTCATCCACGGAAATTATTAACAACTGGAGAAGGAGGAGCTGTTATCAGCTCTGACCAATCGACCATAAACCTTGTTAAAAGTCTTAGGAATCATGGCTATGATGGCGATGATTTTAGATATCCCGGGTTCAACTACCGCATGACGGATTTCCAGGCAGGAATGGGATTAATGCAGCTTGAAAAGTTTTCGTCAATGCTTGAGGAAAGAAAAAAAATGGCCGCTGATTACAAATCAATGTTGCAGGATATAGAGTGGCTGAAGGTTATAGAGGCAGGTCCTGAAGCTCAACCTAATATCCAGACTTTTATAGTAAAGCTCGATAAATATGTCGATAGAAAATCGCTGATGAAATATTTGGGTATGCACGGCATTGAAACGACCATTGGTTCTTATTGCTTACCTTTAATGCGATATTATCGACTCAGGTATGGTTATCGCCCTGAGGAGTTTCCTCATGCCTTTGATAACTATAACAGGTTACTAAGCTTGCCATTATATAAAGGTATGAGTACACAGGAAATGGAAAAAGTAGTTAGGGCTTTAAAATCTTTTACTGTTAAAATCGAAAAAGTGAATGGATAATCCGATGAATATAACTGTTGCGGGTAATACATCTTTAGCCTACTACTGCCTGGAGAAATTGTGCCGGGCTGGATACCCTGTTAAGACAATTTTATTACCTCGAAAGGGATTTATTGAATCCTCCGATACAGTTGATTCTTCTGGTCTGGCTGGTGAATTCGATTTGAAAAAGATACAACTTCCTTCATCAAACAATTTTAAAAATGATACTCAAACTGACTTGCTCGTTAAGCTTGAGTGGCCGGAAAATTTAAGTATTCCCATCAAACCAACTATAACTACTATAAGCTGTAATCTATCTGGTCAATACGGAAGGGGTCGACTTTTGGATGTAGCGGCAGATATCTATAAGGGCGAATCTCACACCGAATTACAGTTATTCTCTGAATCACCCCAGAGGGGAAGAGATTATCAGACAAAAGATATTGTCGATATGATTACAAGAGAGGTTCTGTCATATTCACTAATCGAGATAAATATCTTAGATGATGTTCGTTCTTTAAAAACCAAAGCCTCGGTTGTGTATTTGAGGTCATTGTTCGATTTGCTTGATAGTTTGGGTGAAAATGGGACCATGCCGGATCCCTTTAAAAGGGAGTATGTCCTGTCCGTTGCAAATGCGAATAGGGAGATAGACTGGCAGAAAAATGTGATGGAGATTTACAATCTTGTAAGGTCATATACTCATCCTGGGCCGGGGGCATTTACACGATTCGATGAAAGAAAACTGACGGTCTGGCGCGGGCATTTTTTTGATTTTTCTGACAATGTGTATAACGATGTTTCACCGGGAACGGTGCTGGATGTTATAGAGGAGTTGGGTATTGTGATAAAAGCTGGTGTTGGCTCGTTTTTAATTACACGTATCCAACCAGCAGGAGCGCCAGAACTTCCTGCAAGGGTTTGGGCGGATGAATTTCATATAAAACCGGGCGACAGGCTGAGTACTCATGTTAATGAGCCCGAAGAGGTCATTGTTTGAAAGGATAAATAATGGGAAAGGTGATAATTGAAAAAACCTTTGATGATAGGGATGCAGAGCGTTTAAAAACATCTGAAATGCCATACTTGTATTCGCAGTGTCAGTTGGAGGTGCCCGGTATAGGCAGAATCAGGACAGGTAAGGTTCATCCTAACTTTCACTTAACAAAAATGAGCAAACCAGAGAAGATAAAGCGCGCAAAAAAGGTTAATGTTAAAACTTGTTCTCGCGGGTCTGGAGAAAATGCCGATGTCAAAATGGAAATCGCATACAACCGGTCTTGATTATAAAAATAAACTTGGGCGATTGGGTAAAAATGTAGTTATCGAGGATGGGGTGCGGATATTTTTCCCGGATAATGTTGAGATTGATGAGGATGTTTATATCGGCCACGATACTATCCTTAAGGGGTATTTCGACCAAAAATTGGTAATAGGCAGTGGTAGCTGGATTGGGCCCCAGTGTTTTATATACGCCTCGGGTGGTATTATTATCGGAAGAAATGTCGGTATCGGGCCGGGGGTTGCTATAATGTCGTCGGCACATAATTTAGAGGTAAGGCTTGGTTCGATACTTCATACCCCCATCGAAAGGAAAACGGTGTATTTAGGCGATGGTTGTGATATTGGAGCAAAAAGTGTAATCCTCATGGGAGTGCATATCGGCCAGGGAGCACAGATAGGTGCAGGAGCAGTTGTTACAGAGGATATACCTGATAACGCCATAGCAGTAGGGGTGCCTGCAAAAGTATTGCGGTTAAGAAAGAGGGAAAAATTAAACGTGTGATACCAGTGTGAAAAAACCTTACTAAGAAAAATCACTAATAATAAAAACATGAAATCACTAAGTAGATTTAGCTTTGAAAAATTTATGAAGCTTGCAAAAAACAGCTTCAAAGTTGAGAGATATTCCCGTGCAGCCGACAACTGCCGTTTAGCGGTAGAGATTGCTTTAAGGCAGAATAACCGATTACAGGCGGCTGAGGCGTTCGACCTTTGGATAAGATCGGTTATTAAAAAGAAAAAATATTCGGAGGTTAAAAAAATCTGTTGTGAGGCCCGGAGCAAACTTGGTAATCATCTTGACCTGCTGTATTACGAGGCTAAAGTGGCATTCTCCTCAGGGGATTACAAGGTTTTTACCAGGTTGGCAAAAGAGTATATTGAGCTTCGCAAAAAAACAAAAGTTAAATCATCAACGATATTAAACAAATCATATGAAAGAATTGATGAAATTAAAGATTTACTAAATAAAGTAGAAAAGAAAATGGTTGAAAGACAGACCGAGGTAAAAAAGAAAACTTGAAAATGGGGAAGAGAAAAAGACAATTCCATAATATCAACATCTCTAAAACCGACAAATTTATCGAGCTTTTAAGGAAAGCTGATAAAAGTTTTAAACTAGGGGATTTTAGGAGAACAATATCTATATGCAAAAAAGCAGATGATATTTCCAATTTGAATGTCGATGGTGAATATTTTGCCAGAATTTGTTTCATATGGGTATTATCATTGATGAAACTCGGGGATTATGATTCGATTGATTATGTTATCAACAGGGCCAAGCAAAAACTGGGTACATATCTTGATTTAGTTTTCATGAAAACCATGACAACTTTTGGAAAAGGTAATTACAAAGAGGTTCTATTTGAAGTTGATGAATATGAAAGATTACATTCCAAAACCAATCCTCATTTAGAAAGTTATCTGAAACAGAGTTATGATTCACTGGATGAAGTATTGTGGTTGGGCTCGGAGGCTGCCGGCAAGGTGTTGGATATTAAAAAGATGCTTGATTACATGGAAAGATCTTTAACGTTAAGACCTGATAATCATCCGCATCGCGTGGAATTTGCCAACTTGCTGGCAAAGCAGAATGAAGATGCAAAGGCAATAGCGGTTATAGAAGATGGTATAAAGAGATATCCTGATATAAGGGCTTTAAAAAACGCCAAAGGTTTCATTCTGGGCGAACTCGGACGATACCAGGAGGCCGAAAAGTATATTAATGATTTGTTGCTGGAAAATCCTAAAGATACTGATTCATTAAACAACCTTGGAGTAATTTATGATAAACAGGGTTTGTATGATAAGGCAAAGGAACAATTTAAAAAAGTTTTGGAGATTGAACCGGATAATCAAAACGCTAAAAATAACCTTGATTATTTAAATGCTCACATAGATGATAAACCTCAAACGATATCTCTTTGCATGATAGTAAAAAACGAGGAAAAGTTTTTACCGGGTTGCTTAAAAAGTGTTGTAGGTTTAGTGGATGAGATAATAGTTGTTGATACCGGTTCTACTGATCGAACGATGGAGATTGCCAGGGAATACAAAGCTAAAATCTATGAACATCCCTGGCAGAACGATTTTTCTTTACACAGGAATCAATCTATAAGCTATGCCACGTGTGATTGGATATTGATCCTTGATGCTGATGAAGAGCTTGATCCCACCGAACACGGCATTATAAAGATGGCTACAAGGCGTAAGGATATCGATTCGATATCTTTTGTTGTATTTAACAGAATTCAACATGGCCGCATAGGATTTTTAAATTCGCACAGGATGTTTAGAAGAGGGAAGGGGTTTAAATACCATGGCATAGTCCACAACCAACTTGAGATTAAAGGTAAAACCCTTATAAGCCAATTTAAGGTGATTCACCACGGTTATGGTCTTTCCTCAGAACAGATGGAGAAAAAGGGTAGACGCTCGGAGGCGCTTTTATTAAAACAGCTTGAGGAGTCTCCCGAGGCTATATTCCCTCATTTTAATTTGGCTCAATTATACCGGGGCCTTGGTGAGCCGCAGAAAAGCCTTGAACATGCCCGCATTGTCGCTGAAAGAATTGGTCCAGATAACCTTGATCGCCGTCATGTCTTTTTGATGGCGTTAGACCAGATAGGCTGTGCTCACATAGGTCTTGAACAACTTGATGAAGCTGAAAAAACTTTTAAGAAAGCTCTTGAATATAAAAATGATTATCTGGACCCGATGTTCAACTTAGGCTTCATGTATATGAGGCAGAAAAGATATCAAGAAGCAGAAGAGATATTTTTAAGATATCTGGAAACAAGGGAGAATTACTCACCAAACAAAGAATATATAGGACTTATTTTAAATAACCTTGAAAGCCAGTTTGCCGTTTATTATAGCTTGGGTTTTATCGCTTTTTTAAGAAACGAAATTGAACAAGCCCTGGAATATTTACATAAGTCATTGGAACAAACCGATGATTTTGAATATTTACATCATATTTTGTCCCGATGTTATCGTCGGAAGGGAATGTTTTTTAAGGTTCTTGAGCACTGTGCCAAAGCTGTTGAATTTGGACATGAAGATGCCGAGATCAGGTTAATTGAAGGCGAGGCTTTTCTCAACCTGAATAATGCTGAATTCGCCAGGAAAAGTTTTAATAGGGCTCTTGAGCTAAAACCTGATTTTGAAGATGCAAGGTTGGGTTTGCTGGGTGCTGATTCACTGGAAAAAACACCTGAAGAACTAATTGGGTATGTGAACCGTTTTTTAGAGAAATCACCCTCCTCACCACAGGGGTTGGCGGCTAAAGGTGATGTTTTATTCAAGCTTGGCGATTACAATAAGGCGTTGAGTAGTTATAGAGAATCGGCCAGTAAGTACCCTGAAGATTACAAAGTGCTTAATAACCTCGGCAATTGTTTTCTCAAGCAGAAAAATTATGCCTCGGCGGAATTTTATTATCTTTCAGCATTGCAAAGAAACAAGGAATTTCTTCCTGGTTACCGCAATCTTGCAATTACCTTAATTCATCAGGGCAGGGTATCCGATGCGGCCGAATATCTGGAATATTATCTGTATAAAAATCCCAATGATGGTGAGGTACATGCTACATTGGGTGACATATATTACAATAATAAAAATTATGATAAATCCATATTACATTTCGAGAAGTATCTATTATTTTACCCTAACAGCATTGATGCCTTGATCCGTCTTTCCGATTGTTATTTCAATTCGGGCAAATTCCAGGCGGCTGCTTTGGGTTATCAAGCTGTGCTATCAAGAGATTCTGCAAACAAAACCGCAAAACAAAAATTGGAAGATTTGAGAGGGTTTTTAGAACCCGTTGTCTCGCAATAAAATAAGCAAGATATTAATAAAATTATATTTCTAATATTTTTCTTTCTGCTGTCGAAATATATAGTGAGAACTTCACATAGGATTTAACGCAGTATAGGAAAAAAAGGAGGTGCAAAGGGAATAAATTCTTTGCTGTAGCCAAACAGCCTAATTAATCCGTTCAAACAAAGGATGTTTGCTAACGTAATTCAAGGAGGAATTTTTAATGGCATTAAGGATCAACCACAACATTACCGCTCTGGATGCTTGGAGAAACCTGACCGCTACCACGCGTAAGATGGCTTCTACAATGGAGAAGCTATCGTCTGGTTTCCGGGTAAATAGAGCTGCGGATGACCCGGCAGGCTTGGTGATTTCCGAACAATTTAGAGCACAAATAGCAGGTTTGAACCGCGCTATTCAGAACTCAGAAGGGTCGATTAACATGATACAGACCGCTGAGGGAGCTTTAAACGAGATTAACAACCTGCTGGTTAATATGCGTGAACTAGCAATTCACGCAGCTAATGAAGGTTTCAATGACACCGACCAGTTGGCCGCTGACCAATCAGAAATTACAAATGCCATCAGGACCATAGACCGTATTGCTACTAACACCCAGTTTGGTACCAAGAAGCTACTTGATGGTTCTACTGCTAATGTAGCGGTCATCACATCCTCCAATACTTCCAATGTAACTCTATTTGATTCTCAACTTACAGCTGGTACACATACTTTGACCAGCGTAAAACTTACCGAATCGAGCGCTACTATTGATACTACCACTTTTGGTCTATCTAATCCAACAGGTCCTTATAACCTATCAGATGGTGTCCATAATATCGATGTTGTTCAAGCATCAGCAGGCGCTGTCAAGACAGGTAACCCAATCAGTGCACTTGATGCTTGGGGAAATGGAATATCCATTACCGCAACCGGCGCATCGATAAGAGCAGCCATGACTGGTGCTACAACCGGTATGACCACGGTGGCTAACAATGTTCAACATACTATTAATTTCCAGATCAACTTCCAGGAAATGGGCAATAACCCTGTTGGTATGCAGACCTTAACGATTCGCACTGATGCAGTAGCTTCAAGCGCTTTAGTTGCTAACATTGTTTCAAAGTTGAACGATGCCATCAACTCTAACACTTACCTTGCTGGTAAGGTTTATGCCACCGTCACAGATAATGTTGGTGCAGCTGATAGCATGACAATTCGCACAACCAACACTGGTACCAAGTATTCAGTTGCAGTTGGCAGTGTAACTGCAACAAACGCCAGTATAAACTCTGCCTTAAGCGGTTTGTCCAATCAAAACGACCGTGGCCGTTCGGGTAACCAGTTGGCTATAACAGCACAATTTGCTTCCAGTTCAACTCTTACAGATGCTTATACGAAGACTGCTACTTTCGCTATCGGTACCGGCACATTTACCACTTTGTCGGCCTTAGCGGCTACTATTAACGGTAAACTGGCTCTGGATTCAATATTTGGAACCTATAATGACACCACCGCTGGTGAAGCCCAGAAAGTATATGCTACTGTAGTGGCAGCTGGCGGTCAGGAATATCTCAAATTGTATACTTCGGATGAAGGTTCCAAGTATTCAATACAATTAAACGAAACCGGAGGTACAGGAACCGCCCTTTATCATGTTCTGGGTATGACTGTTGACACGGTGGCCAACACAGGTCTTGATGCGATTGTCCGGTTTGATGGTTATAACAATACTATCAATGACATCCGTTATTTCTATACTGATGCCAGTTATGACCAGAGAGTAACTATTTATAATTCAGCCAATACTACTTCCAGAGGTTCGATTACTCTCGATAGGGAAATGGCTAAGACCAACGGTGGCATTCTCGTGGGTAACATGCTCTTAACAGTTAAAGCCAGAACCTACTCGGTCCAACTTGATGGTGGCGCTGCTTCTGTGGTTACTGCCGGAAGGCAAATGACATTATTCAACGCTCAGCGTGACCAGTCAATCAAAGTCAGGTATTCTCTTACATCTGAAGGTGGAACTGAGAATCTGTATGTGACCGACCAGTCTCTGGTATTCCAGATTGGTGCTAATGTTGGCCAGACTGCCAAGATAGGTATTCCAAATCTTTCATCTGACCAACTTGGACGCAATATCGATAACATAATGTTCAATAACTTAGCTGAAATCGATGTCACCACTGCTCAAGGCGCACAGGATGCCCAAACGGTAATTGATGAGGCTATTGCCGAGGTGACCAATATCAGAGGTACACTGGGATCGTTCCAGAAAAATACTCTGGAATCTAACCTGACTAACCTCCGTATTGCCGCCCAGAATCTGACTGCTGCTGAATCCACTATCCGTGACACAGATATGGCAAAGGAAATGTCCACATTCGTTAAGTATCAGATCTTGCTACAGGCCGGAACGGCGATGCTGGCTCAAGGTAATCAGGTGCCTCAGGTTGTATTGTCTCTGTTTGCGTAAAACAAGCGAAAGGGAGGGTGGGCAAACACCCTCCCTCTGTAAAAGGAGTAATTAACTGATTTGCGGACTCCAACTGTTAGATTTAGAATAAAGTTAAGGATAAAAGATATTATGCGGGTTTTGTGCAGTAAAACATTTAAACACCAATGGGGAGTTGTTGTAAGTTCCTCGGATTTAAAAGGATTTTAACATGAGCGGAGCTATTGATGGTATAATATCGGGGTTTAACACCTCCGAAATAATTGATACTATAATGAGATATGAACACCAGCGTGTAGATCTTTATTCGATGAGACAGACTGAGTATACTAATAAGCTTACAAGTTGGAAGTCTGTTGAAGCTTTACTAGTGGGGTTTAAACTTCAGGCTTCTTTGTTGTCTAATGAAAGTTTATGGTATGCTAAATCCGCTAGCTCATCTGATGAAAGCGTGATAATGGTCTCTTCATCGGCCGATGCCTCTCCCGGGACATATTTTCTTTCTGTAAACCAACTTGCTACACACCATCAGGTTGCATGCCAAGGGATCGGTTCGCTTACGCAAAGTTTAGGTTCTGGAACAATCAGTATACAGGTTGGAAGTGTAAGCCCCACGATTATAACAGTGGATAGCAGTAATAATACATTATCGGCTTTAAAAGATGCTATCAATGATTCTGATGCCGGCGTTACAGCAGCGGTAATCAATGATGGTTCTTATCATAATCCTTATCGTTTGGTGTTAACGGCTAAGGATCCAGGTGCTGATAGCCGGATAACTGTGACCACAAGTTTGAATGGTGGCACCTCTCCAGATTTCTCAACCCCTCAATTTGACTTGGCCGAGAAGATATCATGGAGCGATGAGGCTACCTCCAACCCGCTTTTAAGTTCCAGTGCCAGTTATACCGGTATGGTAAACAAAACCTATACATTTACAGTGGGGGGAACAGGGTTGCAGACTGTTGGAAACGGTGATATAGAGGTGAACTGGACTGATGGAACCAATAGTGGCACGATAACTGTTTCAGCAGCTGATACCGATATCGCTTTGACTGGTGATGGAGCTGATGGATTAGTTGTATCTTTTTCCACCGGAGACCTGCAAGCTGGGGATTCTTTTCAGATACAGGCTTTTGCCCCGACCATCCAGAATAGTCAGGATGCAATTGTTCAACTGGGAAGCTCTGAAAACGGAGGTTCACCAATTTTAATGTATTCATCAAGCAATACTATAACCGATCTCATTGAGGGAGTAACTCTCGAGTTGAGGTCTACAAGTAACGGTGAACCGGTTGAGATAATCATATCGGAGGACCGCTCACAGATAAAATCACAGATTCGTGAGTTTGTTAACAAATTTAATGAATATCAGGATTTTGTCGATTCTCAGTTTTCATATGAGCTTGAGAGCAACCAGGCGGGAGTCCTTTTAGGAGATGTGTCATTGATGATGTTACATAACGACTTGAGGTCAACGATAAGCAGTATCGTTGAGGGACGTCCCGATACGATGAAAATGCTTTCCCAGGCAGGCATCAAGTTCGACTCAAACGGAAAATTAACATTTGATGAATCTATTTTTAATCAGAAGATCGAAGATAATTACAATGATTTAGTAAGACTATTTAAGTCGAGTGGAACCACCAACAATGCTCTTATCGAATATGTTTCCTCATCTGCCAGCACAAAAGTATCAACAACCGGTTACCAGGTTGATATTACTCAGGCTGCAACACGAGGTTCGTTTGTTGGAACCAGCATCACCGACCCTTCTGACGGTGGTTTAACTCTGGATTCATCAAACAATATAATAAAGGTCACAGTAAATGGTATCGTAAGCGGTGAGATCGCTCTCACTCAGAAAACCTATACATCCGGTGATGAGCTTGCCCAGGAGATTGAGGATGCCATAAACAGTGATTCAAATCTTTCGGGTATCGGTGTTGATGTTGAATGGGTTGATAATGAGAATACGGGTAATTTCGTGATATATACAAGAACCTATGGTTCAAATTCGACTGTTACTTTTGATTCTGCTCCGGAAAACAGCGCCCATGGTATTTTAGGATTTAGCGGGGGAGTTGCTGCCACCGGTCAGGATGTCCAGGGCACTATAAATGGCGAAGAGGCTACGGGCGTAGGACAATTTTTAACTGGTAATGACGGTAATGAAAATACTGCCGGTTTGAAATTATTGATAACGATTTCTCCTGATCAGCTGGTTGATGGTGCTGAAGGAATCGTTTATTTCAATAAGGGAATTGCCGAAATTCTTGATGAAAAGATCTCTTTGTATATTGACCCTCATGATGGAACAATCAAGGG
>NATP01000010.1 GCA_002085375.1 candidate division Zixibacteria bacterium 4484_95 | reverse complement strand
CATTACAATCGAAACAGAAATGCCTTTTATTTCTTGACATAAAAACCAATTTTAATTAATAACGGTTTATGCTTAGTGCTATCATCAAAACCGCTAGGCCTCATCACTGGGTTAAAAACCTCGTTGTATTTGCAGCTTTAATATTTGCCAAAAAATATAGCGAACCCATCTCGGTGATGCTGGCTATAAAAGGGTTTCTGGCATTCTGCTTCGCCGTATCGGCAATTTATTATGTCAACGATATCACAGACCTCAGCAAAGACCAGCATCATCCAACCAAAAAATACAGACCGATAGCATCAGGCCAACTCCCTGTAAAAACAGCTTCTATAACCATCTTATTTCTACTTGCTCTCAGTATACTGGTCGGTTATTCCCTGGGTTTAACATTTATGATTTATCTTGGTATCTATATCATTTTAAATCTAGCTTACAACATAGGTTTGAAAAATGTGGTTATTATAGACGTCATGAGCTTGGCGCTGGGTTTTGTACTAAGGGCCGTTGCTGGAGCGGCCGCTATAGAAGTGCCGATCTCGGCCTGGCTCTTAGTATGTACAATTCTTTTAGCCCTCTTTTTAGGATTTTCCAAGAGACGACATGAACTGGAGATTCTTGGAAACGGAGCCGTTTCGCACCGGCAATCGTTGGCACATTATTCAAAATATTTTTTAGACCAAATGATAAGTGTGGTTACCGCCTCCACCGTGGTGGCGTACACATTTTACACCCTTTCACCTGATGTAAAGGAAAAGTTAGGGACAGGTAATCTAGTTCTAACAGTGCCGTTTGTGCTCTATGGGATATTCAGATATCTGTATCTTATCCACCAGAAAGAGCAGGGAGGCAATCCCACAAAATTACTTGTTACGGACATACCCCTTTTAATATGTGTGGCACTATGGATAACCACTGTTTTAATTATTTTGCAGATTGAGGGTAAAGTATGAGCAGTAAAACAAAAGTCGCTGTATTAAAAACCTCTCCTGATAAAGTTATAGATGACTATATAAGGGCGGGGCAGGTTGCCGGATTGAAGGATTCTCTGGTGGCTGATAATACAACCATTTTAAAAGACAATATCTCGTGGCATCTGCCGTTTCCAGGTGCAAACTCAGTTCCCTGGCAAGTCGAGGGAACAATTAAAGCCCTAAAAAAAGCCGGTATTACTGATATTGTAGCAGTTCACAATGATACCGTGGTTACTAATCCCTATACCGGCGGTAAGCTCCTCAAACTAAAACCAGTATATGAAAAATATTCTATCCCTGAAAGATATAACAACGACCCATCCGATTTAAAATGGATAGAATATAAACCAAAAGCAAAGATGCTCGTTTTAGACAAGATTTTCTCAAGGGGTATAAAGATACCTGAATTTTTCATAGGAAAAAACATCGTCCACCTACCCACCGTAAAAACTCACATTTACACGACCACTACCGGCGCTATGAAAAATGCTTTCGGTGGTCTTTTAAATACCAAGCGCCATTACACCCACTCTGTTATACACGAGACCCTGGTTGACCTTTTGCAAATTCAAAAAGAGATACATTCAGGTATTTTCTGTTTCATGGATGGTACAACAGCCGGCTCGGGACCTGGACCGCGGACAATGACGCCACACAAAAAAGATATCATCCTCGCCTCTGCCGACCAAGTAGCTATAGATGCAGTCGCCACCAAAATCATGGGGTTTGAACCAATGTCAATTAAATATATAAGAATGGGACACGATGCCGGCTTAGGCTGTGGCGATGTAAGTCAAATAGAGATCATCGGTGAGGATATCTCGAAGATGAATTTCGGCTTTTCGGTCGGTGATAACATGGCCTCGAAAGTAGGTGATATTTTATGGTTCTCTCCTCTTAAGGTACTCCAGAAACTTATGTTTCACACTCCTATCGTTTATATATTCGTTTTTGCCTCTGCTCTTTTCCATGATAAATTGTGGTATCCAACCAAGGGTAAAAAGATTTTTAATAAATGGCTGAAAGAAACAGATTGGGGCCAGCTCTTTCAAAAATATTAGTAAACATGAAACCAATATACAAGCATCATGTTCATCATCGTAAAAATACATTATAATACACTTATCAGCCCAATCAAAATATCTCTATGGAGTGTTAACAAAAGTAGAATCTTTTCTTTTAAAGGAGCCTGAAATGTCCCGCTATATGGTAATGCTTTTCGTTGTTACTTTTAACATCTGCGGCCATGTCTTTTTAAAAATCGGGATGAATCAATTGGGTGCTATCACGCCCACAGCTTTCCTTACGAACTTTTCCCGTATATTCACAAATATAGCTGTGCTGGTTGGACTTTTTTGCTATGTATCATCTGTCGGGGGTTACATGGTGCTTTTATCAAAAATTGACATCTCGATAGCCTACCCCATTGTCACAAGTCTTGCCTACGGAGCCATTATACTGGTCTCGTTTTTTATGTTCAAAGAGCCTTTTTCCTTGACCAAATGGATCGGATTGGTCCTTATACTTGGTGGCGTGCTGTTGGTGGGAACAAAATAACAATGAAACATTAGAAAATATTTACAAATATCTATCATAAAAAAGTAACTTGCCACAAGTAATAACGACGGTACATTAGAGATGTTTATAACCTGACAATATTTATAAGTTATTCCAGGTTTTTACTATCTCCTCTTACGAGAACGGGCTTTCTTAACAGAGCGCTTAGGCTCTAATATTTTCATAACTGTTTTAGACACACCTGCCGGAGAAGCAAGTTTATAACTCACCCCTTTGCTTGCCAACATCTTTTTCGCTTTAGCCTGCTTACCGCCGGGAATGATGAATACCACAAAAATTTTGTAGGCTTTCAGCGATGATAGTATATCCTCACTTACAGGGTATTCCTTAATAACAGGGATAAATTTATGAAGGTAGCCAACCACCAAAACCAGATTATCGGTGCGGTTGATATGTGCTATATATTTACCATGGTTATCCCACCCATTTGAGAGTGGTAGAGTATCGTATCCCTCAAGTATAAGGTTTGTCAATAACTCCGGTTTGTTCCTTCCATGTAACCAACAGCTTTCATAATCTCTCCTTATGATAATAAATCATCCAGCTCAATTCACTTAATTCAAATCGCTTAGACCAGCTCCAAACAATCTTCTATTTTAGATATTCAATCACTTTCAAATACAAGCAGATTTTTAATATCCAGATATATCTTATGCTAACTTTTCAAAATTATTTTATTGACAATTGCTTTTTTTCCTATTTTTAAAAACATGTTTTAAATTTGAACTCTAATCATGGGAGGACAAATGAACGGCATCTGTCATATCGAGATCCCCTCGAAAGACTTCGGTAAAGCGAAAAAGTTCTATGGCAACGTATTCAACTGGCAGTTCGATGAAGCCAAGGAAATGAATTTTCTCACTTTTAAAACTCCTGATGGAGTCAACGGTGGTTTCTCAAGAACCCTTGAGATAGCTCAAAAACCAGGTATAGTATTTTATATTGAAGTTGCCAGCATCGATGAAACTATCAAAAAAACTGAAGAGGTCGGTGGCAAGTGCTCGGTCGGTAAAACTCAAATATCCTCTGAATTCGGTTATTTTGCCATGCTCTCTGACCTTGAGGGAAACACAATAGGTCTCTGGTCTAAAAATTGATGATATGCTTAAGTGGTAGTGGATATATTTTATAAACACTTATTCCTTACTTTAAGCAATCCATATTTTCAGCTACCCAGAACATAGCTAAAAATTAACGGCGCGACAATAGAGGCATCGGATTCGATAATAAATTTTGGCGTATCTATATCCAGTTTTCCCCAGGTAATCTTCTCATTCGGTATAGCTCCGCTGTAAGAACCATATGACGTTGTGCTATCCGATATCTGGGCAAAATATCCCCAGAGACGGCATTCCTCTTTTAGGTCCTGCATTATAAGTGGAACCACACATATAGCAAAGTCGCCAGCGATGCCACCACCGATCTGGAAAAAGCCCAGAGAACATCGATTGGTGATCCGACGATACCATTCGACCAGAAAAGCCATCTGTTCAAGCCCCCCCTTGATCGGCCTGTACGACTTAAGGTTTCCCTTAATAACATTTGCTACATAAACATTGCCCAGTGTGGAATCCTCCCAGCCCGGGGTGAATATCGGTATATTTTTTTGACAGGCGGCCAACACCCACGAGTTCTCAGGTTCTATATCATAATATTCTTCCAATTCCCTGCTTCTTATAAGCTGGTAGATATATTCGTAAGGGAAAAACCGCTCTTTATTGTTTTCAGCCTTTTGCCATAGTTTGATAAGTTTATTCTCCACCCGGCGCATTGCCTCCCTTTCAGGAATACAGGTATCAGTTACCCTGTTCAGGCCCTGATTTTTCAGTTCCTGTTCCTGTTTGGGAGTAAGTGTTCGATAATCGGGAACACGGCGGTAATGACTATGGGCTACAAGGTTGAATATATCCTCCTCGAGATTGGCACCGGTAGCACATATGCCATGTACCTTATCACGACGAATCATCTCCGCTAATGAGATACCTATCTCGCCGGTGCTAAGCGCGCCCGCTAAAGTCAAAAACATCTTTCCCCCATTCTCAAGGTGGGTTACCCAGGACTCCGCGGCCCCGACTATTACCGCAGCATTAAAATGTTTGAAATGCCTTTTAAGAAATTTGCGAATTGTTACCTTATCAGCCATGATTTATCCTCTTACCATTATCGTCAATCCCAACTTCTGTTTGGACGATACAGGCTATTAAAAAACCCAGCTTCATAAAAGATACTTCCAAACAAGAATCATATCAAGAGAAGGTTTTTAAAATCTATATAAAACCAAATCTATTTATACCATCTTGCTGTCTAATAAATCAGGTAAAAGATAATTCTATTTGAATATAATTTTGTACAAATATGCTCATCTTTTGAATAGCCCTCCTTCTATATACGGAAAAATTACAACTTGTACTATTTGATAAAAACTTGGATTATCATTATTAAATATCATATTATAAAATTATTTGTAATTAAAATCCATTTTTATAATGTAATTTTTTAAAAAAATCATAATTTTTATTTGAAATGTTTCGCAATTTACTCCTACAATGTTGCAGGATTGGTAGAGTTTTCTATTTCTTGAAGAATAAGTTGTGGATTGGAGTCTTAATCGAGAGAGAAATTTTGTAAACCAACTACTAACCTTTAACCAGGAGAGGCGTATGCCAGCGAAGAAAAAGGCCAGGAAGAAAACCGCTAAGAAAAAAGTAGCAAAGAAAAAAGCTACAAAAAGAAAAGTTGCCAAGAAAAAAGTTGCCAAGAAAAAAGTAGCAAAGAAAAAAAAGACTAAGAAGAAAGTAGCGAAAAAGAAAGTAGCTAAGAAGAAAGTAGCAAAAAAGAAAGCCAAACGCAAACCGAATCCAGCTTTCATGAGGCCATGGACACCCAGCTTAGCACTCAGTGCAATCGTCGGAAGTAAGCCCCTACCCAGGACTCAGGTCACTAAAAAGATTTGGGCGTATATTAAAAAGCACGGACTACAGGATAGGTTCAAAAGGACCATGATCAATGCTGATGATAAACTGAAAAAGATTTTCGGTGGCAAGGGTAAAGTCAGCATGTTCGAGATGACTAAACTGATCTCCAAACACCTGCATTAATTTTAAATTCGGTTTGTCCGTGTTACAGGGCCGGGTTACAGCCGTGATCCGGCCTTAGTTTTGTGTTAATTCGAAAAAATAAGTTATGCCAATCGCTTTTATATGGTCAACAGGTTATTATAGATGCCGATATATAAACGGGTAGTAATATAAGTATACAGAAATTTTCATTTAAAACATCCAGCAACTTAATCACTGCTAACTTGTAAAATTAAGAAAGGATTTGGGAAAATATGGCCACAGGACATCTAAAAAGTTCATATGGGCTTGATAATCACGGTATTACCAATGTCCACCAGGTTTATTGGAACCTCAACACCCCTATATTATATGAGGAGATAATTAAAAGACAAGAGGGTTATATCGCCCATCTCGGGCCAATCGTCGTCCGAACCGGCCATCACACCGGTAGAGCTGCCAAGGACAAATTCATAGTTGATGAACCGTCCAGCAAAGATAACATCTGGTGGGGTAAAGTAAACAAACCTTTCAGTCCGGAGAAGTTTGAGGTTTTATTCAGTCGCCTGCTGGCATATCTTCAGGGAAAAGACCTGTTCGTGCAGGATTGTTATGCCGGGGCAGACCCTAAATTAAGACTTCCAATAAGAGTTATCACTGAGTCCGCCTGGCATAATCTCTTTGCTCGAAATATATTTATCCAAGCCAGACCAGACACTCTTATCAACCATATACCTCAATTCACGCTTTTACATGTTCCAAATTTTATGGCTTTACCCAATATCGATGGCACCCATTCCGAAGCCTTCGTCATACTCAACCTTCAGAAAAAGCTTGTCTTAATCGGCGGTACCAGTTATGCCGGCGAGATAAAGAAATCGATATTCACCGTATTAAATTACCTTCTGCCACAGGAAAACATTTTATCGATGCACTGTTCTGCCAATGTCGGCAAAGACGGCGACGTTGCCTTGTTTTTCGGTTTATCGGGAACGGGTAAAACAACCCTTTCGGCCGACCCTGAGCGGACTTTAATTGGTGACGACGAACACGGCTGGAGTCAAAACGGCATATTCAATTTCGAGGGCGGCTGCTACGCAAAAGTAATAAAGCTTTCTAAAGAGGCTGAACCGGAAATCTACCAGACCACCCGCAAGTTCGGAACCATCCTCGAAAATGTAGCTATTGATATCTGGACCAGACGGCTCGACCTTGATGATGATTCCCTAACCGAGAACACGCGCGCCGCTTATCCAATATCACATATCCCAAACGCTCTTAAAGAACCAATGGCCGACCATCCTAAAAATATCATAATGCTCACATGTGATGCCTTTGGTGTTATGCCACCAATAGCCAAACTTACACCGGTTCAAGCAATGTATCATTTCATGTCCGGCTACACTGCCAAAATAGGAGGAACGGAAAAAGGGTTGGGTTCGGAACCACAGGCCACGTTTTCGGCATGTTTCGGAGCGCCCTTTATGGTACTGCACCCTTACAAATACGCCAAACTTCTCGATGAAAAGATAAGGCACCATGACGTTAACTGCTGGTTGGTCAACACCGGTTGGACCGGCGGGCCATATGGTGTTGGTAAAAGAATTAAAATATCCCATACCAGGGCTATGGTCAAAGCCGCTTTAAACGGAAAGCTAGACAATGTTCCAACGAACAGAAATCCCATATATGGTTTCATGGTGCCAAGTTCCTGTCCGGACGTTCCATCTGAATTGATGAACCCGCGCGATACATGGCACGATAAAAACGCCTACGACGAAAAAGCAAACTACCTGGCTGGGCTTTTTAAAAATAATTTCAAACAATTCGAGGGAGAGGTGCCAGAGGATATAAAAGAAGCAGGACCGAGAACCCTTGAAACCGTTACCGGTAATTAATAAGATGTAACATTTAACAACGAGAAGAAAATGCCACTTGTTCCTTTGCATGAGATTTATGTTGATGCCAACAAAAACTATTATGCTATAGGCCAGTTCAATGTAAGCAACCTTGAACTCATTCAAGCTACTCTTGAAGCTGCCCAGGAGATGAAATCGCCGGTGATACTGGCAACATCAAAATCAGCTATAAAATACGCAGGTTTAGAATATTTAATCGCTATGGTCAAAGCTGGTGTAAATAATGTAACAGTACCGGTGGTTCTTCATCTTGACCATGGAACGTCATTCGAGGACGCCAAAAAATGTATCGAGGCCGGTTTTACCTCGGTGATGATAGACGGTTCAGCTCTACCATTTAAGGAAAATGTAAAAATCACCCGCGAGGTCGTCGATTTCGCCCACATGCATAACATAACGGTTGAGGCTGAACTTGGTAAACTCGGCGGTATCGAGGATGAAGTCAAAGTCAACGACAAAGAGACGCTACTTACAGACCCCGCTGAAGCAGAACAATTCGTAACCGAAAGCAGGTGCGATTCGCTGGCAATAGCCGTGGGTACAAGTCATGGTGCTTACAAATTTAAAGGCGAAGCAAAACTCGACTTTGACAGAATAAAAACGATAAAAAAAAGATTGGGGATACCTCTGGTCTTGCATGGCGCCAGCGGTGTACCCGAGGAACTAACAAAGAAATTAACCAAGTATGGTGGCAAAATTCCCGGGGCCAAAGGTGTACCTGATGAAGCTTACCGAAAAGCGATACAATACGGTATTAACAAGGTCAATATCGACACCGATCTCAGACTGGCATTCACTTCTGCAATCAGAGAAACCCTCACGATAAAACCCGATGAATTCGACCCAAGAAAAATTCTTGGGACCGGTCGCAAAGCGGTTAAAGAAATCATAAAACATAAAATCGAGGTACTGGGAAGTGCCGGCAAAGCATAAGAAAAAACATTTACAGGATATTGGACTGGATATCAGTTCCTTCGGGAAAAATAAAACCAGTCTCAGACAGATGTCTCAAGATAAAAAACATCATCATCTTACAACCAATGAAAAATTCATAAAAGAAAATACCATCAAACTCGATATAACTTATATATTAAGTTCCACCGGGGACAAGCCGTTTATATCTAAAACCGAGCTTGATGATATCGCCCCAACAATAATCCAGAAACATAATCAGTTGAAAAACAGCGAAGGGGATTGTCTTGATGGTGGGATACCCATGCTGGGCTGGTTGAATCTTCCCGACGAAATAACCGCTGAAAAACTCGACGATATTGTATCAGCTAGCCAAGAATTATCTGACAATATCGATGTTTTTATATCGCTCGGCATTGGTGGTTCTTACCTTGGTATAGAAGCCACATTCAAAGCCTTAACCCATACCTTTTTCAATCAACTTTCCCGTCGGGAAAGGGGCAATGTTCCACAGATATATTTTCTTGGACAAAACACCGACCCTGATTTCTTCAGGGACACACTAGATATGCTTCAAGGCAAACGTGTCGGTATCAATGTCATCTCAAAATCAGGTACCACCACCGAGACAGCAATCGCTTTCAGAATACTTCGCGATTTAATTGAAAAATGGGCTGGTAACCGTTCAACAGAGTATATCTATGTTACTACCGATAGGGTAAGAGGTGCACTAAGAAAGTTAGCCCAACAAAAGGGGTATAAAACATTTGAAATTCCTGATAATGTCGGTGGAAGATTTTCAGTATTGAGCGATGTCGGTCTTGTTAGCTTAGCTGTGGCTGGTATCGATATACATGAGTTCACAGCCGGTTTTCAACATATGAAAAAGCTCCTCATAAAAGATGAATTCTGGACGAACCCGGCTATGATTCATGCGGCAATACGTCATTTAGCATATAAGAAAGGCAAGAAGATCGAAGTGGTTGCCACAAATTCTACCGCTACATATCACTTAGCCCGCTGGATGCAACAGCTTTTCCCGGAAAGCGAAGGGCACAACGGCTATGGCATGTGGGTTTCACCCTCATTGTATTCCGAAAACCTTCACGCTAATGGCCAGATGATACAGGATGGTGAAAGGAATATACTGGAAACTTTTATCCGATTGATTAACCATGACAATATTCTGAAAATCCCCTCGGACCCTGAAGACCTTGATGGTTTGAATTATCTTTCTGACAAAAACCAAGATATGAATTTCATAAACCGTCTGGTAATCGATGGCCCGGCTTACGCCCACTTCCAGGGGGGAGTGCCAAACATGATAATCGATATCCCAAGGCGAAATGCCTTCAATATCGGCCAGTTCTATTACATGATGGAAATGTCTGTAGCTTTATCAGGATATTTAGCTGGACATAATCCTTTTATTCAACCTGGAGTTGAAGCCTACAAAAAAGCTATGTTCGCATTAGCAGGAAAACCCGGAAATGAAAACGATAACAAGATAATTATAGAGTCTATTACCAACCTGGCTCATATAGTTATCTAAAATAGACACCGATACTTATTAGTGAAAATTAAATAAACAACGCCAAGGCGGTTATGGGAGATAATATGATAAAGGCTGTTGATACATTTCAGATCAAAGCAACTCTTCCCGAGGAGTTATCGGCATTAAAAGAGCTGGCATATAATCTGCTCTGGAGCTGGAACCACGATACTATTGAGCTTTTCCGGCGTTTGGATAGCGACTTGTGGAATATCTCGGGTAACAATCCTGTCAAGATGTTAAGTATGATTAAACAGGACAAGCTCAGCCAGGCTCTCAATGATGAAGCTTTTATGGCTCAACTTGAAAGAGTATATAAAAATCACCAAGAATATCTAAATAGCCCAACCTGGTTCGAAAGTAAATATGGCAAATACGATTTTCCACAGATCGCCTATTTTTCGATGGAGTACGGTATAACCGGATGTTTACCAATTTATTCAGGTGGTCTCGGCATTCTTGCCGGTGACCATCTAAAATCCGCCAGCGAGCTGGGAATACCATTAGTAGGTGTAGGTTTGCTCTATCAGCAAGGCTATTTTCAACAATATCTCAACTACGATGGCTGGCAACAGGAGACATATCCCGATAACGACTTTTGTAGTTTACCAATCCAGCTTGAAGTCGACAATAATGGAATACCGATTCTGGTGGATTTACAGTTTCCAAACCGGAATGTATACTGTCGCATTTGGAAAGCCCAGGTAGGCCGTATACCCCTTTATTTACTAGATACTAATACACCACAAAATAATGACATCGACCGCAAGATCACTTACCAGCTATATGGTGGAGACAATGAAACCCGTATCCAGCAGGAACTGATTCTTGGCATCGGTGGAATGTTAGCCTTGCGAAAACTTGGTATCCATGTGCGGGTTTGCCATATGAACGAAGGGCATGGCGCCTTTATGGCTTTTGAACGAATAAGGCACAGAAAAACAAAAGATGGTTTGTCCACCGATGAGGCCATTGAGATTGTCCGTAGCGGCACAATCTTTACCACGCATACACCGGTGCCCGCAGGAATAGACGAATTTCACCCGTTGCTTGTTGAAAAATATCTCAGCCATTTCTTCGAAAAAGCCGGTATTAAGAAGGAGCAACTTCTCGCCTTAGGTCGAAAAAATCCGGATGACGTAAATGAACCCATCAATATGGCCCTAATGGCTCTCCGAACAACTGCTTATGCTAACGGCGTAAGCAGACTACACGGGGATGTCTCAAGAAAGATGTGGCAGTCGTTATGGCCAAAGGTTCCTCTTGATGAGGTGCCAATTTCCCATGTCACAAATGGCATTCATGCGCGTTCCTGGATTTCTAATGAAATGGCTGAGTTATTCTCGAGATATCTGGGCCCGAATTGGCTGAAAAAACCAGCCGACCAATCCATTTGGCAAAGAGTGCAAAATATACCCGATGTTGAATTGTGGCGAATTCATGAACGTCGTCGGGAAAGAATGGTCGCATTTACCCGAAAACGCTTGGCCGAACAACTTAAACGCAGAGGCGCAGGCCCCAGAGAAGTAAATGATGCCTACGAAGCTTTGAACTCCGAAACTCTTACAATCGGTTTTGCCAGAAGGTTCGCTACTTATAAAAGAGCCACACTCTTACTAAGAAATACCGACAGATTAAAAAAATTACTTTTAGATAAGAAACATCCCGTGCAGTTTATCTTTGCCGGCAAAGCCCATCCTCGTGATAATAACGGCAAGGACCTCATAAAACAGATAATTCACTTCGCACGACTTGAGGATATACGAAAAAATATCGTGTTCCTCGAAAACTACGATATGAACATCGCCAGATATTTAGTTCAGGGAGTTGATGTCTGGCTGAACACCCCTCGCCGACCATTTGAAGCAAGCGGAACCAGCGGTATGAAAGTTCTGCCAAATGGTGGTCTCAACTTGAGCGTTCTCGATGGTTGGTGGTGTGAAGGGTATGACATAGATACCGGTTGGGCAATCGGTGCTGGCGAGGATTACGACAACCCGGATTACCAGGATGAAGTTGAATGTAATGCCATCTATGACGTCTTGGAAAACGAAGTTGTTCCACTTTTTTACGATATCGGCAATGACGGATTGCCCCGCCAGTGGATAGCTAAGGTTAAAAAATCCATGATGAAACTCTGCCCGATATTCAACACTAACCGCATGGTTAAAGAATATACGGAGAAATTTTATATTAATGCTCTCAATAACTGGAAAAACCTTTCTGCTGATAAATTCATAAAAACTAAAAACCTCGTCAAATGGAAACAGTTTATCAAAGCCCACTGGAACAAAGTAAAAATAATCAAGACAACAGTTCAAAAAAAAGAAGTTGAGGTGGGCTTTGCACTTAAAATCGAGGCCGAGGTTATGCTTGGAATAATAAAACCTGAAGATGTGACTGTACAGATATACAGCGGTCTGCTAGATAGCGATTACAACATCACAAATGGCTCATCGGAAAATATGAAATGCGTCAACACGCTCCAGGAAGGTTTGTATAAATATGAGGGATACGTTCTCTGCGACGAGAGTGGCCTTTATGGATATTCAATCAGGATTATGCCATTTCATGCTGATATGTCAGGCCAATTTAAACTGGAACTAATGCGTTGGATTGATGCTAACATACAAAACCCCGTATCACAACATATTATGGTCGAGGAAAAAGTGTAATACTAGATAAATCAATTGCTTTAAGAACGTCATCAAGTTCTGTATTCAAATTCACATAAACCGGATTTACAAATATGATGACATAATTTATACCATCAACCTCGATTCCATTACAAAACTTGCCAATAAGCTCTTGACTTATAGAATCGTGAATATATATTTCGACCAATTTGGCGCTATCGTCTAGTGGCCTAGGACGGGTGGTTCTCAGCCATCAAACCGGGGTTCGATTCCCCGTAGCGCTACCAGTCTTCTAACGCACTGCAAAATAAACGCTTGGCAACCACAGCGAAAGTTGCCATATTTAGTGTAATAGATGATCCGGTTCATGGTCACCAGCAGTCATCGTTTTTTTATGGTTACTATGAGAACTACATTTATCGTACGCTGTGAGCTTGTCAAGATCGGAGCCAGAATCGTCCAGAGCTACCGCAGATTTTGGGTTCACCTTGACAGCAGCTATCCTTTAAAAAATCTTTTTATACACTTCTATTGCCAGTTAACAGCTGCTTAAGAAAACAAAGTGAAGGAAAGACTAAGGACTACTTATATGAAAATATTGATCATATGGCGGAATGCTATCAAAAGTTGTCTATTTTGTTGCTTTTGAAAGATAAAACGTGCTTATAACAAAAGCTCAAAATATCCTCGGTTATTAATTGAAATCCATATTGAAAAACTTTAAATTCAGTTAATTTTGAAAGAAAATAATTCTTATGAATGATGCAGGTTAAATTATGAATATCTTATTCGATTTTTTATGAAAAACTATTTTAGAGTACTATGTTTTCGAAGATACTTTTGAATTATAACTTGTATTTGACCAAAATATCATTGAACGTTTGCAGGTCTTTTGGGTCTTTGAAATCTCGTCTGGGAAGAACTATTGAAATCTTATCACCGGTCTGAATATAAAATCCGCGCTTTGTCCTTATGACATTCATAACCTGTACCCAGGGTCGATTAATTTGGTTTCTTTTATCATATATGGTAATGCCCTGACTATTGATGATATAGCTTTTTGGGGTCATAGCTTTAGCCACTGTCTCGCTTTTGATAAAATATATCTGCAGGATTATTGCTACAATTGAGCCCATGCATACCGAAAAACCAGCTGCAAGACCTATCACAATCCAGATTATCGCTGTCTGCAGATCGCCTTTAGGGGTGTTTAAAAACCAAACCAGACCGGCTAAAAAAAACAATATAAGTACGATTGCTCCAAAAACAATCCATCTAATAAAATAAAGGTTGTACCATAGCAGATCAGCCCGGGTTAAGGAAAAAGAAATTTGTATAGTTTTTTCCTGAGAATTTCGTGAGTTATCCTTATTTTGTGGTTTGTTATTATTTATTTTTTTGTCCATTATCTTCTCTTGATATAAAACTGACATCCTGTCAATTTTAGTTTTTTACCGGTCTACCCATTTCTTTATTATGTGTATAACTTGAATGTTTACATATTATCACTCATGTCCGGGCCTTTTTAAAAAGGGCTTAATAGATCTTTTATAATCAGGGTAGAAGCAAAACATAACACCTTTGATACAGGAGACTTAACCATACAGAGGAAATTTATCTTATTGGGGTAGATAAGGCAAATAATTTCTCAGTATGATTTCGAAAAAGCTGTTTTCGGGGGTAGAAACCGTCGTTTTATGATATCTTTTAACTAATGGCCGCATTTCGTGGCCATGCTTTTTTGCAAGTTATCCAAGCAGTATTCCTTACGAGACTTAGTCTTGAATTTATCCCTCAGGCTTATCTTTTTTACAATCTGGTAATGGCGGTATAAAGCTTCATATCAGGTTAGATCACAATGGCTATATTCCGCATTTTGCGGTTATTACTGCCGCTTCTGTTCCTGAGTCACAAGTAAAAAATATATTTAACCTACCAGAAGGCATCATGGTCACATTTGAAGGAGTAAATACTAGTACCAAATGAAATCATGCAAACCGATCAAGTCACACTCAACCCAAAGAACGGATGTAATGATAATCAATGGATACCGAATCGACTATTTGTGAAATTCTTTACTCCACTGTTCGAGCGTTATTTGTGGCGCTCCAAATATCTCGTCGGTAGGTGATGGGTCACCCTGTTCGCCTGTTTTGTCAAAATATCTCATCAGAGGCAAAACCTCTTTTAGCTGTTTGCTGAAAGTTATCTTGGCAAAAAACGATAGAACGCCCAATGGAACCATCGTTACTTTGATATCAGGATTAATTATTCCGCAGAAAATCTCCAGCGCCTCTTTCATGGTATAGGCTTCGGGACCAAACGCGTAAAATATCTTGTTAGCCGCTTCATCGAAAAGATAAGCCTTACTGACCATACGAGCATAATCCTCAGCGGCCAGCCAGTGGAGTTTGTGAGGCTGTTTGCCCATAACCGAGGCTTGGTTTCCCTTTACAAATAACGGCAGGGATTCCATAAACCAGGTAGCCCTAAATATTGTATAATCCAGACCACTTCTCATAATAGCCTGTTCAGCATTATACTTGGCCTTAGTGCCAGCAAACCAGCATTGTTCCTTTGAGACCGTGGCACCGGAAAGATATGTAACCCGTTTAACCCCAACCTCGGAAGCAGCTTTTACGATAGCAGCAGTTCCTTTGTGTTCTATACGGTCGTAATCTTTTTGCTTAGGTCCACCCTTGAGGTTTATATGAACACCGTAGCAGTTTTTAAGAGCATTTTTTAAAGAATCGATATCGCTGATATCTCCACTGGCGATTTCATAGCCATCACCGAATAACTTTTTAGCCTTTTGTTCGGAGCGGCTGAAAACTCGCACATTAAATCCAAATTTTTCAAGGGATTGTGCCACAGGTTGGCCAAACATACCCGTCGCTCCCACAACCAGAATCCTCTTATCGAAAAGTACCATAGGTTATTTTATCAAATCTCGACGGATTGATTACTGTTTTTTATTAATTCTTGTTCTAATCGCACCGGGCAATCTTTCGAGTATTCAACCCCCCTCAAACAGTAAAATCTCCGGTAAATATTCCGCTTAGGCCTTAACACGATAACATCAAGCAGGGCACCGAACGGACATTGATGACAAAGGCTTATATCATCCCTGACAATAGTACCGGTTGTTTTACCAATAAGGGCCTTAGAATAGTCAATAATGGGTTTTCCCTCGTTTTTTTCAATTTCTACTTCAGTCGGTCTGATTAAGACTACTTTACCTCTACTATTTGTAAGTCGTGCTTTAAATTCCAATTCATCACTGGGCGCCGGTTGCCATTTGGCTAAGAATCTTCTACCAATATGTAAATATATAGTGTCATCAAATAAATCGTAACCGATATAACCTTTGGCAAACTTAATCAAAAATCCATTCATCCGGACTGATGACCTATTGTTATCAACAGTCATTACCAGCGAGGGATAAACAGCTGTGATGATGCCTGAAAATGATACCCTTTTCCCCTCGACGGTCGAAAGCCAGTATTCATAATCCTTCAAGTCGTCGAAGAATTTTTGCAAGGTTTCTTTATCCACCAGTGCTTCTGGTTTTCTGCAGATTTTTTCCTCGTAATAATGTTTGCAGGAAAAACAGTTTTTCCCGACATGCTTATAACCGCGAGGACAGTCGATATTTTTACCATGAATTTTGCATCGCCAGATGAACTCGACACAGCCGGTCTTGAAACACTTTTTCTGTTTGAGTATATGATAAGGGGAAACCTCGAAATCGAATTTGCTATGAAGCGGATGCCTGCAGATAAACAAACCCTTTTGTTTGAGCAAATTTCTTATAATTTCCTGCATACATTATATAATAAGTTACAAAAAAATATTTTCAATAACAAAACTGTTTATTCGATATTAGCATGGAATCCATTTTATCTTATTATGCAATAACATAATCCGAAATATCTTACATTATTATCAGTTTATACAATTTAAGTCATTACATATCCGGGGCTTGCCCATATTCATATCCGCTATCATAATATATAATAACAACTTATATCGATAACTACAAATCGATTGGAAAATGTATTTACAACAGGTATATTATTTGCAAGTTTTTAATATGGGTAATCTTATGCGGAATTTACCGACAACTGCAACTATACTGATATTATTATTATCAACAGTAACATTCTGCCAGTATGACTGGCAATTCGATGTAATCGGTGTAACAAACACTCCCGGGCAGGCCCAATCTGTGGCGATATATGACAATGTCGCCTTGGTTGCCGATGGTGATGCCGGCCTTTCGATATTCAATATCGTTATACCTGAAGTGCCCATTTACGTCTCTTCATACTTTGACGATGCTTTCGTAAATGATATCATCGTTTCAGATAACATCGCCTACCTTGCCCACTGGAATAGAGGAGTGACAATCGTTGACCTGTCTCAACCAGCTTCCCCTGATTCAATTGGAGCTTTCAATACCCTTGGCACCACTATAGATCTGTTTTTATACGAAAATCTGTTATATGTAGCTGACTTTCTCAATGGTCTGGTCATACTTGATGTCACAGATAACTCCAATCCGCAACAGGTGGGATATATCCCGCCATTTGGATATACAGCATCGGTTGCGGTAAATGGCACTACAATTTATATCGCTGACCAGGATTACGGGCTTTTAACATATTCTCTTGCCGATACGATAAATCCGGTTCTCTTAGATTCATTCAGACTCGATACGGGAGGTTCGGATATCACCATGACCGCAGAAAACCTGTATTTGGCCTGCGGGCAAGAGGGGATGGTCATATTTGATTTAAACGACCCTTTACACCCGGATAGCCTGACGACATTCGACACCCCGGGTTATTTAAACAGGGTTACTATATCCGATACAATTGCCTATCTTGCCGATGACACAGGAGGCCTTATCGCTGTTTCTGTCAATAACCCTTTGAATCCTTCATTGCTGGCAATATTCGATAGTCCTAATACAGCACGCGGAAGTGCTGTTTATGGCGACTACCTGTTATTAGCCGATGGCGATTCATTGTTTGTTCTTCTACCTAGTTATATAAACAGCATCGATAACAACAATAATTTACTGCCGGTAAGTTTCAAGATAACCGGTTGTTATCCCAATCCATTTAATTCTGCAACTACAATCAGATTCGAGATTGCTAGGGTAACATCAATTTCACTGGATATTTATAACATCAATGGGAAACTTGTTACTAACCTTGAAAAAGGTGTTTTCGAGAACGGAAGTTACTCTATTGTATGGAATCCTGAAAATTTGGTATCTGGAATATATTTTATAAAAATTTCTGGTCGTAATTTCGCTTTGCAGAAAAACCAATCATCCACGGCAAAAGTGATTTATTTAAAATAACGTTAACGTTTCTCTCTTAACAGAATCATTATTATCAAAGAGGCAACTCCCAGCGTTAAACCGAATATATATTTTGGTTCAAATCCAATGCTGATGATAAAGTAAACGGCAGTTACAGCTAAAGCCAAACCCTCGATTATTAAAACTGCAATGGTCTTTTTTTTGAGGTTCTCAGGAACAGTGGCATAACCGAATCCAACCATCCAGATTACAAAAAATATAACCATCAGAGGGATAACCATCACCGAGTGGTCGGGAACATAAATATCGACAATGGCAACAAGTAAAATTGCTGAAAGAAAGGAACCGGTGAGGATAATTATCGTTCTCATTTATAGAAATAAACCAACCAGCGGTTATCCTTATGATGAAGGTAAACCATCGAGTATTTGATCGTGCCCGTGAACTGGTCAATAAAAGTCATCTCCACCTCGGCAGAATCCCCTCTGACAATCTCTTTGTTAACCAAAATCCTTTGATTTTTCCATTGATTACGGGTTTGCCCAAGGCCGGTAAGCTCACTAAGGATTTCCGCTTTAAAGTCAGCGGGGTTAAGGATACTATCTTTTAAAACAATATCCTTCATCTTTCTTTCAGCCATCCGCTCAAGATCTAAATATTGCAAAATAGTAGTTGTATCTCCATCCAATACAGCAGCAATGAACTCAAAAGTCACATCCTTCGGTGATGGTTGAGAATTGCAACTTATGATAATGACCACCAAACACAAACATATTGTTAGACTTTTTAACATCTCAAAAACATCTAACACAAATTTTACGTTTAGTCAATAACAAAAATTATCAAGAGTGAGTGTATTTTATAACCTCATCGAAGACTCTCTGGCTACTATTTCCGTCGTCATATTGATTGAAAATCCTCCTGATTTTATCTCTTTGCGGTTTATATTCATCGGGGTATTTGATTGCTCTGTCTATAAAGTATATAAGCTCATCCCAATTTGTGGCTTTGGCACCAGGTGTCACTTCATCATAGTCAAAATAAAGCTCTCTATCATCCTTCACATACTGCCTCATATCAAATGGAGCAAATATTATAGGTTTATCCGTCAGTAAATAATCAAAATAAACACTTGAATAATCAGTAATCAAAAAATCAACCAGCGGCAGGACAGGATAGATATCCTGATTAATATCATCATCGCTTAAAAAAATGATATTCGAATAACTTGCCAACCTGTCCTTAAGAGATCTCAGATGATAATAATGATATTTTACCAGAAGAATCACATTAATTTTTTTTAATCTTGAGTTTACATCATCAATGGTATCAAGAAACATTGAAGCGATATCGATATTTCCTTTCTGGCGATGTGTGGGAAGATAAATACCGATTTTAAAACAATTTTTGAGTTTTAGAAGTTTCTGTTTTATAGGAAAATTCTCGGTGTTTTCCATAAAGAAAACATCGTTTCTAGGATATCCTGTTATTTTTACATTGCTTTCGGAAACCCTGAACGCTCCGGATAGTATCCCTTGCACTTTAGAAGAAGCAGCCATTATCATATTTATCTCTAAACCCTTTTTCAAGAACGGCAACAACCTTGTAACAACCCTTTTAATCAGCAATTCCTTCTCAATAGAAATTTTATCATCATAGCCTATTTTTTTTAACGGCGAACCATGCCACAACTGTATTAAACGCGTTTTTGAAATCGTATATCTATTTATATCGTTTACCCATGTTGAAAGTATTCCTACTGTCGCCCGCATCGAGCACCAGGTCCCCTTTAAGCTGTATGTTCTTAAAACCTCAAAGCCCTTGTTCTTGACCAATCTTAAAGCCTTATCGTTGTTGGTCAGCCAGACCGCTTTTATTTCGGGATGAGCTCTATTCATATACTCAAAAAAATATTTCGAGTTATCAGAATATTTATCGCCAAACCAGGCTCCGAAAACCCAGAGATTTTTATCCTTGGGTACTAAATATGAAATAAGATATATAATGCTCCCCAAAAGCCATTTTATAAGCGTGATCGTTCTTCTAAAAACTCCCGAACAAATATGTCTTTTTGAAATCAAATATAAATTTTCGGTTGATAGCGATTTCAATTTCTACCATTCTGACCAAATAAAATCAAAGCCCTGTTCAAATCCTCTTCAAAATCAATCTCAATACATCTGTAATCAGACACATCGAGATGTTTAAAGATTACCCCCCTATCGATCAAAATCTGTATAGCCTTTTCGAAAAAATCAGTGTCCTTACATTCATTTAACGCCTTAATAAATACTTTAATCGACTTCTTCTTAATCAAATTTATTCCCAACGCCTCACCCTGGCCATTTTCAATTTCCTTGGAAATAGAGATAACATTACCACTTTTATCCACAAGATATTTAACCTCCTCTTCACCACATTTAGCATTGTTGACGACAATTGTATTAAACCTTTGCGATTTTAACAATGTTAAAATGTTTTCATCATAAACGAGGTCCCCGTTTGCCCATATAATATCATCCTCTACTCCCTCCAACGCGCACAAAAGACTTTTAGCGGTATTCGTATTTCTGTATTCGGGATTGAATATAAACCGCACATCAGGAATGTGGGACATGATCAGTTCTTTTTTATACCCCACAACGACGCTTATATCCTCTATCCCCTCAGATTTAAAAATTCTAACCTGTCTGCTCAAAATGCTTTCCCCTGATGGTAATTCTAAAAGAGCTTTGGGAACAGGTTTCCCAATTCGTAAGCCCATACCCGCGGCAAGGATAACTGCTTTCATCTAGTTCTCCATAGTTTATGTTTTCTTATACCATAGACTCTGATCAGAAGCACTACGGTTTCTGTTATCATAGCTATTATGACTACGAAATAAATTTTGATTATGGGAATTATCAACATCAACATAATTAAATGAAATACAGAAGCGACTATGACGCTCATGTTTGCATATTTAGGATGGCCTAAAGCCGCCAGCAGAGGATATCCAAGCAAGATGGAAGGAACTATTATAAGACCCAGTATTGAAAACATCTGCAGTAATTTTACGCTTACCTGAAAACCTTCTCCATAAAGCAGGCCGATGATAAACCCGCTGGATAGAAATATTGAAGAACACAGCGCTAAATTCACGATAAACGCCAGCAGGAATATCTTTTTATACAATCTCAGGTTTCTAGTATTGCACATGTATGGATATAAAGTTGTATTCAAAGGAGTATATGCCATCCTTAAGGCCAAAAATAGCTTCTCGGCTGCAGAATAATATCCGGCTGCGGTATTACCCAAAAATAATCCGACAACGAAAGTATTACTACTTGTATATACTGATACTGAAACCCTCGAAAGAAAATATTGAGTGCTATCTTTAAAGTAACTGTATATTCGAGAAATTTTGGGTAGATATAAACGGATCTTAAAATATTTTATTACTATCCAAAAAGATAAAATGCCAGCCGTTATAAAACCTAAAGAATTGAAAACCGGTACATATATGTAATCACCTTGATTTCTTATAAAAACAAATATTAAGACTGTGAATATCGTTTTGGCCGTAATATTTAAAATGGTTATATATTTCATCCTTTCCATACCCTGAAAGAACCATATCGGAAATAAAATATTACCCAAAATCATGCCCGATGTTAAAAAATATAACTGCCAATCATTTCTGAACTTATCGAAACTGAATACGATACCAAACAAGATAATCAAACTTACAAGAAACAACACCATTTTTATTATCATAACCGAGGTGAAAATCTCCGAAACTTTCTTTATATCCTCCCTGTGAACAGATATCTCCCTGGTGGCCGACAGAATAAACCCGTAGTCCGTGAGCATAATAAAATATTGAATAAAGGCGTTGGCAAACATGACCAGACCAAACTTCTCAGCACCTAATACCCTCACCAAATATGGCAGTGTAACAAGCGGTAAAATATAGTTTACCACCTGAAGAACGGATAGGGAGAAGAAGTTTTCAATAAGCCTTTTTATTTTTTCATCTTTAAATCTGTTAAATGTTCTCTTTGATAATATTGTCGTTAAGAAGTGCCTATTTAACATGGAATAAAAATTAAAGGATGTCTTTTAAGTTTACAAGCTTTATTTATGGTGTGCCTTATTGGTCTGCCGTTAATATATTCTGGTCTAAAAGGGCTTGCAGAAATGATTCTTTATATTGCAACTGAAAATGTATATTATAACTGACGTCAAAAGTCCCGGATATATGGGGTCGATGCCCCAGAAATATTTTATACCGAGAAATAGATTTGGTACAATCCATATAAGGGCTACCAGAGGTGAAAATATCATGGACATAGCCGCCATTTTTGGGGTCATACGCCATTTTTCCGAAAACGACGAGGCAAGTGGGATCAAAAGGGCACAGGTGCCCAGTGTGCCAAATAAATACCAGATATCGATAACCGAGCGGAAAAACAAAGCTATAACTACTGCCAGTATTCCTGAAACCACCAATCCCCATCGGCTGTTTTTTGTGATGTCTCCTCCTTTAAGTCGCCAGATGATATCTTTGCCTACGGTTGCACCGGCAATGAATGTGTATGAATCAACGGTGGACATCACAGTAGCAAATAAACCGAG
>NATP01000080.1 GCA_002085375.1 candidate division Zixibacteria bacterium 4484_95 | reverse complement strand
ATATGCATCGTCAAAGTAATAAATATAATAAGCAGAAACACCATCGCCGGTCGCTCCGCTTGAAGGGGTATGATTAATCGAGAATCGCGTAGGGGCGTATTGTGATACGCCCTTACAATCAAGGTTCAGGTCACCATCACGAACGCTGGGTTCTATAATCAGGGGTTTCAAGGCATCGTCGACAAAAAAGATCAATATCATACGCAATAGCTTGGGGATACCAGTGTGGCAGAGAAATTATTACGAGCATGTTATTCGCAATGAAACAGATTTATATGATACAAGGAGATATATCAGAGAAAATCCCCTTAAATGGGATCTTGATGAAAATAACCCGAACAATTTCCGGTCTATCGAGACATAAGCCTAACCATTGGGTGTAGCCATGTACCAGGATATCGAAGAGCCGGTTGATGTGATAGCCGTTTTTGAGAACGGTGCCATGAAGCCTTTGCGGTTCAGGTGGAATGGTCGGGCTATTAAGATAAAACGTGTAACCGGCACCTGGAAAGCCGATGTGGGGCAGAGCAAGATCCGTTATTTCGCCGTGCTTGATCAGGCCTCCAATTTTTTCCAGCTTGCCTACGACGAACGCAATACCTCATGGGTGCTTAACAAAATCTGGGTGGAGTGATGTAAAGTTGATGAATAAGAAAAGGAAATTCTGTGCCAACGACAGAACCCGGAAAGATCAGCTCGAAAAGAGTGGACGAAAGATAATAATGCATCTTGATATGGATGCGTTTTTTGCCTCTGTTGAGCAGGCCCATGATCCCCGCTTGAGGGGAAAGCCGGTGATTGTTGGGGGCGTGCCTGGGGGAAGAGGGGTAGTCTCAACCTGTTCCTACGAGGCGAGGAAGTATGGTGTGCGTTCGGCGATGCCCACTGCTCGGGCTGTGAAGTTGTGTCCAGAGGGAATTTTTATCCATACCTCGGCAAATAAATACAGCCATGTATCGCTTAGTATCTTGAGCATCTTAAATGAATACTCACCTAATGTCGAACCCTTCTCGATTGATGAGGCATTCCTTGATGTCACTGAGACTGCGGAAAGATTTGGGGGGCCTAAACAACTTGCCCTTCAGATAAAAAACCGGATTAGGGAAAAGCACAATTTGACCGCATCGATAGGTATTGCCTCAGTCAGATTTATCGCTAAAATAGCATCATCAATAAGCAAACCTGATGGATTAACGATAATTGAACCCGGGAGAGAGAAGGAGTATTTATGGCCTATGCCGATTTGTAATCTCTGGGGAGTGGGTCCAAAATCAGAGGAAGCTTTCAAAAGAATTGGGATTAAGACAATCGGAGACCTTGCCAGATTTCCAAAACATCGTTTAAAGAGGTATTTTGGGATAGTGGGTGAAACATTAAGGGATATGGCAAATGGCATCGGCGAGGACGAAATTCGCCCATTCTATGATGAACCCGAGGTTAAATCCATGGGGCATGAGCATACTTTTGAGAGAGATATATCAAATCCGGATTTGATTTCGGGAATGCTTTTATTCCTTTCTGAAAAAGTTTCACATCGTTTGAGGCAGTCAAACTTCAGGTGCAAAACTATAACCATAAAAGTCAGGCATTCGGACTTCAGGTTAAAATCAAGGGAGGCAACTCTTGTTATGCCAACGGATTGTGCTGTCACTATATATCAGTGTGCAAGGCTGCTTCTTGTTAAAAATAGATTTATGGAGAGGCCGATAAGATTGATCGGTGTTTCGGTATCCAAATTGGAGAAAAATGCTGTGGAGAGTCAGCTGGAACTGATGGCAAACCCACATGGGAGGCAAATTGTTGTTGACAGGGTAATAGACAGTTTGAAAAGTAAGTATGGCGAGCACATGATTTGCCGGGCCAGGGCTAGAATGGTTTTCCAATAATAATTTTTGGAGTTTAATTTCTGTCATATTTTACTTGCCATTATTTTATTTTTTGTTATTTTTTCCTGAATAACGTTAGGGGGGTAATATTATTGTTATGTTTGAACAGTTGACTGAAAGACTTGAGCTTGTTTTTAAGAAGATCACCGGTCGTGGTCTTTTGAATGAGAAAGATGTTAAAGAGGCCATGAAGGGTATTCGTATTGCTCTTCTTGAGGCTGATGTTAATTATCGTGTTGTTCGCCAGTTTATCGCTGATGTTGAAAAACGTGCTGTCGGCCAGGATCTCACAAAATCAGTTAGTCCTGGTCAGCAGGTTGTCAAGATATTCAATGATGAGCTTGTCAGTCTTCTTGGGGATAAACATTGTCCTCTTGTTGAATCGCCTCAACCGCCAACGGTTGTTATGATGGTTGGGCTTCATGGAAGTGGTAAGACCACTCTTTCCGGCAAGTTAGCTAAGTTGTTTAGGAATCGTGGTAAACATCCTCTTCTTGTGGCCGCTGATATCCATCGTCCAGCTGCCAAAAAACAACTTGAGATCTTGGCCAAATCAATTGATATGCCATTTTATACGAACGACCTTAACGCCAGGGATATTTGCCATGAAGCGATCAAACATGCTAAGGAAAAACTTTATGACCTTGTCATCCTCGACACTGCTGGCAGGCTTCAGATCGATGATGAGTTGATGGCGGAACTTATTGATATAAAAAGGAAAGTAAAACCATCTGAGGTGTTATTCGTAGCCGATGCCATGACTGGCCAGGAGGCTGTAAATGTTGCTTCAACTTTTAACGAGAAGATAGGCATTACAGGAGTTGCACTGACCAAGCTTGATGGTGATGCCCGTGGTGGGGCAGCTTTATCGATTAAAGCGGTGCTGAAGGTTCCCATTAAATTTGTCGGAGTTGGCGAGAAGCTTGATGCTATTGAAGAGTTTCATCCGGAGCGAATGGCTTCGCGTATACTTGGAATGGGTGATATTGTTACACTTGTGGAGAAGGCTCAAAAGACTGTTGATTTTGAAAAGGCGAAGAAGCTCGAGAAAAAACTTCGCAAACAGGAATTTACTTTTGAGGATTTTTTAGACCAGCTGAAGCAGGTTAAGAAAATGGGACCATTGGAGTCGCTTCTTGAGTTGATACCAGGTGTTGGTGGAAAATTGAAAGGGCTTCCCATTGATGATAAAGCTTTGCTGAGAATTGAAGCGATAATCAACTCGATGACCAAACAGGAGCGACGTAATCCCTCTATAATAAATGGTTCTCGCCGCAAGAGAATTGCCCGCGGCAGTGGAACCTCGGTGCAGGATATTAATGTTTTATTAAAGCAGTTTGCACAGATGCAGAAGATGGTTAAGAAATTTTCTAAATTAAGTTTCAAAGGTTTTCCACAAGGATTTCCGATATAAAACAGTAGATTTTCATTTTCAGGAGGATGAGTGGCACTTAAAATCAGATTACGGAGGATGGGCGCAAAGAAAAAACCTTTCTACAGGATAGTAGCTATTGATTCAAGAAAGGCCCGAGAGGGAAGGTTTGTGGACTTGCTGGGCTGGTATAATCCGATAGAAAGACCGGCCAAGGTCAAAGTGTATGAGGAAAAGGTATATAAACATCTTGACGCAGGCGCACAATTTTCGGAGACGGTTGGAAGTATTTTTAAGAATGTCGGTTTGCTGAGAAAATATCAGATGATGAAGAAGGGTGAGGATGTTACTGGTATAGAGCTTGCTGATACTATTAAAGAGAAGAAGAAAAAGAAAAAAAAGAAAAAAACCGCAAAAGCTGAAAAGGCTGAGTAATGTTACTCAATTGGAACCACTTTCACTAAAAGGAGGCGAACGTGAAGGAGTTCATCGAATTCATCGCCCGAGCACTTGTTGACCATCCAGACAATGTTGATGTTACGGAGGTTGAGGGCGAGAAAACAACTGTTTATGAGCTGAGAGTTGCTCAGGAGGATCTGGGAAAGGTAATAGGACGCAAAGGTCAAACCGCTAAAGCGATCCGGACATTAATAGCGGCGGTCTCAGCCAAGAAAGGGAAAAGGGCTTTATTAGAGATTTTGGAATAGTGTGGCCCTAAATAATGATACCCCAATAGCCCTGGGGTTTGTCCGAAAACCTCGGGGCTTATCCGGGGAGCTTGTGGTCGGGTTATATCAACCCAACAGCGAAGTATTTCGCGCTGGGTTGTCCGTTGTAATTAAGACAAAAAAGGATTTCCTGCATACAAAAATTGAATATGTGAAAAAAACCGGCCATCGGCTTATCGTGAAATTCGAACATATAAATGACTGCAAGACGGCTGAGGCTTATGCAGGGGCCGAAATCGTATGTCGCTTTGACCTGTTACCGAAAAAAAGGCCAAATGAGTTTTATGTTTTTAATCTTGTCGGTTTGAAAGTAGTCGATTTTTCCGGGGAAGTTTTTGGTGAAGTTTTAGATGTATTAAATTTACCGGCTAATGATGTTCTCGTTTTAAATACCAAGGATGGAGAGGTAATGATACCTTTTATTAAACAGATAGTCAAATCGGTATCCATTGAGGAAAAGGTTATCGTGGTTAACAACATTAGAGATTTTATCTTATGAAGATCGATGTGTTGACATTATTTCCCGATATAATGCAGGAAACTCTGAAACAGAGTATAATCGGAAGAGCGCGTGCTAATGGCCTTATTGATATTAACCTTCACAATATTCGTGACTATGCCACCGATAAGCACCACGTTGTTGATGATGTCCCTTATGGTGGTGGAGGTGGTATGGTGATGATGGTCGAACCGTTGTATAATGCTATAAAAGCGATTGACCCTGATGATGAATCAAAGAAAATTTTAACCGAAGCCTCAGGTTATAAATTTAACCAGGTCACGGCTAAAAAACTTATGCTTGAAGAATGGTTGCTCATCGTTTGTGGCCACTATACGGGTATAGATGAAAGGATAAAACAACTGTTTGATTTTTATGAACTGTCTATCGGTGATTATGTTCTGACCGGAGGTGAAATTCCTGCTCTTGTAATAATCGATGCTGTGGTTCGGTTGGTGCCGGGTGTTATTAAAGAGATATCCTCAGCCCAGAATGATTCGTATTTCGAGGGGCTTTTGGGTTTTCCTGAATATACACGTCCAAGAAAGTTTATGGAACTTGAGGTTCCTTGGGTTCTATTAAGCGGTAATCATGAGAAGATAAGGAAGTGGCGCCTTGAGAAATCGTTGAAAAGAACATTTGCCAGAAGGCCTGATTTGTTGGAAAATATAGAATTAGATGAAGAACAAAAACAGCTTTTGAGCCTGGAGGATAAAGATGTTGAAAGCGGTTGAAAGTAAGCATATAAAAGAAAATATACCCGATTTCAAACCGGGCGATAATGTTCGAGTACATGTTAAAATAAGAGAGGGTGATAAAGAAAGGGTGCAGGTTTTTCAAGGTGATGTTATTGCTTGTCGTGGATCCGGCACCGGTAGCTCGTTTACGGTGAGAAAGATTTCTGCTGGAATAGGCGTTGAGAGGATTTTCCCACTCCACTCGCCTAATATTATAAAAATACAGGTATTGCGCAGGGGTGATGTCAGGCGAGCCAAGCTTTATTATCTTCGTGAACTACGTGGTAAAAAAGCTCGTATTTTGAAGAAAGCCAAAGAGAAATAGAAACCCATGAGGAGGGGGAGTTCAAAGCTAAAGTTAGTTTGTGGGGTTGATGAAGTAGGACGTGGACCGCTCGCTGGTCCAGTAGTAGTGGCTGCCGTTGTCCTTGAGGATGATATTTCAATCATTGGCTTAACCGATTCAAAACTGCTCTCACCTGCCAGACGGTATAAGCTTGTTTCTGAGATTTTAGAAAAAGCCGCTGGTTATGCAATAGCCGGTGTTTCAAATTTTATAATAGACAAGATAAATATTCTCCAGGCCTCGTTTCTGGCTATGCGAAAGGCAGTAGAAAAGCTTCCTCTTAGGCCTGATGTGGTTTATGTGGATGGCAAATTTAAAATACCGGGGATAGAAATTTCACAAGAAGCCATAATTGGAGGCGATAAGATAGTACCGGAAATCTCAGCAGCCTCGATTTTGGCAAAAGTTACCCGTGATGCTTACATGACTGAAGTCGCCAGAATGTATCCCGAATATGGATTTGAGCGCAATAAAGGTTACGGCACAAAAGAGCATATTCAGACTCTTCAAAAACTGGGACCATGCCGGCTGCACCGAAGAAGCTTCAAACCCGTATCGCAACTTATACCGAGAGGAATAAATGGTCGTATTGCTTGATAATCCTTTTGTGGGTATTGCTATTGTCCTGTTTCTGGCATTTATAGATTATCCATTAACAAATATTGCTCGCAACCTTTATCGAAGGTATATGTCAAGATATATAGAATATGAAGCCGTTGGTAAAACAGGTAAAATAGCTTCTCGTTTTTTCTGGTTTGCAACCAAGATCGTTATCGTTCTTCTTCTTTACCTCATATGGGCGATATATCATTACGGCGATGTAAAGATTGCCGGTGTTTGTTATTTATGGCTGTTGGGTTTTGCAATGGGTTCTTATTTCATTATAGATTTAAGGCATGTTGAAAGTTTATTATTGTCACGGCTATATCGCCAAAACGATTTATTGAGTGGGAAGATAAGTTATCATGCTAGATTATCTTTGAGGATATCAGCGGTACAATTTTTTTCCATCTTTTTGATATTTTCAGGATTTCTATTAATAAAGCCTGTGTATTTCACGTTAGGTCTGGCCTGTGCCCCTTTGTTTTTAGTTATCAGGAATCTTTTAATTTCCTAATTGTTTTATTTGTAAGTAAAGGCAAGTATTACCACTTTCAACCATAATTGGGACCAATAAGCGAAATATTATTATCGTGATGGTAGATCTTGCGTCCATCCATGGTTGTAGAAAGTCATAAAATAGTAATCTTATATTTTGGTTTAATTTATCTCATCTTGTAATTTCAAAAGGTAGAGGGTATATTCGTCAAGTGTTCTTAAGGTGTAATTTGTCTGTGGGGCAGTTTGAGTTGCCCGGATTTATTTTCATGTATATGTAATATCATATGGCCAAGGATCTGTCAAAGGGTTCGATACCCGTGTTATTAATTAAACTTGCCCTGCCGGCGGTATTTTCGTTATTAGGATACACTGTCAACTATTTCATTGATGGTATCTGGATAGGCAGGCTGGGTTCGAAATCGTTAGCGGCATTAGCGCCGGCCTCGTTTGTTTTGTGGATTATTTACTCTTTTATGGACATAATGGCGATTGGGATAGTAGCGGTTGTTTCGCGGTATTATGGTGAGAAAAACTTTAATCAGGCCTCAGAAACATCGCAAAAGGTTATTCAGTTTACAGCCATACTTTCTATAGTTTTTCTTTTTGCTGTTCTAATTCTCTCAAAATATATCTTTCTTTTCATAGGAGTTTCATCAGAGGTTGTTAATAGGGGCCAGATATATCTTGTGATTATGGCTTTTGCCATGCCAGCGTTTTTTATTGGCGAGGTTTTTTATGGCATTTTTCGAGCCTCGGGTGATACAACCACACCAATGAAACTCACCATAGCTGCTGTTGGTTGTAATATGGTATTAGACCCGCTCCTGATTTTCGGTCTTGGTCCATTTCCAAGGCTTGAATTGGCCGGAGCGGCATTGGCTACTGTGATTGGTCATTATTTGGCTCTGGTGTGGGCTTTTTACAAGATTCGCAAAGGTGGAATTCCCTTTAAGGTTTTTGCCAGCAGGATATTGCCGTTTGACTTTTCCCTGATATGGAAGGTGGCCAAGGTGGGGATACCGATATCGGTATCTGGAGTGGTGTTTTCCGTCGTGTATATAATCTTATCAAAGGTGGCGGCACCTTATGGCGATTTCGTGGTGGCTTCTTTCAGAGTGGGTCAGCTGGTCGAATCTGTCTCCTTTATGGTCTGTTTCGGGTTTGGTCAGGCGGTAGCCAGTATGGTTGGTCAGAATCTCGGCGCCAAACTTCCCAAACGTGCAGAAAAATCAGCCTGGACTGCAATTGCCATTATCTCTACTATTACATTTGGTTTTTCTTTTCTGTTTTATTTTTTTGCCAGACCGATTACCTCCCTGTTTACAAACGATCCACAGATGATGGCCGCCGCTGTGTATTATCTCAAAATAGTGGCCCTGGCACAGGTGATGATGGGATTTGAGATGGTTCTTGAGGGCGTTTTCTCTGGCGCTGGTGATACTGTTCCTCCAATGATAGTGTCGATAATTGGAACAATAATCAGGATCCCTTTAGCGATGGTATTTGCCAATATGCCAGGTTTTGGGTATACCGGTATATATTGGGCTATAACTGTTTCAACCATTATAAAAGGTGTGGCGATATTTATCTGGTTTAATGTTGGCAAATGGAAACGAAAAGAAATATGATCTTATAAATTGGTTTTATAGATAAGCTTTAGCCAGACCGATGGCTATCCAGATCAGAGCCGCTTTAAGAGTACTAAACGGTGCTCTTGCGAGTTTCAGCTCTGGAACCGGTATTCCTTTTTCAATGGCAGCCTTATATGCCTCTATCTCCAATCTGCGCCTTTTCATGCTGTAAATGATTATAACTACCGCGACAATAGTAAGGCAGGTGAATATCACCCCTGTTACCAATATAGCGGTGATATCAAGGTTTGCAAACGGCATTGTCAAATCCTCTCTTTCTTGGTTGTTTTTTCATAAAGACACATAATACTGTGGTATCAGGATTGTGTTTTCAGGCAGGCTATAGGATATCTCCAGGAGAAAGAGGCTGCTCGAGATGCCGCTCAGGAGACATTTATTAAAGCTTATCAGGGTTTAGCATATTTTAAAAACGAATCGAAATTCCAGGATGCATCAACCTTTTCGGCATGGCTGTTTAGAATATGTAAAAATCATTGCTTGAATGTCCTGCGCAGGATGAAACTGGAAACCAGGATCGATTGCGATATAATCAAAGTGAATCAACCTGATATGTTATTGGCAAGCCGGCTTAAAAAGAAGATAGCCGGTTTGAAAGAAGAATACAGGGATGTAATCGTTTTACGATATTATCAGGAATTAAAATATGAGCAGATCGCTCGAATTCTGGGCATACCTTTAAGCACAGTGAAAATCAGATTATTCAGGGCCAAAAACGAACTTAAAAAGGTTTTCGATAAAGATGAAATGCGCTGATGTTTTAAAGATTTTACATGGCGATAAGGGAGACCTTGAGGCTGTAGCCAGACATATAAGAAACTGCCCGGCCTGTGCAGGGAGATACAAGCGCGATTTAGAGCTTGAAATGGCACTTAAAAAGTTGGGGCAGGAGGTTGAATCGATTGATATTATCGACAAGGTCAACGATGCTTTATACTTAAGGCAAAAGCGCCAGACGCGGTTTAAACTTATCAAAAGATGGGTGTGGCTGTTGACAGGTTTAGTGATTGTAATGTTTCTGGTGGTTACCATACCTTTTTTGACCGGTTTGTTTAATGAGCTATATGGATATATTTACTCAGCAGTTACCACTCTGGATAAATATGGGAGGACTTTTGCCGAAGATTTAATTTCCTCTGAGGATTTCTCTAGAATTTTTACAGATTTTTTGTACTTGCTCGCGGTAATTGTAGCAGGGATATTTGCTTATCTATGGCGAGAGTTTAAAAGTATTATCCAGTGATAGTAATCTTAAACACCTAAAAGACGATAAAAGGTATGTTAAAATAGGGGTGTTTTTGCTGTATTATCTTTAAAATATAAAAAAGAGACGGGCTGGAATTGGTTTTCCAGCCCGTTTGTTGTTTCATTAAGGATAGATTTTTTAAACTACACCCTGATCCAACATCGCATCAGCAACCTTGATGAATCCAGCGATGTTGGCACCATTGACATAGTTACCGGGAGTACCGTATTCTTTAGCGGTTTCCATACACGCCTTATGGATACTGCGCATAATGCCATGCAAGCGCTCGTCCACTTCTTCTCGAGGCCAACTTAAGCGCAGGCTGTTCTGGGACATCTCCAGGCCGGATGTAGCTACGCCACCGGCATTGGCTGCTTTGCCTGGGCCGTAGAGGATTTTGGCATCGAGGAAAAGTTTAACGCCTTCCAAAGTGGTTGGCATATTGGCGCCCTCGGAAACTACATAGACACCGTTATTCAGCAGATTCTGGGCGTCTTTCTCGTTGATTTCGTTCTGAGTGGCGCTTGGGAAGGCGCAATCGGCTTTCATATTCCATAGTGGGTTGAAATCGTTCTTAGGATCAACAGGTTTGTAAGGAACTTTATACTTTTCAGCATACTCTTTGATGCGGCCGCGACGGACATTTTTCAAGTCCATCACGAATTTCAGTTTTTTATCATCAATGCCAGCTTCATCATAAATAAAGCCGCTTGAGTCAGATAGGGTGACCGCTTTACCGCCGAGCTGGTTGATTTTCTCAATCGTGTATTGGGCTACATTACCGCTACCGGAAACCAGACAGATTTTATTTTCCAGTGTTTCCCCTCTGGTTGCCAGCATTTCTGATGCAAAATAAACAGAGCCGTAACCGGTGGCTTCCGGTCGAATCAATGAACCGCCCCAATTTAAACCCTTACCGGTAAAAACGCCGGTGAACTCATTACGGAGCTTTTTATACTGGCCGAAAAGAAATCCTATTTCACGTCCACCAACACCAATATCCCCGGCAGGGACATCAGTGTTAGGGCCTAAATGACGGAACAGCTCATTCATGAAACTCTGGCAGAACTTCATAACTTCGTTATCGCTTTTGCCCTTCGGGTCAAAATCGGAACCGCCTTTACCACCACCCATGGGCAGGGTAGTCAGAGCGTTTTTAAATACCTGTTCGTAGGCCAAAAATTTCAGGATGCCGAGATTGACTGTTGGATGAAAACGAAGGCCACCTTTGTAAGGACCAATAGCACTGTTCATCTCGATACGATAACCACGGTTGACTTGAATATTGCCTTTGTCATCAAGCCAGGGAACCCGGAACATTAACACCCGCTCGGGTTCGATGATCCGCTCAAGAATTTTCGCCTTACGATATTTTGGATGGCGTTCCATTACCACCGATAGCGATTCAACAACCTCTTCGACTGCCTGGTGAAATTCAGGCTGGGCAGGATTTTTTTCTTTGACCCAGGCCATGATTTCTTCAACGAAACTTGACATTGAGATTCTCCTTTAGTTTTTAATTTAGTTAAAGGTTGTTTTAATTTTTCACCTTTCCTAATTAATTTCAGTATTAATCAGGTTGTGAATGATAAAAAAAAATAAAATGAAAGGCAATGGAAATCGTGGGCAATGCAATCAAATTCTGTTGAAATTTGGTTAAGGCTTGCAAACAAGGTATCTCCCACAGCTTGACGTTTTATAATATCTTTGCCGATAGACCCTTATCCCGTTAAGGAACATACCAACTATTTGGATAACATGTGCTTCATTTACCCAGCCTGGATAACGACACAGGAATGTTCTTGGGTGTTTGAAGAAACCTTCGGCCATGTTAGTGGCCCGTAACCTAAATCTCAACGGAAAATTTAACAAACTTAGGAAGGTATATACAAAAATATAATGGGATGGTAAACCAGGACTATTGGATTTATTGATTTAACGGTTTTTTTCTATACATCACTGACAGATTCTGTCAATGGCATCATTTATATTTCTGATAGAGAAAAAATTTATATTGATTTTTGGCTGATTGTTGGATTTATTGAAATTAACAATATTAGGAAATTATGCTGGTTGTAAACACCAGCATCAAATGTTGTCCAGGTGAAAGTTAAATATTTAAAAGTTTTTTCAGCGATTTTTTTTTAATCGTCATATTTTAAAAATGGGATGCAATATGAAAGACAAATTGAATGTTATAGCATTAGCCGCGTTGCTTCATGATATTGGTAAAGTTGGGCAGAGAGCTTACTCTGGTGATAAGGGACTTTCAAAAAGCACATTGGGACTTGCGGAATATTTGTGTCCATCAGGTAAAGACGGGCGTTTAACTCACAAACATGTTTTATATACTAACGAGTATATTGAAGCTACAAAAGATCATTTCCCGGATAAACTGAATATTTCTGAAATAGCCAATTTAGCATCGTATCATCACAATCCTTCAGATGATTACCAGAAAATAATTACCCAAGCTGATCATCTTTCCTCTGCTATGGAGCGGGAAACATTGGACTATTCAACCACACGAACCGATTTCAGAAATACGTTGTTGTCTCCTGTTACAAATTACATATCTGCTCAACCCGACTGTAGGATATCAGAGGATTACAAATATGATTTAAGCCCATATTCTATCAAGTTAATTTTCCCTTCTCTGATTGAAGCACCTGAAAGTCAGATTGAAAAGTATAAAGCTATCTGGGATAACCTCATTGAAACCATAAAAAAGATAAACATGGCCGATGAAATAAAATTTATTAATACGTTTTTATCAATTCTTGAAAAATATCTATGGGCTGTACCGTCAGCAACCAATGTTGAAGTACCAGACAT
>NATP01000079.1 GCA_002085375.1 candidate division Zixibacteria bacterium 4484_95 | reverse complement strand
GATGCCTTCGGTCATTACTGGTGCGATAGCGACGATCCCGAGGGGCCAGAGTTCAACTGGATCGATATATCCGACATAGGTGAAATCATCGATTTTCCATACAACATCGATGATGGCAACTCGGGCTGGATAGAGTTTGGATTCGACTTCAACTACTATGAACATCAGTATCATCGGCTAAAAGTCTGCACCAATGGCTGGGTTACATTTATGGGCGGCCTACTTACCAATCCTGGCAACATTACTATTCCCAATACCATGTTGCCCAACGACTTACTGGCCGTGTTCTGGGATGATTTGAACCTTGAATACGGTGGCCAGGCATACTTCTACACTAACAATACCGACAGCGTTGTCATAACCTGGGAGGATGTCCCCGACAGCCGACAGGAGGGCATATTCACATTCCAGGTCATCCTCATCGCCCCGGACACCATCATCTATCAATATAAAAGCATGGGACCAGAACGTTTGGATGAGTGCACCATCGGCATCGAAAACAAATTCGCCACTATCGGCCTGGAAGTGGCTTATAATGAGCCCTATGTCCACGACTCCCTGGCAATAGGCTTCTATATCGGTGAGGCCGATACCTTGAGCTGGATAAGTATAGACCCTGATAGCGGGACAATTCCCCCCTGGGATGATGCAACCGTATCAGTCTCTCTTGATGCTGAAGATTTAAATGACGGTTTATACAATGCAACCTTGCGAATCTTGACCAATGACTACGAGAACCTCGTTAACTACATACCGGTGACCATGAATGTCGGTGCTACGGGAATCGATGATATCGTCTCTCCCATACCTGCATGTTTCGACTTGCACCCGGTCTTCCCTAACCCGTTCAATCCAACAGCAACAATCAGCTACAGTCTATCCCAACCAAACAAGACTACGATAGAGGTCTACAACCTGATAGGCCAGAAAATAGCCACGCTGTATGATGGTTATCAGGTGGCTGGCAAGCATACCCTTAACTGGCAGGCGAAAGATTTTGCCTCCGGCATATATTTCATAAACCTTACCAGCGGTGAAATGACGAAAACAGCCAGGGTAACGTTGATAAAGTAGCTTTACGAAACCTCTGTAGGGGCTTATTGTGCAATAAGCCCCTTTTTTAATATAAAAATGCAAATAAAAATGATTGTATCTCCGACCACGAAAATAATGCTTGTATTCTTCACCTTTTCACAATAACTTCATAACGATAATAACAAAATCTTTTAAAAACCTAAAGGAGGTGAGATTTGGATTTTGAAAAAAATAGTATAGAGGACTATTTAAGAAAAATTCCCCGCCGAAAGAAAGGTGGATTCATACTCATAGGAATCTCTGTAATTATCATCATTATCTTTTTTGTAACTACATTTTATTCGGTGGGCACTGAATCAGTGGGTGTGATTCAACGATTTGGCAAATACACTCGCACGACTCAACCGGGATTGCATTTAAAACTCCCCTTCGGAATAGAGAAGGCAACAAAAGTGCCCGTGACGCGCATATTAAGCCAAGAGTTCGGCTTCAGAACAGCTAAACCAGGAATCAGGACTATACGAAGCAAGCAGACTTTATTAAATGAGTCTCTTATGCTAACAGGAGACTTAAACGTGGTCGTAGTGGAATGGATTGTTCAGTACAAGATAAAAGACCCGAAGGCTTATCTTTTCAATGTAAGACATGTCGATGAGACCATACGTGATGTTTCAGAGGCAGCTATGCGTCAGGTCGTTGGTGATAGGAGCGTAGATGGTGTCCTTACTATTGAACGTATCCAGGTGGGCGAGGAGACCGCCGAGAAGATGCAAGAGATACTTGATAGTTACAATGCCGGAATACATATCGTAACGGTTAAACTCCAGGATGTTAACCCACCCGATCCGGTTAAGCCAGCTTTCAATTCCGTCAACGAAGCAAAACAGGAAAAGGAACAGACGATAAATGAGGCTATGAAGGAATACAATACCATCATTCCCAAATCTAAAGGCGAAGCAGAGAGGACAATTAAAGAAGCAGAGGGATACGCCATCGACAGAATAAACCGGGCAGAGGGAGATGCCTCCCGATTCGTGAACCTCTGGCGGCAATATTCCAAAGCAAAGGATGTTACCAGAAGGCGCATTTACATGGAGTCTATGGCCAAAGTCTTCCCCAAAGTAGAGCGAAAATATATAATCGATGAAAGTGAGCAAGGAGTTCTCCAGCTTCTACCATTGGGCGAATTAAACGGCTCTTCCCCAGCTAAAGGAGGGAAACAATGACAAATACAAAATTAATCATAGGTGGCATTCTGGTTTTTATAATTCTCATCCTACTGGCTGATACATTTTATTCAGTCGATCAGCGCGAGCAAGTCGTTATCACCCAGTTTGGCGAACCGATTAGAGTGGTAAAAGAGCCGGGACTACATATCAAAACCCCTTTTATTCAACATGCCAACTCTTTCGAGAAGCGAATATTAGAATGGGATGGTCGAGCGACACAGATCCCAACGAAAGATAAGAAGTTTATCCTTGTGGATACTTATGCCCGATGGCGGATCGCCGACCCGTTGAAATTCTTCCAATCCGTCAGCGATGAGCAAAGAGCCCAGACAAGATTGGATAACATCATCGATGCTACGGTGCGGGATTTCATCACCGACCAATTATTAATTGAGGTGGTTAGAAACTCCAATCAACTCCTGGTGCAATCAGAAGGGGAAGAAATTGAAAAAGAAGTGATAGAGATTCAGATGGGTCGGGAGAAACTCACCCGTGAGATTCTCATGAAAGCCTCTGAAATGGCACCTCAATATGGAATCGAACTCATAGACGTTCGGGTGAAACATATCAATTACGTTCAGAGCGTGCGGGAAAAGGTTTTTTCGCGAATGATTGCCGAGAGAGAGCGGATAGCGGAACAGTATCGTTCCGAGGGCCAGGGAGAGCGTTCAAGGATACTTGGAGAAATGGAAAAAGACCTCCGTAAGATCACCTCTGAGGCCTACAAGACAGCGCAGGAGATCAAGGGAAGAGCTGACGGAAAATCAACTGAAATCTATGCCAAAGCCTATAATAAAGACCCTGAATTTTACTCGTTTTTAAAGGCTCTGGAGACCTATCCTGATGTGATTGGTGATAAGACCTGGCTAATACTTACAACCGACTCCGACTTCTTTAGATACTTAAAAAAGGCTCGCTGAACTAAGAGATATTAATTCCAGGAAAGGTTGACAATCTTAACAAAATGTAAGCGAAAAGTTCAATATCTTTAGTGAAGATGCTATTTTCTAAGCCACCCCATCTTTAAAATAAGGAGGCTTAATGCTATCGCCAAGTAAAAGACCATTTGTTGGCATACTGGCCTTTTTAATAGTTTTGCTTATCATGCCGATAGGGCATGCGGTAATGGTCCTGATAGAAATCCTTTTCGGCAAAGAATATCAATATGTTGCGGCTGTTGCTCTGGGATTAATTGGAGTTGTTTTTCTTTTTCTGGGCACAAAGCAGGAAAAAGAAACAACTGCAACCTGGATGGGATTCTTTGCTGGAATACTTCTTTGGACAGGTTGGGTCGAATTCTCCTATGTGTATTTCGCACATCATCTAGCTATTGCTCCCTTGATGGAAAAAGGAAAAGTTATTACTAAACCGGAATATCTGTTAATGCCCTCAACTATCGGCTTGCTGTTTGCAACTTTTCTATACTTTTTCTTCAACAAGGAAACCCGCTGTCATTTTATCAAATGGTTCCATCGCCATCTAAAGCTTAACCTTGGTGCGCCCACCAGCAGTAAAAACCGAAATTATGCCGGCATCACAGCTATGGAGACTATTTACATATTCTGGTTATTTTATGTTTTGTTGTTAATCGCTTATGATCCAAGGCTTCTCGGAGACCGCCATCCTGTGACATATGCAATATTTTTCGGGAGCTTGTTATGGTCGCTATACTTGTTCGTAAGGCTAATAAAAATATCAAAAATGCCCCATGCTGTGCGCTATGCCATTCCAACCGTAGTGATTTTTTGGAACAGCGTGGAAATCCTCGCCCGCTGGGGATTTTTCAAGGAAATCTGGATCCACCCTGGCGAATATAAACTTGAATTGAGTCTAATCTTTGCCGCCTTCGTTGGCATGACGATTTTAACTCTATTGACACCACAAGAAAAACCCACCGAATCGAAATAGGCTAATCCTGTTTTTGAAATGCAGTGTTAGAAATACACAAAACAGGACTCGAAGACTTTTCCGGTAACCGAGAACCTGACCTCACAAAAAAGCCGATTCTAATATTATCAGACTTTGTGATGGACTAATGGAATTTGTTTCAGATATTCTCTTATAGGTTTTCTCATTTTCTTTGTCGCACCCTTACCCCACAAGCGAGCAAACAATGTCAAAAAATTAGCTTTCAAATCCCGTACAGGATGCCACGTTTTTCGGCTGAATAAACCAGTTACAGTTCGCAGGTTGTTGACAACAAATATCTTCAATGTTTGGCCGACTTTGTACAATTTGGGCATAGCATCTAACATAACGGCTACTTGTAACTGACGAGCAGTCATCCCCTCAGGATAAAAGGTAACATGATGCCCATCATATTTAGACCAATCCCAGTTAAAAATCCGGTCATCCCTCTTGAAGCGCTCATACAGTTGGGAACCCGGCGCTGGAACAAGTATAAGGAACTGAGTTGTCTCTACCCGCCATTTTATACAGGATCGTATGGTCTTTTTAACCGTCTCCAGAGTATCATCATCGAAACCCATAATCCACATGCTATGAATCGCTATTCCCTGCTTATGGAATATCTTTGTGTAATTCTCCATTTGCTCGAAGCTTAAACCTTTTCCCATCGCCTCCAAACTTTTGGGATTCGTCGATTCATAGCCAATATAAGCCCGCTCAAAACCTGCACGGCTCATTAAAGCTAAAGTATGACGATATTTTGCCAAATCCAGCCTGACCTGGCCGGTATAAGAACGCACCAGGCCGTTATCAATGATACTATGACAAAACCTTTCCAAGCGCGACCTGTTCGCCCCGAAATTATCATCGGCAATGAAAACCGGAATTTTCCCGTATCGCCGATCATAATAATTAATATCCTCAATCAGTTTTTCCTCCGAGCGAAAACGATATCTCCTACCGAACATAGCAATTTCTGAACAGAATTCACATCCCCAAGGACAGCCACGAGAGGTGATTAGTGGAATAACCCTTGGTTTCTTAAAGCCATTAATCAAATCAAGATTTGGTGTGGGTAACGTGTTAAGATCAACAAATGGAGATGACATGGTATGATGGTATTGATCACCGATTTTAAAAGAAAGACCCGGTATGGCAAAAAGTTCGTCAGGCTCTCTCTTAGAGTTCCACCATTTTAAAAACTGAATAAAAGTCCAATCAGCTTCGTTTCGAAAAACGTAATCGGCACCATTATCAAGCGCTTCCTCAGGCAGGAATGTGACATGTGGACCGCCAATTAAAACGGGAACTGTGGGATTTATTTCTTCTTTAATCTTTTTTATAAAATCATAAGCCCGTGGAGCTGTAGAGGTAATAGTGGAAATCAAAATCATGTCAGCCCGGGCAACCCTATCCCATGGTATGGCCGTTATTTCTTCACAATAAACCTCACACCGGTGACCCATTTGTTCGGCAATGGTCAGTAACTGGGGTAATCCCAATCGTGGAATGTAAAACTTACTGAAAATATGCAATCCCGGAGCTTTTGGTTCGATACCAACTATAAACACTTTGTCCTCTCTTTCTTAATCATTGATATATAAACGTATAATTATCAAAGTAAGTTTCCAAAAATCTTCCTTATAGGCTTATATTATACTTCTTTTTTAAAATTAAAACAACATTTATTTTCAATTTCTTTAATCAAGCTTTTTATAGATCACCAAGAATATTTCTCAAGATTCTCTATATTTATAGTCTAATACCTTTACTGAACATTATAAAAACATTTATCAAAACATTCTTTTTTATATAACGTTTTTATCCGCTAACTTCTGCCACACTAATGTATTGTCATATAAACTGAGCGACGAGATCAATTTTTATTTCATAATACCCTGTAAGCAAAACTTCATTTTAAAAACAAAAAATAATTGGCTTTTCTTATAAAGTTATTATATTTGTTATTGATTGGCTTTGAAGGTTTTTATGGACCTCTTGTCGAAACGATTAATTAAAATTATGATAATAATGTCGTACACCAATCCCGGCCTGCAATTAGTTGATGACTATCAATATCTCAAGCTACCGGCAAATCGAGAATTACTACATCTGAAATTTCAGGCTAAATACTAAATACCAATCGAGGATTATGACAGCTTCTCCGATAGAACAAAATGTGAACTTTTAATAAAAAAAGGAGCAAGAGTGATGAAAAAGGTTACTGCGGGACTTGTAATTTTATTGACAGCAGTAACTGTTTCAACGGCGGCCCAACGGGTTGAACTCGGAACGATTACCGATGACTTGCAAGTCACTGTCATAGAGGCAAACGATTTCCGGACAGTGGTTCGTTTCGAGATTGGCGCTTTCACTAAGGAAACCGTTGAAATCGGGAGAGAGACATACTACAATATTTACTGCTCCAATGAAGGCATACTTCTTAACAAAGGAGAACCAGCACTGCCCCGTATCTGTCGAGCCATAATCATCCCCGATGAGGCTAAAATGAAAATCAGGGTGTTAGAATCTGAATACCATGATTTCCCGGCAACTCCTGTTGCTCCATCCAAGGGTAACCTGCCCAGAACCATAAATCCTAACGACGTTCCTTATACTTTCGGTTCTATTTATAGCCTCGACAAATGGTACCCATCCAGTTTAGCTTCCATGCGGGAGCCGTTTATTTTGAGAGACTTCCGGGGGACCGTTATCGAACTTAATGCATTCCAGTATAATCCTGCCAAAAAGACTTTGAGAGTATATTCCTCAGTAACGGTAGAGGTTGTTCAGGATGGCCCGGGCAAGATAAATATCCTCAAACGCCACAGACCTTTTACCAAAGTTAATCCCGATTTCGATTTGATTTACAAGGAAAGATTTATCAACTACAACAAAGACTTACTGCTTTATATTCCCATAACAGAATCAGGGGATATGCTGATTATCACTTACGATGATTTTCATGAAGCAATGATGCCATTTGCGGAATGGAAAATGCAGAAAGGCATCCCGACCACGGTCGTTGATGTATCTACGATCGGTAACAACAGTACCTTAATTACAAATTTTATTCAGGATTTCTATGACTCAACTGATTTGGTCTGGGTTCTTCTTGTTGGCGATGCGGCTCAGGTGGCAACACCACAGGCCTGGGGCGGTGCCTCTGATCCAAGTTATGCTAAGGTTCACGGTACCGATGATTATCCGGATATCTTCATCGGCCGCTTTTCCGCTGAGAACTTAAACCATGTCCACACGCAGGTGGAGCGAACAATAAACTACGAAAAATATCCTCAATCATCAGCATGGTATCACCAGGGCACTGGCATCGCTTCTGACTTAGGCCCCGGCCATCATGGTGAATATGATAACGAACATATGGACTATATACGCGATGACCTGCTGGCCTTTACTTATACTTCAGTCGATCAAATATATGATCCAGGAGCCAATTCATCACAGGTCGCCTACGCTTTAAACAACGGACGCAGTATAGTCAACTATTGCGGGCATGGCTCAACATCAAGTTGGGTAACTTCAGGTTTTTCCAGTTCTAACGTTAATGCGCTTATCAATGATAATATGTTGCTGTTTATCATAAGCGTTGCTTGTTTTAATGGTAACTTTAACGGCACAACCTGTTTTGCCGAAACCTGGTTGAGAGCCTCACATAACGGCAATCCAACTGGGGCTATCGCAACCTACATGTCTTCCATTAGCCAGTCATGGAACCCACCGATGGATGCACAGGATGAGGCGATCGACCTTCTTGTAGCTGAGGCTAAAACGACATTTGGTGGCATCTGCTATAATGGTTCATGTTTCATGATCGATATCAACGACATCAATGGTGTCGAGGTTTCTGATACCTGGCATATCTTTGGTGACCCCTCAGTTCTACTTTATACTGATACTCCAACAGCAATGACCGTCAACCACGAAAGCACAATTCTATTCACTTCTACACAATATGATGTCGAGGTCGCTGGCATAGAAAATGCTCTTTGTGCTTTATACCGCGATGGTACCATTTACGGTTCAGCTTATACTGATTCCGACGGCATGGCCTTAATTGAGATTATCGAACAACTACCTGTCGGTGAAACCATTACCCTTACTGTAACCGCTTTCAATAAGACTCCCTACATTACCGATATACAGGTCATCTCTCCATCAGGACCATATATTTTATATGACAGTTGTTCAGTCAATGATATTGCCGGCAACAACAACGGTCTAGTCGATTGTGGTGAAAGTATATTATTAGGGGTGCAATTGATTAACGTTGGACCT
>NATP01000157.1 GCA_002085375.1 candidate division Zixibacteria bacterium 4484_95 | reverse complement strand
TAATACCATGCTATTAATGGGAGTGATGTTATTGGTTTTAGGTCTCCAATGGCTGTCAGCCGGTTTGGTTGGTGAGATGATCAATGATTTGGATGAAGAGATTGATTCAGATAATATACTAGAAATTGAAGATTGACATCCAATAAAGATAGTATGTTTTGGATAAGCTGCCAAGGTAAATGTCAATCTGCTCTTTGATAAATTTTGACATGTATTGTAGGCAGGTAAAACGCTTACGTATGTGCTAATGACGTTTAGTAGAATAGTCTTAGCGGCGCATATACACATAATATTGAGGTAAAACATGATGGAAAAAACTTTAGATGGACATTGGGAGAAAATATATTTACACCAGCAAAAAGATTTCAGATCTGCCAATCTTAATAGACTGTTATTAAAAATGATGCCAAGAAAGGGTTCCGTCTTAGATGTTGGGTGTGGAACATGTGGACTCACGTTAGAACTCTTAAAACATGGTTATGATGTATACGCAATTGATTCATCATTTACAATGGTCGAAAATGCAAAGAAGGTTCTAGAAAAAGCAGGCTATTCTCGCGGAATCGTTACTCTTAAAAACTTACTCGATCTAAATAAAAATGATAATTTTGATATAATTATATGTCTTGATGTCTTAGAGCATATTGAAGATGATTATGGTGCTTTTGGCAAGCTATGTAATTCTTTAAATAAAGGCGGTAAAATCATAATTTCTGTGCCTGCTATGCAATCGTTATATGGCAAGAGAGACATCGAATTAGGACATTATAGGAGATATGATCCAAATCGACTAAGGTCCATTTTCAATAAATATAGTATAGAAATAGAAAAATTGAGATATTGGAATTTCATTGGTATACTTCCATTATTTATAAGTATCAAAAAAAATAAAAGGCTAAATGAAGAGTTCAGATATAGCGCCAGTTTAAAGAATAGATCAATTAACAAGTTTTTGTACTATTGGTTTAGAATCTTTGAGAATAACGTGGATGCCAAAATTGGATTAACATTAATTTGTCTTGGTATAAAAAGCTAATGTTCTATATGCTGGTTGAGATTATTAGAAGGATTGCGCTGGTAATTTGTAACAGCATTTTTTTTGAGATCCCAGGTATGACATATTTAAGAAACAAAATTTTAAGATTGTTTTTTAGCGTTGGCTCTCACACTTGTTTTAAGATGGGTGCCAAATTAGTTATTATTCATCCTAATCCAAAAATAAAACAGACTATCACGATTGGTGATCACTGTGAAATCGGTGTAGAGTCAATGTTAGACTATTCTGGCAGTATAGAGATTGGAAATGACGTTTGGATTTCTCAAAACGTGAAAATATTTACTCACAATCATCCTATTTCCGGAACGGAACTAAAAAGGACCCAAGGAATCACATTTCACCCACTTTCAATCGGAGACGATGCTTGGCTTGGGGCGGGATGTATCATATTACCTTCAGTTAATAAAATAGGAAAGGGAGCTATCATTGGTGCCGGGGCAATTGTAACTAAAGACGTTGATGATTATGTTATTGTGGCAGGTAACCCTGCGAAACGGATAGGATCTCGGCTAAACAAGAATAGAGATTCAGACGGAATCGCAGTAGGATGAAAAGATTTATTTTCGCCGCTGCCATCTCAATTATATTATTGATCTTTTTGTTGTCTCAGATAAATATTCACGAGATATTTCATATTATATTAAAAATTGATATAATTTCTCTGCTCTTGGGAATTCTATTTTACTTTTTACAATATATTGGGAGAGTTCTTCGGTTTTCCTTTATTCTCCTAAACGACTCGCCAAAAATACTTTTGATCTTTAATATCGTTTGCATCCACAATTTTCTAAATCATATACTGCCAGCTCGCATTGGCGAAAGTAGTTATATCGTACTGATGAATCGGTACGGGAAGGTTCCATTAATGAATTGCTTTTCGTCCTTGCTTATCGCAAGAATACTGGATCTTGTAAGCATAATTTCAATATTCAGTATTTCGTTGGTTACAATAAGCAGCTTACGATCAGACGGGTATTTGCTAGAAACAGTTTGTTTCGCTTTTTTTATCGTGGCTTTTATGGGCTCAATTTTGTATTTTATTAAGCCCATAACAGAAACTGTTCTGCAACTTGCTGAAAAAAGCATGAAATGTTTTACGCCTAGCCCTCCTTCATGGTTTACATGGATTGGGAATAAAATGAAATCACTTGCAATAGAATTTGGCATTGTCCAAAACAAAAAAAACTTTATGTTGTTAAATATCATCTCATTGTTCATCTGGGCATCAAATGTTGGAATGTTTTATATACTCCTTAAAGGATTCGGTTTTAATATCCATTTCGTTACCGTGGCTTTGGGTTCAACCGGAGCAGCTTTAACTAATATATTGCCCATTAATGGGTTTGGCAGTTTTGGCACGCTTGAAGCTGGCTGGGCATTAGCATTTGTGTGTGTTGGTCTCGATAAGGCGATGGCCATATCCTCTGGATTCGGCTTCGCTCAAGGTGCAAAGTTCGCAGAGGAAAAATATATCACAAAAACCATAGCATGGTCACTCAAAGCCTATATACCGACGAATAGAATTGTATAGTTGCCGTAAAGCTTTGTGTTTTTTGTTTTCCTTCCTCTCAAAGGAAAACAAAAAGGAATTAAACTTAGCGTTCTTTGCGCCTCAGCGGTGAACAGTATTCAGACAAAGATCCTTTTAGGGTCACCATCTAAGCCACCTCTTTTAGTGGTGGTGGTTGATTAAATTTGAAGGGAAAAAGGTGTAGTAGGTTGTTTACGGACGAGTACCGTAGAAATCATATTTATATCCTTACAGCTATTATTTTAACAGCATTGCTTCTGCGCACCTGGGGCATCTGGAACGCTGAACATACGGATGAATACAACGAAGTATTTGAAGCCCTAAGAGTCTGTTCAGGACATTTGAATTATAGCCGATGGTTAAAGCGTCTTTTCCTCTATATTTTAGCTTTTGAGTATGGAATTTATTATCTTGTAGGATGGATTTTTAATGTCTTTTCGTCTCCTATGGATTTTGCTTCCCAAATCGTTAGGGACATGACACCTCTTTTTTTCATAGGTCGTCTTACAAATGCGTTACTTGGATCAGCTTCAGTTGTTTTATTATATCAAATTGGAAAAAGAGTTTCCGGACCTGCATGTGGTTTGGTTGCGGCGCTATTTTTTGCTTTTACGGGTGTTCACATAGTCTCTTCACATCTGGTTAATGTAGATGTCCCTATGTGTTTCTTATTGCTACTATCGCTGCTTTTCATTGTCAGGGTTTATCAGTTGGGAGGACAGACAAAAGATTATATCTTGGCTTCTTTGTTTGCTGGACTGGCCATTCAGGCTAAGCTTCCTGCGGTAGTTATACTTGCACCTTTTTTTCTGTCTCATATCTTTCTATATTATAAAGAACGTGAAGGCGTTTCGATAAAGTTCATCGACAAGAAAGTGATTCTCGCTGCGGTATTCCTCATATTAGGGTTTATATTAGGAAATCCTGCCGTCGTGATAAAGCCGCTTGCTTTCGTGAAATCCGGAATGGGAATGTCTACCTTAAGGGAAGGATCTTCCGTATACGACTTTGAAATCAACGGATGGTTATTCTATTTAAGATCATTAATAAGGGATATGGGACTTGGCGTTTTTGTTTTGTCTTTATTTGGGATTGTTTTGACCGTAATCAAAGAAAAAAAAGAATACTTAATCCTGCTGTCCTTTATTCTGTTTTATTATCCCCTAATGGCTTCAGAAAATAAGCTGGTTTTTTCTCGTTATATGATCCCATTGATACCTTTTTTGGACCTGATGGCAGCGGGTTTCCTCCTTTGGTTGGCATCGAAATTTAGGTCTCTAAGATCAACGTGGGCAATTCCCGCCATAGCGCTTATCCTTGTCTCATTCACCTTCTATCCGATTTTAAGGTATGAATTATCATTAACCGGCCAGAATACAAGGTACGTTGCAAGGGATTGGATAGAGCAGAATATCCCAAAAGATTCAAAGATTCTACTTCAGACAGGCAGGTCGATTAATTCGGATGCACCACCCATTGCTGAGTCCCGTCAGAACTTGGAGGAAAAGATAAATCGGATAAACAAATATCTACAAAGTACTCCAGGAACATTTGATGTGTGCGGTATTGTTGATAAAAATGCTATGGTATTCTACGATCTAATGCTCAAAAATGTTCCTGAAATAACTTATAATATAACGTCAACAGAATTCTACCGTAATATCAAGGATTATAGATATTATGTTCAGAATGGTTATCAATACGCAATTATCAAATCGGATTCACAAGATTTTTATCGCTCCCCTAAAAGGAAAATGTCTAACCCTAAACTATTCAATTTCTATGATCAGCTGGCAAGACATGCAAAGCTGATAAAGGAATTTAAGCCCGATACTTATCATAGGGGCGAAAGATTCAGGATATATGCGTTTCAGTAGAATTGGGTTTTAGAAAGCTTGGCGTGCCTTACCGCCCTTGGCGGTTTAAATTATTACCGCAAAGAACGTAAGAGACGCAAAGAGAAAACCTATGACCGAAAATGAAATCGGAAAAATAGTTGTTGACTCGGCAATCAGGGTTCACAAAGCTTTGGGGCCTGGATTATTAGAAAGCGCTTACGAAGCTTGCCTCGCCTATGAGTTGAAGAAGCGGGCTTTAGATATTCAAACTCAGGTTGGGCTTCCTTTGGAGTATGAAGATGTTGTTCTTGGTGTTGGATACCGGCTCGACATTCTCATAGAAAGAAAGGTGATACTGAAATTAAAGGCAGTAGACAGATTAATGCCCATCCACGAGGCTCAAATTCTTTCATACCTGAAGCTCAGCAAATGCAAACTCGGTTTTCTGCTCAATTTCAATGTATACAGAATGAAAGACGGCATCCGCAGAATGGTAAATAACCTCTGAAACCTCAGCGCCCTTGGCGGTTTAAATTTTTACCGCAAAGAACGCAAAGAGACGCAAGGGGTTGAAAGACTTAGTTCATTAAAGTTGTGCAAAGGTCTCAACCTTTG
>NATP01000078.1 GCA_002085375.1 candidate division Zixibacteria bacterium 4484_95 | reverse complement strand
CCGTAACCAGCGAGGTTGAAGCTGGCGCTTTCATCAAGCGGTGTGCCATCTACAGAACCACCAACAGCACCAACTGTAGATATGTGGATAAGTCTTTTGACATTAGAAGAGAAACAAGATTCGACAACAGCTTTAGTACCATTTACATTTATATTATACATGTAGTCAGATTTTGCCTGTTGTGATCTTGCTAACGGTCGAAGGCTAACCTTAGCCGCACAATGAATAACGATATCGCAACCCTTTACTGCTCCGTGAAGCCAGTTTGGTGTTAGAAGGTCACCGAAAACCGGTTCTGCCTCAGGTGGACACCATCGTTGGGCTTTTTCAACGGAACGGTAATGAGCCCGTACCCTGTAGCCATGCGATATTAACCTTCGCACAAGTCGTCGGCCAAGCTGACCACTGGCGCCTGTTACAAGAATAAAAGCGGTCTTGTTCACGAATGGCAAATTAATAAAGTACCTGTTAACTTTCTAAAACTACTTTGGCCATTGGGGTATATGTTGGGCCACGGGGAGAAAGGTCAGATTTGAAAATAACTACCTGATTAATATTGAATTCGTCAGATTTGAATTGTATTTTTTGAAGGTTTTCGGTCAAAACCTCAAGGCCCTTCGGAAACTTTATACGACCAATTGTCAGATGCGGTGAAAACGTTTTATCAGCTTTATCGTAACCGCATCGGCGGCAGGCTGATTCTACTTCGTTCGCCAGAGTTTTAAAATTTTCTTCGTCACCACCGGTGCCTAGCCAGATGACCCGTGGCCTTCTCATGTTGGGGAAACAGCCCAGACCGCTTAAGCATATCGAAAACGGCTTGGTATTTTCAAGGTTTTTTCTAAGCTGTTCGGCTAATGCTGGAACCGAATCACTTTCAATGTTACCCAGAAAGCGAAGAGTGAAATGAAGGTTTGCTGCTTTGACCCAGCGAACACCTTCGGCAAGCGGTTTTAAAGACACGACCAATTTATCGACCTGACGTTTTAAATGGTCGGGCAATTCAACTGCAATAAAAGCACGGACCTGCCCCATGATATTTGATTTTATTATAAATGCGATTTTTTTGCAAGGTTATTTGAATATTTAACAGTGTACTCATTTCCTGTCGAGATTTGTCTGGTTATAATACTACCGGTAAATAATACAGTTCACCCTGACGTTCAATTATAAATAGCACTTTGTAACCAGAGTGGATATTCTCGATTGTTTTTTTATAGTCGTTGATATCTTTGATGGATGTGCGATTAATGCGACGTATAATATCACCCTCTTGGAGTCCCCAACTGGAGGCGAGGCTGTTTTCTTTTACATCGGCTATCATCACCCCTCTATTATCTCTGATTCCATATATACCAGCGAGCTGTTTGGTAATGGTTACAACATTTAAACCGAACCGGTCAGTATATGACGGTGCGTTCTTTATGGGTAATTCCTCGGGGGTGAGGTTGATGTTTAGCGTGTCTTTATCGCGAAGGATTGTCACCGTCAATGTTGAACCGACACGGGCATAAGTGATAACCTCTTCCCAGTCGGATGAATTGCTAATCTCTTCATCGTTGACTTTAAGAAGGACATCGCCGGGTTTTACCCCCGATTTCTTGGCTGGTGACATATCATCTATTGAAGCAACGATGAGGCCGGATTTTTTGTTTAGGCCAAGGCTTTGGGCTAAAACAGGGGTAATTCTCTGAAGCTTCAAGCCAACCCAGGACCTGGTTACTTCGCCGGTGCTAATCAGGTCTCCGATTATAACCTTAGCACGGTTTATCGGGATGGCAAAGCCGATACCTTCAGAGCCCTGACTCGAAGTAAATATAAATGTATTTATCCCTACAACTTCTCCATTGGCATTGACCAAAGGACCACCGGAGTTTCCAGGGTTGATGGCAGCATCGGTTTGTATCATATTACGATAAACCTGCTTCTGCCTAGCTCCCGGTTTGATATCACGATTTACTGCTGATATAACCCCTACGGTCACGGTGGGTTTGGTGTCGTCGAGAAGGTAGCCGAATGGGTTACCGATAGCGATTGCCCATTCACCGGTGATAAGCTCATCCGAATTGCCCATAATGGCGTAAGGAAGATCCCGCTTATCGGAGACCAATTTCAAGACAGCCAGGTCGAATGACTCATCTGAACCGATGAGTATACCGTTGTACTGCTCTCCATTTGTCAGGGTAATGGTAATCTCCTCAGCACCACGAACAACATGGTCGTTGGTGAGGATATACCCCTCAGGATTAATGATGATACCCGAACCAAGCGAGTGAACCTGGCGGCGATATTCTCTGGGCCCGAGGAAGAAAAAGTTCCAGAAATCAGCTCCAAAACCTGGATTGGTTTGTTGATAAATGTGGGTTTGTGTCACGAAAATAGAGACCACAGCCGGACCTACCTTTTCAGCTGCCTCAACAATGGCATTTCGTCGGGAACTGGTGATCTCTACATTTAAGTTCTGTTTGTCACTTACAGGAATTATTTTTTCTGCAGTTTGATGAGCATCTTTATCATCTGCTATTTGTAAGGTTGGTTCTGTCTTTGAGAGGAGTTTTATTATACCGAGTGTGGATACGGAGCCCAACAAGGCTCCAATTATGACAACGGCTATTATCCCAAGTATCTGAGTGTTTCTCATATCTTTCCCCACTTCAATTTATCGGATATTTATACTTAAGTGCAATAATAAAGTTTCAAAGGTTCGATGTTGGATGATTATAGTTGATTACCGTGGATTTTTGAATGCATTTTAATAAACACCGTGGTTTTTATATTTGAAACAGAAACGAAAATATGTTAATATACCGGTCAAGATATGAATGCGGGATTTGTTGATAAGAGGAGAGGATGACCGCCAAGAAGATAAAATTAACTGAATACACCGCATGTGCTGGCTGAGCGTCGAAGTTTTCGCCTGAAGCGATGGTCCAGGTTCTGGGCCGGATGTCTCAACGCAAATTTGACAACGTTCTCGTTGGCACCGAGTTCTTTGATGATGCCGGTGTTGTTAAATATGATGAACATATAGGCTTGGTGACCACTGTTGATTATTTTACTCCGGTTGTTGATGAGCCGCGTGATTTTGGTCGAATCGCTGCCGCTAATTCATTGTCGGATATTTATGCTATGGGAGCAACGCCTATTGCGGCCTTGAATATTACCGGCTTTCCGGAGAAGAAACTGCCATTAGAGATTTTGACTGAGATATTATCAGGAGGATTGGAGATAACCTCTAAAGCTGACATACCGATAGTTGGTGGGCATACGCTTACAAGCGATGAGCCATTTTATGGGCTGTCAATTGTGGGAAAGGTGAAGATAGAGCAGATGATGACAAATTCCAATTCTCGACCTGGTGATCTCTTATATCTGACAAAACCTCTGGGTTCGGGTTGTATAACCACAGCCCTTAAGGCAGACAAAGCACCGGCTGAGGTGGTTGCTAAGGCAGTTGAGATAATGGTCACTCTCAACAAGGATGCTTCCGAGTCGGCTATAAAGGCCGGTGTGAAGTGTGCCACTGATGTTACAGGTTTTGGCTTTTTGGGTCATCTTCTGGAGATGATGATGGCCTCGAAAACATCGGCTGTTGTTTATCTGGATAGGGTGTCGCTTATGGATGGGGTTGTGGAACTGGCAAAAGAGCAGACATTCCCCGGTGGCACAGGGGTTAATCTTATATATGTTGATAAACATGCGCTATGGGATAAAAAAATAACGTTGGAGGAAAAGAGGATTCTCTGCGATGCCCAGACCTCGGGTGGCTTGCTATTATCGATAGCTAAAGATAATAGTAAAAAGCTTGAAGATGAGCTTACCAAAAGAGGTGTTCTGGTTTGTTGTGTGGGTGAGATTATAAAAAAGGAAAAATGGTATCTAAAGATAAACAGAAGTTGAGGAATATTCCAGCCGTATCGACAATACTTGAGAGAAAAGATATAAAGGCGTTAGTACCAAGGTGGTCGCTTGGCAGGGCTCCACTAGATGAGGCTTTGATGAAGACCGTTTGTGATAACAGCGTATCATATTGCAACCTTGAGTTCGATTTAGCTTTTGGTAAAAGGTCCAAGAGAGGAACGCTGGCAGGTGAGATGGCGGCGGTGCTGGCAGGAGCTGAAGCAGGAGTCGTTGTTAATAACAATGCTGGAGCTGTGCTTCTGGTGGTTAGTTGTTTTGCTAGGGATAAAGAGGTGTTGGTATCGCGGGGAGAACTGGTGCAGATAGGTGGTGGTTTCAGAATACCGGAGATATTAATTGCATCCGGTGCAAGATTAAAGGAGGTTGGTACTACTAACCGCACAGTGCTGATGGATTATTCAAAAAGTGTAAATGAAAATACCGGTCTGATTATGAAAGTCCATAAATCGAATTTCGAGATAAAGGGTTTTGTCGAGGAGGTTTCTCCCTCTGAACTATCGACTCTGGCCCGAAAAAAACGCATTCCTATGCTTTATGACCTCGGTTCGGGAATGGTTGATAGTTTTGGTTTGCCCGAGTTTAAGGCCGAACCCGATATTGCCTCGGCTATAAGGTCAAATTCAGACATGGTCTGTTTTTCCGGAGATAAACTTTTGGGTGGCCCACAGGCAGGAATTATAATTGGTAGGGGAAAATACATAACCGCTCTTCGGAACCATCCATTGTATCGACCGTTGCGTCCCGACAAGCTCTGTTTGAGCGCTCTTGAACAAACGTTATTGGCATACCTCGTAGCCCCAGAAAAGATAAAATTAAAAAGTATTTTCGAGCAGGGAATATCGCGCCTTGAAGAGAGAGCCAGGCATATTTCCTTTGAACTTGGCTTAGATTATGTCACACCATCGCCGTTGAAAAGTACCGCCGGCGGTGGTTCCACCCCATCGATAAATTATGATAGTTATGGACTTGTTGTCAGAAAAAACATCGAGAAACTTGATATAAAACTTAGAAACTTCGATCCCCCTGTAGTTGTCCGCAAGGGCAAAGACAAAATCATGCTGGATTTAAGCACTGTTTTACCTGGTCAGGATGATTTGTTGTTGAAAGCATTGAGATCATGTTTGTTGTAGGCACAGCTGGTCATATCGATCATGGCAAATCAGCGTTGGTGAAAGTGCTATCTGGTATTGATCCCGATCGCCTTCCCGAGGAAAAAGAACGTGGCTTGACCATCGACCTGGGTTTTGCCTGGTTTGATTTGCCCTCAGGTGAATCTGTGGGAGTTGTTGATGTGCCCGGGCATGAGAGATTTATAAAGAATATGGTGGCTGGTGTTGGCAGCATTGATGCGGTGATGTTTGTTGTTGCTGCTGATGATGGCTGGATGCCGCAATCGGCTGAACATCTGGATATCCTTTCGCTGTTGGGCATCAAAACAGGTATCGTTGTCTTGACCAAAATAGACCTTGTCGATTCCGAATACCTGACACTTCAAAAAGAGGATATCGCCTCAAGGTTGAAAGGGTCTTTTCTTGAAAATGCACCTATAATCCCTTTTTCGGCTAAGGATAATTCTGGTAGGGAGGATGTATTAAATTCTCTTCAAAAGATTTTGGACCGTGATGTGCAAAGATTCTCTATAGGTTCCCCCCGTCTTTATATAGACCGTAGTTTTATTATCAAGGGCATGGGTACAGTTGTTACCGGCACTCTTATTGAGGGGGAGATAAAACTTGGTCAGGAGCTTCAGGTGTGCCCGTCAGGTCGCAAAGTAAGGGTTCGGGGTCTGCAAACGCATAAGAAGCCGATTGAGGTTGCTCAACCTGGAAGCAGGGTGGCGGTTAATTTAACCGGCGCTGGTAAGGATGATACGCCTCGTGGCTCAGCTTTGGTTTTATCGAAACATTTCAAACCAACAAGTTCAATGGGGGTTAAGATAAGGGTGTTGCCTAGTATAAAACATCCGCTCAGAAACGCTTCGGAGTTGATGTTCTTGCTCGGCACATCGGTCACCCATTCGAGGCTACGATTATTTGGTAAAAATCAGTTGGTTGCGGGAGATGAAGACTTTGCGGTTTTCCGCCACAAAAAGGAAATTTGTTGTCGTATTGGTGATAAATTTATCGTAAGACAGATAAGTCCACCCATGACAGTGGCAGGTGGTGAGGTGCTATATTGGGATTTTTCATCGATTAGAAAAAGTAAAGTCATACAACTTGAAATACTAAAAACAAGAGAGAAACTTGACGTAGCCTCTGTAGTTCGTTCGGAACTTATAAATGATAAAAATCTCGATGTGTCGAAGTTGAAAGTTAACAGTTGTTTTACTCAGGAACAAATTGATAGCTATCTCTCTAAAGCGAAAGATATCGTTCGAGCCGGAGGAGTTTTAATTGAAAAGAGGCATCTTGAGAAATACCTCAAGCCAGCTTTGGAGGTTCTTGAAGAAAGCCACAGATTGCGTCCCTGGAGCTTGGGTATATCGGTGGGGGAACTTTCGCGCAAACTTAAGATTCCCGCTGGGGATGTCGAGGAGGTTGTATCATATCTGCTTTCAAAAGGTTCTGTTGTGCAAGAGTCCGGACTTTTGAAACTTGATGGTCATACACCTCATTTAGGACCAGCACAACAACAACTTGCCGGTAAACTCAATGCTAGGCTTTCGGCCAGCCCTCTTGCTTCCCCTACAAAAAAGGAATTTATCGAGGAGGATCCAGCTTACGAGATAGTGATAAATTTTCTTCGCGATAAAGGGGATGTAGTAGAGCTGAAAAATGGCGTATTATTGACATCAAAGGATTTTAAAAGTATAACCGAGAGCGTGATTGCTTATATTAAAACAGAAGGTAAAGTCACCGCTTCTCAAATAAAAGAGAAGTTGAAGACAACTCGAAAATACACAATTCCTCTTTTGGAAAAACTCGATTCTCTTGGAGTCACCAGCAGGGACGGTGATTTTAGAAGGTTAGGTGGGAATTTATGAAGACTTTGTTTACAAATGCTTCCATTTATTCACCAGAGAGATTATGGGCTGATAGTTTAGCTGTTTGCGACGGCAGGATATTCGAGATCGGGAGTAAGGCTAAGCTTATGGGCCTAAAGCACCGTGGTTTTAAGGTTATTGATTTGAAAAGGAATGTTGTCTTGCCCGGATTTATCGATTCTCATCTTCATCTTTTAAGTACGGGTTACAACCTTTTGAGCATAGACTTGAGCGGTATTGATTCACTCGATAAGGCATCATCATTGATAAGTAAAACCGCTAAAAAACTTGCTTCCGGGCATTGGCTTATAGGGAGGGGTTGGGATAAAAACCTTTGGGCTGATGATATGCCCGACCGAGCTATACTCGACAGGGCATCCCCTAATAATCCAGCTATGTTTCATTCCAAAGATGGCCATATGTTGTGGGTTAATTCAGCTGTTTTGAAGTTATGTGGAATCTACCGGAATACGCCTGACCCGCCTGGCGGTTCTATCGGGCGCGATTCTGATGGTAAGCCGACTGGTATTTTATTTGAAAATGCATGTGAACTGGTAACATCTAAAATACCAGAACCCTCCATAGATTTAAAAATAAAGGCTCTTAGAAAAGCCGTTAAGAAATTAAATGGCTTGGGTATTGTCGGTATCAGCGATTGTGATGGATACACTAACCGTTTGAGCTTGTTCAAACAGGCCCAGGAGAAAGATATCCTTTCGCTAAGAGTATTTATGATGCTGGCTCCTGACGATGTAAATGCCGCTTCATCACTGGGTTTGAAAACCGGTTTCGGAGATGACTTTTTGAATATCGGATGTTTGAAGCTGTACATGGATGGTTCTTTAGGTTCACAAACCGCCTGGATGTTTTCACATTACTTAGGCAAGACAGACAATCTTGGCGTTTCAACGATGTCAAATGATGAGCTGGAGATGTATTTTGAGAAAACACATATCCAGAGGATTTCATTGGCTATCCATGCCATTGGCGATAGAGCAAACTCTGAACTTTTGAAATTTTTCGGTAGAAAATATGCCATTTCCAAGAAACTTGGTTTGAAACACCGGATTGAACATGCTCAGGTGCTACGTAAAAGTGATATTCCAAAGTTTAAAAAATACAATGTTGCCGTTTCGGTTCAGCCGATTCATATCATTGCCGACAGGGATTTAGCTGATAAACATTGGGGTAAAAGAGCAAAATATGCCTATCCGTATAGTATGCTTTTGAAAGCGGGCGCTCAGATGGGATTTGGTTCGGACAGTCCTATTGAAGATCCAAATCCATTTATGGGAATATATTCAGCCGTTGCAAGGAAAAAACCCGGTGAGGACAGGCCGGCCTGGTATCCCGAACAGAAACTGACGGTGAAACAAGCGGTAAAAGCTTATACGGTGGGCTCGGCTGATATATGTGGCTGGCAAGGCAAATCCGGGATATTGGCAGAAGGTGCTCGGGCAGATTTCGTGGTAATTTCCGATGATATTTTTAGGATAAAACCAGATGAAATCCCTGACATTAAGGTTTTAGCGACCGTGGTTGATGGCCGGGTCGTTTACAATGACAGGTCGTTTATATTATGAATTTTTATGATTTGATAAAAGGTCATCGTAGCGTACGTCACTTTTCCGGTAGGCCTGTAGCGAAAGAGAAGATCGATAGGGTTATTCAGGCAGGTTTATGTGTGCCGTTAGGCGCTGATAAAGCTCCGTTGAAGTTGATAGTGGTTTACGAGCGTGAGACCAAGCAGAAAATAAGGCTTGAAGCCGAGAAGATTGAGAGGGCGTTCAAGCGTGGTGCCGGCGGCAATAATGATTCGCACTCGTCTAAGTCCTCAATTTGTAAATCAAACTGGAAAATGCCGTTTTTGGAGGAGGCACCTTGCTTAATTATTGTTTGCGGGCAGTCGGGTCAACCATACCAGGCAGCATCCACCTGGCTGGCTTTGGGCAATATGATGCTTAAAGCGAACGAGGAGGGGCTTGGTTCGTTGTGTTACAGTCCAACGTTAAATACATTCCTTCGCAAAATACTTAATATACATCCACAATTTATACCGGTGGCTATCATGCCTTTGGGATATTGCGCTGAGGGGTTATTTCCAAGGATGCCCCCGGAAGAGGAGAAAGTCTTTAAAAACATCCTGAACGGACGTTTTAAATGGCGTTAGGGGAGCTGATGATGGCTCATGAGAGACTAAAAACATTATAAGAACATCCTCAACTCTAAAAATTACATTTCAAAGTTATGAAAATAAATGATACTTATACTGGTGCAACACAAAATATATTGAGATGGGTATGGGATACATTAGCAGAAATTTCAGATGAAGTTGGAACTGAAGAAAATGGAGAATATTTGCTGGCGTATGAAGGTTGGGGTGAATTTTGTTTTTGTAATATGCATAACTTGAAGAAATCTCATGTTGATAATGAAAATATTTTTTTTAAATATGCACAAGAGCAATCATACCTTATAATTAATGAATGGGCCGAAGCGCGAAAAAATACTCATAGTTTGATTGATAGTGGGTATGAGCCTACAGGACTTTATGGGGTTACTTGGGCTTTATTTAAAAAATTAAAATCACTGAAATATGCAAATGATGTTTGAAATATTACTTATAAGACTGACATGAATATCAGGTTTAATACTTTATTGCTTCATCACCGTTGACTTTCCCTTTAGATTTTGCTAAAATATATTTCAAGATGCATAAGTACACTCTTGATGAGATAAAAAGAGTATTAACAAACTGTTCGCGGCCGCCGAAGATACGGGAATTAGCCCGGATGATGAATGTCGGTCAGGATGAATATCGAACGTTTCGGCGGTTGTTGAAGGATGCTTTAAGCGATGGCGAGATTGAGCGTCTTCGGGGCGGGCGGTTAGTTTTGCAAAGCTATGCCGGTAAGGTCAAAGGTAAGCTGGTTGTGGCTCGCTCAGGCTTTGGCTTTGTAATTCCGGATGACCATGATGAAGAGATATTTATCTCCGAGCGTGAGCTTGGTGGGGCGTTTCACGGCGAACATGTAATAGTTGAACTGAAACATTTCCGGCTTGGCCGAAGTCGTGAGGGCAGAATCGTCAAGGTCTTGAATCGTCAGGGAAAACAGCTTGTAGGCAAGCTCGAAAAAGACCGTCACGGTTGGCGTTTGAATCCCGATGACCCACGTATCATCACCAAAATCGAACTTGAAAACCCGGATGGTTTTGCTGTGAAGCCCGGGTATGTGGTGGTGGTTTGCCTGGACCAGTGGCGCGCCGATTACCTTCCCCCAACAGGGCGGGTAGTCGAGGTTCTTGGTCCGGCGGGCACACCCGGTGTCGATATAGATGCGCTGGTGAAATCATCAGGTGTACCGGTTGATTTCTCACGCCAGATCCTGACTGAAACCCGAGGGATAAAACGTGTCATTCCCAAATCAGAGTATAAAAGGCGTGTTGACCTGCGTCACTTAAAAGTTTTCACAATTGATCCTGCCGATGCTAAAGATCACGACGATGCGGTAAGCTTGGAGAAGTTGCCTGAGGGGTTGGTTCGCCTGGGTGTGCATATCGCTGATGTATCTTATTATGTTAAGTCGGAAACCCTGCTTGACAGAGAGGCTTTACTCCGCGGTAACTCGATATATCTGGTTGACAGGGTCATCCCCATGCTTCCAGAGAAGCTTTCCGCCGACTTATGCAGTCTGCATGAAGGGGTGGACAGATTGGCTCTGAGTGTGTTGATCTATTTCGATTCTAAAGCTCTGGTAAAAAAATATGAAATTGTTGAAAGTATAATCAACAGCAGAGCCTCGTTAAATTATAAGGAAGTTCAGGATTGCCTTGATGGTAAACCATCACCGAAACTTAAAGGTTATACAGGTGATTTGTTAAAGATGAGTGAGCTTGCCGGTAAGTTGAAAGCTCGGAGGATTAAAAAGGGAAGCCTTGATTTCGACCTGCCCGAGCCAAAGGTTGTTCTCGATCCGGAGGGCAATGTTGTGGATATATTTCGTTACCCTCGTTTCGATAGCCATCGTCTTATTGAGGAGTTTATGCTGGTGGCAAACTGCGTTGTGGCAAAAGCAATGGAGGCAATATCAGCACCCATATTATATCGGGTTCATGATAAACCCGATAAGCTTAAAATCAATGACTTCGCCGAGCTTTTGAGTAAGATGGGTTACAAATTTAGTTTCAAAGGTGAAATTACCCCCAAGAAATTCCAAAGGGTATTGAATCATGTAGCGGGCAAAAAGGAGGAACAGTTTGTTAATAAGCTGCTCTTGAGGTCGCTGGCCAAGGCTTTGTATCAACCTGAAAATATCGGCCATTTCGGACTAGCTTTCGATAGTTATACCCATTTTACATCGCCTATCAGACGGTATCCCGATTTGCACCTTCATCGTGTGGTGAAGTTATACATCAATAAAAAATTGACGTCAGATGCGGCAAAGAAGTTGAGAGGTGGTTTGAAGAACGTCGGGTTGCATTGTTCTCAAACGGAGCTCCAGGCCGATGAGCTTGAGCGAGAATCTATCAAAATTAAGATGGTGGATTATTTTTATAACCAAATAGGCTCCGTCTTTTGGGGAACCGTTTCCGGGGTGGTTAATTCGGGTTTATTTGTGGAGGTTGATAATTTGCTGGTTGAAGGTTTCATGCCTTATTTTTCTATTGGTGATGATTATTATGTTTATGATGAGAAAAAACACCAAGCAGTTGGTCGTAGATTGAAAAAATGTTTTCGTCTTGGTGACCGTATTGAAGTAGTGGTGGCCAGAGTTGATAAAGAAAAACGTGAGATAAATTTCTTCCCCGCTTTTAAACTTGGCAAGAGAAGACGATGATTTACGTTTATGGGCAAAAAAAGGATTATTGTAGCGATTTAACAACGGCTTTGAATAGTAAGTCGTTTGAGGTTCAGGTATTTGACGATAGGCAATCTCTTGGTTCGGCTTTTAAAAGAGCTGTTCCTCAGGGTGTGTTTTACGATTTGCGATTTGAGTCCGATGTCCCGCGTATACTTGAAAAAATATATTTGGAAGATCCTGAAATCGTTGTTCTGGGGGTTGCCGAAACTCATCTTGAGATATTCGGACAATACACCGACCAGTTGTTTCTGCCTCATAAGAGTTTTGAAGAGATAGCGAACGGTTTTGTTGAACATCTAAACGACAGGCAACTTCTTGCCAGCTGTAACCTTGTCGGTCGTTCGATAGAGCTTGTCGGTGTTGCCCGAATGATTCAACAGGTTGGTCCAACAGATATCACTGTTTTGATAACCGGTCCGTCGGGAGTTGGCAAGGAAATGGTGGCTCGTGCCCTCCATGCTAAATCGGGAAAACCCGGGGAGAAGTTTATAGGCATTAATATTAGTTCTCTGGCTCCAGGGGTATTAGAGTCAGAGCTATGGCAGGATTTATTTTACCGGCTGAACGTGGTCAATATAACTATCCCACCATTGTCAGCTCGTCCCAAGGATATACCACCATTGGTAAAAGAGTTTATCATGAAGTCCCGTTATTCGGCTTATACAGGTGCCCATCCTGTAGAACCGGGAGCCATGAAGATGTTTTTGAGATATCATTGGCCAGGCAATGTTCGTGAATTGAAGAACGTTATTGAATCTCTTCTCATTTTATCCGAAAAAGGCGTTGTGACCAAGAGGGCTTTTGAGAATTACCTACAGGAGAAGTCACTCCATGACAGAAGCTTGCCTGTGCCGACAGGCAGATCACCCCAAAGCGCCGAACATCAGTTGATAATACAGGCAATTTTATCGTTAAAAGAGGAAATTAACGCATTACGCGGGTATTTAGTAGAAAATCTGCAACTGAACCTGACCAACAATGCCCAGCTTCCAGACCAACAGCAAAGTCTAAATTTGGGTGATAACGAAAAAAATATCATAGCCAAAACCCTTCAGGAAGTGGGAGGTAATCGCAAACGGGCAGCGGCTCTTTTAGGTATAGGGGAACGAACTTTATACCGGAAATTAGACAAATACGGATTAAAATAATTAAGCATTCATTTTTTTTTATTTATTTAATCCTGGTGTCCTCAAGCTCTGCCTCGTGGATATATAGCCTGGATTGCCTTGATGACATATACCAGAGCTATTATCAGGACGAAATCGATTATGATGTTTTTTCAATGCTGGTTGACTTATATGATATAGGGGATTTAAAACCGGAAGACCTTCAGGCAGTTGGAGCATTTGAAATGAATGACCCTTCAATTGTGTCGAATATTTCACCTGATAACAGGTTTTGGTTAAATCTCTTGGCCCCGAAGAAGGGGAAGGTTGGTGTCCGACGTTACAGCCGGGATTTTGACAGGATTACGGGCAAGTTTTTTTTTGATATACAACCTCATTCGATTTTTTGTATCCTACAGATAGTTTTTATAACGGTCTGAAATTGGATGTGAAAAATGGTAGTTTCGGAGAGAGATTTTATTACTCTGAAAAAAAGTATAGTAGCGCAAAAAAGATATTTATAGGTTCTGGTGTTGTTTTTAAGAAGAGGGGGTTAACAGCTGGTATCTCTGCTGGCTTGAATAACTTCGATAATCTTGATGTTGTTGATAAGAGATTTACCGTTGGCTTAAATTTTAAAATAGAGAACAAATTGTCTTCTATTGCCGGTGAGTATGCAAGCGTGGAACAGTCCGGTGGGTTGTTTTTAAAGGGATTACGTTGGTTTGATGATATGGCGATAAGTACCGAGTTTTGGCGTTATAGTGATAATTTCAACAATTATAATTGTTCAGGCCCTTCCGCCACAGATTACAGTTCATTTTATCCTGGTGGGCAGGAGTTGGGTTTTCGTTCTGCACAGGCTGGTGAGACCGGTTTAGCTGTCAATTTTACCAGAAGGTATCTCTCTATCGGTTTCCAATTCTGGAGACAATCTTATGAAAGACAGGTTAAATCATCATTTAATTTAAGACTTTTTGGACGGTTAAAAGATAATCTGAGTGCCGTATTTCAAACCGTATCTATGTTTAAAGATCAAAACAGTTATCTCTGGTTGAGAACTGGTTTCTGGCAGGATGAAAGACCGTTGTTGAAGCGGTGTGGCTTTAAATTATATTTTAATGAAAATGCAAAAATTATTGGCAACAGAAGTTATTCTTATATCGATTTTTTATATGGTCTTGAGGGGCAATTAAATATATTTTTAAAGCTTAGAAATTATTCCGATGGTAAAGCGCGTTGGTTTTTCGGTGAGGAGCTTAATCTTACAAACGGCATAAATATCAATGCAGAGGTGGTTATTTTTAAGGGTAAAAAAGTTAATTTAAAAATTGAGAAACTACTATGATGACATTTTTTAAAGTTTCTATATTTGTTGTCTGTTTTAGCCAGGTTTCTATTGGAGAGATAGTACTGAGCGAGATATTATCAAACGAGCCGGGAAACCGTGTCCTTTTAGAGTGGTTGGAGGTTTATAACAACAATCCGGTTGCTGAGGATTTGGGTGATTATATCCTTGTGGAGGGCGAAGATTCGTTATCTTTTCCTGAAGGTTCATCTGTTCCGGCTTTTTCTTATGCTGTTTTGTGCAGGAGGTTAGAACCGATCGATGGCAGTGATTGTTTTGAATATCACTGGGGCGATTCATCAGGTGTCTGGGGAGATTCTCCCTCTGAGAATTGTATAGCTTTCCAGATAAACATATCGCTTGGCAATGACAGTGGAGCCATCTATCTGTTAAGTGACAATGGTCAGGTTATCGACCAATATGCCTGGGAACAGGCCTCTGACGATGGGCGAAGTGTAGAGCGAGATGACGTAAACGCCCCAATATCCTTGTGGCATCCATGTTATGACCCTACTGGTTCAACGCCGGGACAACCTAATTCATCAAAACCTTCTGACCAACGGGAATATCTTCTTGATGTTTCCCCGCAGGTTATAAGCTTGTCTGGTCCTGAAAGGTCTGTCGTTATATCATATGCCGCTCCGGCAGGTGCGGAAATCAGTGTATTGGTATATGATGATTCGGCTCGAAAACGGGCGGTTCTCCTTGAAAACTCGCAATCACCGTTTGGCACCATTATCTGGCAGGGTTTGGCTGACGATGGCAAACAACTTCCACCTGGTTTGTATCTGATTTCGTTTATAGTTGGCGGTTCAATTAACTCTCATAAGGTTATCCCTCTGGTGATTTCCCCATGAAATACAAAAAGCAAGACAAATTAGTTCTAATGATATTGATTTTGCTCACACCAGTGGCATTTTGTCTTGAGGGCCCCGACTTTATGCTTATTGGCGATTATTATATTCCTACGGGTAATGGATTTTGTATCACTGCCAAATCTTATGACAAGGCGGGTCTTAGTACTGTTTTTCGAAGCGCCTCGCTCTATGGAGTTGGTTCTTTGAAATGGATAAACAGCGGAGTAAAATTATATTCGCAATTTGGGTCAGTGGGCGTTGTTTTTCGAGATTATGGTATTAATGATTTATATTCATCCACCGCTTTTAAGATTTTTTTACAGAAATCATTGTTATGGAAAATTTCTTTGGGAGCAAGTTATTCTCATAATGCTTACATTTATGGTGACGATACTTACCGGTCATCACATGATGAAATCTCGTTTACTGCAGGCTGGTCATTGCATGATTTAAATATTGCCATATTGATTGATAATAAGTCACTTAATAATAAAAATGGTTATTCTGATGAGCTGGAATTTATTATATCTGGTTGCTGGTCAGCCAATGAAATTCTATCATTTTATGGGGTTTATTTTAAGGATAAGCTTGACAAAAACAGGTTTTTAATTGGCCAGAAATTAGAGCTGATTAAGCCGTTGATAATAGAGGCTGGATTTTTAAGTGGTCCTGAGATATATTTTGTGGGTTTGGAAGTTGTTTACAAAAGACTTGTTTTTGGTTATACTTTTTTCGATGTAGGTGCCTTACCGGATTGTTCGAGGTTAACCCTATCATATCGGTGAGATAATGTCGATAGTAGAAGAGCTTGAAAAAAGAGAGGAAGAGAGCTTGGCTCCGTATGCGATGAAATCAAGTATGTCTCGTGGGCGACAGTATGACGAGCCAAAACACCCTTATCGCACAGAATTTCAACGCGACCGCGAGCGGATAATACACTCTACATCTTTCCGCCGTCTTGAATACAAAACTCAGGTTTTCGTAAACCATGAGGGTGACCACTACCGCACACGGTTGACACATACTATCGAGGTTTCACAGATCGCTCGATGTATTGCCCGAGCTCTCAGGTTAAATGAGGATTTGACCGAGGGTATAGCTCTGGCTCATGATCTGGGACATACACCATTTGGTCACTCAGGAGAGTTGACTCTTAACAAGCTGATGGAGGAACATGGCGGTTTTGAGCATAACCGTCAGGGTTTGCGTGTGGTGGATTACCTTGAACACCGCTACCCTGATTTTCAGGGATTGAACCTGACTTTTGAACTAAGGGAAGGAATTTTGAAGCATGAGACCGTTTATGACAACCCCTCCTGTCCACCGGAGATGTTTCCCTTGGAGAGACCCAGCCTCGAATGCCAGGTTATTAATATAGCGGATGAGATAGCTTACACATGCCATGATGTCGACGATGGTTTGAGCTCCGGTTTGATTTCTGTGGAAGATTTGTTAAAGCTTGAACTCTGGAAAAAGGTTCATGATGGCTTGGTTAAAAAATATCCCGCTATCAGGGAATCGCCATATTACCGTTATCAGATGATAAAGATGCTTATTAACGAGATGGTCACCGATGCCTTAAAGACCAGCCTTGAGGTTCTTGAAAAACATGCTCCGAAAAATCCTGATGATGTAAGGCGACAATCACATAATCTGATATGCCGTTCCCAGCGGATGCAGGAGCTTGATGCTCAGATAAAGCAATTTTTGTATGAGAATATGTATCGTCACTATCGCCTTGTAAGAATGGCCGAAAAAGCCGAGCTGATCATAACAACTCTGTTTAAGGCTTATACAAGCAATATCGATCAACTGCCACCGGGTTTCCGGAAAAGGATTGAAAATGAGGATGCCAATTTGGTGGTGGCTGATTATATTGCCGGTATGACCGACCGCTTTGCCGGTCAGGAGTATAAAAAGATGATAGAGCCGTTTGAGCCGGTGTGAAAGTTAGAGAATGATGTTGACAGTGTTGAAAAAACTGTTAAGTTAGGGAAATGTTATTGAAGGAAAATATCGAGAATAATTTGAACGATGCTATCCGTTTTACCGAGGAGATATTACCTAGTGTGTCACGGACATTTTATTTGGCCATCAAATTTTTGCCTAAAAAACTGGGACATCCGGTAGGACTGGCTTACCTCTTATGCCGTATAGCTGACACCTATGAGGATTCATTAATATTAAGCCCCTCGCAAAGAAAGGATAATCTTTTAAAATACTCAAAACTTTTATCTACTCCAAATGGTTATGATGAAGATATCTTGAATGACCTGAAGAACTCTTTTGTTGATTACCAGCAATATTTGGATATTTCTCACTCTATAGATCATTTACCTAATATAAAGCTGGTGGAAAATATCGACATGGTTTTAACGGCCTTTGATTCTCTGCCCGAAAACTACCGGAAGCATATTTTCCCGAGGGTGCGGGAGATGGCTGAGGGTATGGCGACTTATACAACCTTTGCTGGTAGTAATGAACCCTATGTCTATTATTTAAGGGACGAAAATGACTGGGATAAGTATTGTTACTATGTTGCTGGAACGGTTGGCCATATGCTGACTGATATTTTCTCCGACTATGCCGGATTTTCGAATAATACAAGACAGAGACTTCATATTCTGGGCAGGTCTTTCGGACTTGGTTTGCAAAAGGTTAATATCTTAAAGGATGCCGTTATCGATACAAAAAGAGGAATATGTTTTTTGCCCCGAACACTTATCGAAAGGTATGGCATATCGTTCCCCGGTCATTTTAAAGGGGATATAGCAGGCTTGGTTAGCAAAGTTGTCGAGATATGCCGTTTTCATTTTCAGGATTCCCTTGAGTATATAAAGCTTGTTCCTAAGAAGTACCTTGGCCTAAGAATGTTTCTAATAGTCCCCTTAATGCTGGCTGCCAAGACACTGAGATTATTTACCGATTACCCACACAGACTACTTGATAAAGGAGATCTCAAACTTGCCAGAGATGAGGTCTGGAAACTTGTGAAGTGGTCCTCATTGTATAAATTCTCAAACCGCTTGCTTCTTTCAGCTTTTGAGAGAACATACCCGGGGTAATCGATGCTGGCATTAGTTCTTTGTTTTATTCTTATCATAAATGCTGGCTCTGCCATAGCCCAGAATGTGGAATATGTCTCATCAACCCTCTGGACGGGTGTTAACGATGTAGAAGTTGTAGGAGATTACGCCTACTGCGCGTTCGTTAATGGCCTGGTTGTTCTTGATGTGTCAGACTCGGCTTCCCCCACTTTCGTCAGCAGGTTGTATCTTCAGGGCGGAGGAAACGGCATTGACATTGATAGTAACTATGCCTACTTGGCAGACGGCAGTTCTGGCCTGCAGATAATCGACATCAGCGACCCCGCCGAACCGACGCGGTTCGGAGGTTATGACACGCCGGGTGATGCTTGGGGCATTTTAGTATCGGGCGATTACGCCTATGTCGCTGATGGTTATTCCGGCCTGCAGATAATCGACATCAACAACCCCGCCGAACCGATGTGGGTTGGAGGTTGCGACACGCCCGGTCATGCTTTGGACGTTTTCGTCTCAGGCGATTACGCCTTTCTTGCTGATTGGGATTCCGGTCTGCAGATAATCGACATTAGCGACCCCGCGGATCCAACGCGGGTTGGAGATTATGACACGCCGAATTGGGCTGAGGGCGTTTTCGTATCCGCCGATTATGCCTTTGTGGCTAATTACCGTTCCGGCCTGCAGATAATTGACATCAGCGACCCCGCCCAGCCTAATTGGGTTGGATATTATGACACGCCGGGTCAGACTCGTGGCGTTTTCATCTCAGGCGATTACGCCTATGTGGCCGATGGCAGTTGGGGTCTGCAGATAATCGACATCAGCGACCCCGCCCAGCCAGGTTGGGTCGGAGGTTATGACACGCCGGGTTATGCTTGGGGCGCTTTCGTCTCAAGCCATTACGCCTATGTGGCTGATAGGTATTCTGGTCTGCAAATAATCGACATAAGCGACCCCGCCCAGCCGAATTGGGCTGGAGATTATGACACGCCGGGTTGGCCTCGCGGCGTTTTCGTCTCAGGCAATTACGCCTATGTGGCTGATGTGTTATCAGGTCTGCAGGTAATCGACATCAGCTACCCCGGCGAGCCGACATGGGTTGGAGGTTATGACACGCCGGGTGATGCTTGGGGCATTTTC
>NATP01000077.1 GCA_002085375.1 candidate division Zixibacteria bacterium 4484_95 | reverse complement strand
AAGGTATAGATCCAGAACTTAAAAATGCTATTTCAGTATGGTTAGATAACATTAGGAGTTTTTTACCTGATGTCTTATTAGAGGAAAGATTGAAGTCAATTATTAATAAATCTGATTTAAGTAAAAAAATAAATAAAATTTCGAGAAGCTGGTCAATGAAAGATGCTATATATTATGCGTACACGATGGTTAAGTCTGTAGTTGAAATTGATAAAATAGTAAATGGAGATTACTTGATTGAAAACGATATGCCACCCAAAACTGGTGGTGATATATTGATTTGCATAGTTACAAGAGGAGGGGTTAGATGGATTATTCCGCCGGATTACACTCCATCTTGGCAAGAGGATTTCGGTTATTAGTCAACTCCAGTCAGTATGTCGGGTTCCGTATGAAGTGAGAAACCCGACAGTTTAATTAACCCTCTGGCTTTGACAAAATTTTCTCGATACGGCTGGATAAATTTGAATATTCCTCAGCCTCGTTTATATGACCCAAGTTACGGCAGAACAACTCTCTTGCTTTAAAAGCTCTGAACGAATAGGCCAGGGCAATTTTGGTGCGCTCATTTATATATACATAGGGTAATTCCCAGCAGGATATGTCGATTTTGTTTATGTCGAAATCTATATAACTTGGTTTATCCTCAAGTTTATATAAAACACCGACCGGTATTCGCGCCATATACGGGACGACATCGGGGTCATGAGTGATGTTAGTGTAAATAGGCCTTTTACGGGCATTGGTTTTGATGATGGATGATATCATCTCTCTAAAAGATGCTGTTAAGGCATTGGGGTCACATTTTTTGCCGGCCTCAAATGGTTTTAACAATTCAAGAAAACGTTCGATCTGAGTCTGAGATTCACCGGTGATTTCAGGATGGTATCTTTGCAGAAAATCTAAATACCATGATCTGCGCAGAAGCTCCTTATCGATTAAGGTTATATAGGGATGATGATTTAAAGCATATCGAAAGTAAAGCCATGGCGAATAAAAATCCCAGTTTTCGATAATTGCCATCCCACCGGGTTCCATGGAAGCCAGCATATTTTCCACCCCCTTGGCGGCAAAGACCTTATTGGATTTATCCTGGGTGTAGTAATTGCTTAAGAGGTTTGACAATGGCAGTCCTACCAGACAGAATATTAGAAATATCTTCATGGTTTTCTTATATCTTTTTAATTGCTTGGCAGTGGTCAGGAAATCAACTAAATATATCAATCCCGTTCCAGCAAAGACTGCAAGGCAGGCAAAACCGATGAGGTAATATGCATCGATATCGATGATTTCATAATTGGAGCTGTAAAAAATATCGGCTAAAATTATCGAAGTAAAAAATATCGATACCTTCAGTTCATTCTTAAACAGTACTATCATGCCCACTGTCATTAAGGCGAGACCAACAATTCCGAATTGGTCATAAAGCAGATGAAGAAAGTAACTGATGCCGTTAAGCATCTCAGTCAGCGAGGAGAACATCCACACCCTATACTGCCAGCCGCTGATATGATTTAAAAAGCCTTGAAGGTTAACCGGATTGCTCCAGTTTAGAAACGGTTTGAAAGCCGCTCTTATCGGAAGGTAGATATATGTGGTTAAAGAGAGGATGAAAAATATAAAAGCCCAGAAGTAGTGTCTCTTGATTATCCTTTTCAAGCCATCTGTTGAGATGATGATGTATGTTATGGCGGGCAGTAAAAATATCGTGCTCATGTGGGAACCAAATGACAATCCCCATAGATAGAAACCGGAGATTAAGAATTTACATTTTCTTGTTTGATAGTATTTGATAAAGAAGGATATCGCCAGCAGGTCTGCTAAAAGTGTAATACAGTAAACCTCATTGGATGTTGCCTGTGACCACCAGACAGGCAAGAGGGCTACAAACAACGAGAGCAAGGCGGCAGCTGGATTGACGAAGTGGGATTTTGCATGGATGGTTTTAATTATGTTGAAAAGCACACCTACAGATAAGGAGGTGACAATCAACGATAAGAGGTTGCATCTGAATATTATCTCGCCCGGTAAAAGTATTACCGCTATTCTTCCAAGGAACATGTAAAGCGGATAACCTGTTGGATGTGGTATGCCCAATAATAGGCAGTTAACAGCCAGTTCACCCGAATCGATGAATTCAACTGTGGGGCAGGCGGTTTTTAAATATAAAATACCGGCGATAAAGGTGACGCCGGCAAACCACAGGAACCCCCCTGCAAAATCCTTCAAGTTTTTCACTTTAACCGAAGGGAAGAGAGATCGCCCGAAATCTTAAAACGGCAGGTCTTCGTCATCGGTGGTTATATCAGGTGATGGCTGTTCAGTTTCTTGCTTGGGCGCTTGTGTGCCTTCTGGCTTGCCACCCAAAAACTGAAGTCTCTGGACAACGATTTCTGATATATATCTTTTGTTGCCGTCTTTGTCGTCATAGCTCCGGTTTTGAATCCTTCCCTCGATATAAACAGGCCGTCCTTTCTTAAGATATTCATTGGCGATTTCAGCCTGCCTTCCCCAGCAGACGATGTTATGCCAATCGGTACGTTCCTGCATCTGCCCGTCTTTATCACGCCATTTTTCGGTTGTGGCAATGCGGAATGTAGTAACTGCCTGACCGGATGGTGCGTAACGTATCTCGGGGTCTTGGCCAAGATTGCCTATTAGTATGGCTTTATTTACCGATGCCATATAACCTCCCATGAGTTATTTTTTTTTAAAATAAATCTTTGGTATGTCGATGTCAAATTAAATGTGGTTCATTTTATGTTAAAAAATCTTCGTGAAATATCAACCGCGAACACCGTTACTTTTCCACAATTAGCCTATTTCCTCCTTAACGTTTCTCCCATAAATAGACGAGGGGATATTTTCACTTTTCCGTTTTCCATGTTAAATTAGATTTTCCTTGCAAAATACCCTTATCACAGGTATTTTCCTGCAAAAAGTTGAACCGATATATCGGACACACGGTTTGCGTAAGGATGTTTAAAAATGGAAATTAATATGCCAGAAGGATTGAGAATCAGTCCTGAGATAGTTAAAAATCACCTTGTCCATTTTATCCGCAATGAGCTTAAAAAAGCCGGATTTAACAGGCTTGTTCTGGGAGTTTCAGGCGGACTTGATTCAACGGTTGTGGCGTTTTTATCTGCCGAGGCAATTGGGGCAGTTAATGTCACCGGTGTTATATTACCATATTCCGAATCGAACAGGGAAAATATCAATGATGCCGAGCAGGTTATCAAAAAGCTAAAAATCAACCGTCGCTTTGTCGATATCACTCCCATGATAGACGCTTATTTTATAAATCATCCCACCACAGACCGTAACCGCCGAGGTAATAAAATAGCCCGGGAGAGGATGAGTATCCTTTATGATATTTCGGCTGAGTTGAAAGCCTTAGTTATTGGCACATCTAATAAGTCTGAAATATTGATGGGTTATGGTACGCTGTTTGGCGATCTGGCATGCGCCTTAAACCCGCTTGGTAATCTCTATAAGACTCAGGTTAGGCAACTTGCCTCTTACCTTGAAGTACCGGATAAAATAATAGCCAAACCGCCCTCGGCTGATCTGTGGAAAGGGCAAACGGATGAGGGGGAACTGGGTCTTACGTATGAAAAGCTTGACACTTTTCTGTATTATTTAATTGAACAAGACTATACCGACAGGATGCTTCAAAAGAAAGGTTTCTCAAGTGATTTTATTAAAACTGTTAAGGATAAAATTGCCCGGAATGCATTCAAAAGGTCCCTTCCCAAAATCGCTGATGTGCGAGGTGCTAAAATCGGTTGACCTTATAGCCTCCGAGGATACCCGTCATACAGGAGTTCTTCTCAAACACTACGACATCGCTACCCCCCAGCTTTCTTATCATGACTATAACAAGGAAAGAGTAACTCCACGAATAGTAGGCCAGCTTTTAGACGGTAAAGATGTGGCGGTTGTCTCCGATGCTGGAACGCCGGGTATATCCGATCCGGGATTTTATCTGATAAGGGAGTGTATAAGAAATGGCATCGAGGTTATTCCTATTCCGGGACCTTCATCACTGATGGCGGCAATTGTAATATCCGGCCTGCCAACTGATAGATTTTGTTTTGAGGGGTTTTTACCCAGATCACCTGGCAAGATGAAAAAAAGGTTGATTGAGCTTAAAAGCGATAGACGGACACTTATATTTCTTGAGTCTGCGCGGAGGATTAATAAGACATTGGTTATGATACTGGAGGTTTTGGGTGACCGTGACGCCTTCGTTGGCCGAGAGTTGACAAAGAAGTTTGAGCAATCCTACCGTAGTAGGGTCTCGGAGCTTATCGAGATATTTAAAGATAAACCTCCTAAAGGTGAGCTGGTGCTGGTGGTGGCTGGCAAAAGGGAGGATATTGGCTAATCATTTTAAATTCAGATTGAGAACACCGGATTTATTAATATTAACATATATCATTATACAATCAATTTTGGTGGCGATTTTTGGCGGTTTATTCAGAGGACAGCTTTTATTGATTTATTCCATTTTTGCCCTGTTTGTGGTTATTCTGGCATGTTTCCGCTGTTCTGATAGGCTATCGTTTATATATCTTGTCAGGACTGGTTACCCCCTTGTGTTAATGTATTTTTTCTATAGACTTGTCGGCATACAGCACCGGTTTTTTGGATTTGATACTTGTGATGCTGTATTCAATAATATGGAAAAGACAGTTTTTGGCATATTCCCAACGTTTGCAATACAGAGGATAATGGAGATCTGGATTAATGAGTTAAGCTATCTTCTTTATTTGACAGGTATTTTTATTCCTCTCTGGCTTTTAATCAAATTGTTTCAGAAAGGAAATCTTAAATTAATTGAGAATTTCGTGATGGCTTTTGAGATAGGATGTTTGACCTGTTTGGTTATATCGTCGTTATTGCCCGTGTCCGGACCGAATATAGCCCTTGATAATTACTATTACCTTGGTATTTATGGACCGTTATTTTCAATGGTTGTTCCGTTTTTCATTGATATACTATCTATTAATTCAGGAGGTTTTCCGGCCATTTATTTTTGCATAATTACAATTTCTTCTTATTACCTGTGGGATTTTGGTAAGGTTTATATAACAGTCTCTTTTTTTATAATGACAGCTGTTTTCTGGGGCGGGATTTATCTTCGTTACCACTATCTTGCTGATGGTCTGCTGGCAATGGTAATAGCTTTCATAGCTGTAGTTATAGCCGATGGTATTTGTTATAGAACTTATGGTGAATCCACCTGATTTTACTTGACTTTTAAATAGTTGGCGGATAATATGGTAAAATTGGTAAGGAATTATGGATTTAATAGGTAAAAGATTCATTCAGTATTACTTTAAGGTCATAGATCCTATTGGTGAGCGGTTAATAAAAACTGGTGTTCATCCTCATATTATTACCTGGATAGGGTTGATTTTCACACTGGTGGCGGCTAATTTTTTCAGGTTGGGTTCTTTTTTCTTAGGTGGGCTATTTATGGCAATTGCTGGTACCTGCGATGTACTTGATGGTAGAATTGCCAGAGAAACCCGAAAGATGAGCAAGTTTGGTGCATTTTTAGATTCAACTATAGATCGGTACAACGATGTATTGATATTTCTTGGTCTTATGATTTATTTTACACAACTGTATATCCATGTTCTCATAATTCTGGCCATAGCTGGTTCACTGTTAACGTCATATACAAGAGCCCGGGCGGAGGGTTTGGGTATAGATTGTAAAGTGGGATTGATGCAGAGACCTGAACGTATCACTTATGTAGCCGGTGCTGCAATCCTTGATGGTTTATTGGGTTGGTTTTTTAAAGCATTGTTTGGCATGGAACATTTTCCGATTATAGTGATACTATGGTTTGTGGCTATTATAAGCAATTTCACGGTTTTGCAAAGGATAATGTTTATAAAAAGAAAGTTAGGAGATATTAAGTAAGCTATAAGGAGATTATATGGGAAAAATCAGGGTTGGAATTATTGGGGTGGGCAATTGTGCCTCCTCTTTTGTCCAGGGTGTAGAGTATTACAAGAAAGTCTCCGACGATGGATTTGTCCCGGGGTTAATGCATGTTAACTTAGGTGGATATCACATCTCCGACATCGATTTTTCGGCTGCTTTTGATATCGACAGGAATAAGGTTGGCAAGGATCTGGCCACTGCCATTTTTACCTCGCCGAATAACACTTATAAGTTCTGCGATGTCCCTAAAAAAGGTGTTAAGGTTGAGCGTGGTATGACTCATGATGGCCTGGGCAAATACCTATCACAGATTATCAAAGTTGCACCAGGTCCTACCAGTGATATAGTTAAGATATTAAAGGATTCCGGAACCGATGTTGTGGTCAACTATCTTCCTGTTGGTTCTGAGGAGGCGACTAAATGGTATGTGGAGCAGATTCTTGATGCTAATTGTGCTCTTATCAACTGCATACCGGTTTTCATAGCCCGTGAGTCTTACTGGCAAAATAGGTTTAAACAACGCGGTCTCCCGATGATAGGTGATGATATCAAATCGCAGGTTGGGGCAACTATTGCTCATCGGATTATGACACGTTTATTCAGGGAACGTGGTGTCCGTCTGGAGAGGACAAGCCAGCTTAATGTTGGTGGCAACACTGATTTTTATAATATGCTGGAAAGGGCAAGGCTTGAATCTAAAAAGGTTTCCAAAACGAATGCTGTTACTTCCCAGCTCGATTATGATATCGGCAAGGATAATGTTCACATTGGACCGTCTGATTATGTTGCCTGGCTAACCGATCGTAAGTGGGCTTATATACGTCTTGAGGGCAGGACATTTGGTGATGTTCCATTGAACATGGAGATGAAACTTGAAGTATGGGATTCACCGAACTCTGCTGGTGTCGTTATAGATGCCGTTAGGTGCTGTAAGCTCGCTTTGGATAATAAATTATCCGGCACGCTTTATGGTCCATCATCATATTTTATGAAATCACCGCCCGAGCAATACACCGACGAGGTTGCCCGAAGAAAAACCGAGGAGTTCATTGCCAAGTATGGTTCAATCATCAGCGCCGGTGGTAATGGTAAAAAGCCCAGAGGCAAAACTAAAAAGGCGGCGAGCAAAAGCAGAATTAAGGGGAAAATAGCTGCTAAGTCCAGATAAAATAAGGGCGGTTTAAACCGCCCGTTTTTTATGAAAAAAAATGTTTTAAATATCGCTCACCGGGGGGCTTCTGCATTTTTACCTGATAACACTATCGAGTCGTTCAAGCAGGCTTTAGTCGAAAAGGCAGATATGATTGAACTGGATATTCGCAAAACCGCTGACGGGGAGATAGTATTGTTTCATGATTGGTATGTTAAGCCAGATCGTTTCGGTTCTTCAGATTTTAGCATTACCAGGCCTGTTTCGCATATCAGTTTCAAAGAGTTATCGGAATTTTGTGAGATGAAAGGTTTCGGACTTGCCTCTTTAAAGGAGATTCTCCAGCAGTTTGGTGGTTACATAGATATAAATATAGAATTAAAAGCAGGTGGTTACGAATATGAGGTTTTAGATCTCGTTAAAAAGTATAACCTGAAAGACAGTATACTCATATCATCGTTCTTTCCCTGGGTCATAAAGAAGGTTAAAGATATTGATAGGGATATTAAAACAGGCTGGATTGCTGGTCAGGAGCAAATCATTTATTTAAACAGGCTGGTTCGGCCATGGATCAGATTACTATTTAAGATGACCGGTGCGGATACAGTTCATCTTCATAGTGAGATCGTTACTGCCGAGGTTATCCGGCGTTTTCATTTTTATAACATACCGGTTTACGCCTGGACGGTTGATAACATTAGTGCCATGCACTGGCTGATCGAGCTGGATGTTGATGGTATTATCACCAACAGACCGGGGCAACTTTATTCACTATTGAATGATAAACCCTTAACAGAGGAGACCATAATTCTATCGAATTCGGAATTGGCGACTTCTGGAAAGCGGGTATAATGCAAATCTTTGTATATGACTTTAGAAGCACGCACTGGGATATATATTGGCGATTTTAGTGTTATGGATATCTTTGAGAACGATCGTATCATAATAGTATTGGCTTGGTCGATATAACCAGTATGGGAAAAAGATTTCGAGAGATAATTTTCGTACTCACAAGCGTATTATTAGTTGGAACTGTAGGTTACTGGGTTATAGAGGGCTGGGATTTTCTCGATTCGCTTTATATGACGTTAATAACTCTTACAACCATCGGTTTCGGAGAGGTACATCAGCTCTCCGTAAAGGGGAAAATATTTACAATCCTATTAGTTGTTTTCGGTGTTGCTGGAGCGGCCTATTCGATAAGGATTTTGGGTCAAATGATGTTAGAAGGGCAATTGAGTAAGTACCTTGGGAGAAGAATGATGGAAAAACAGTTAAAAAAGCTAAATAACCACTACATTGTTTGCGGTTATGGCAGAGTTGGTGAAACTGTATGCCAGGAGCTTAAACGTAACCATGTTCCTTTTGTAGTTATTGAAAGGTCAACAGAGCTTTTGGAGCAAATGGAAAATTCTGGTATTACGTTTATCAGTGGTAGTTGTGACGATGATGAGGTTCTCAAGGCGGCAGGCATCACAAGGGCCAAAGGTTTGATAAATACGATTGCTAATGAGGCTGATGCAGTTTATGTGACCCTGTCGGCCAAACAGCTTAATCCTGACCTGTTTATAATGGCTCGTGCTGATAGTCCGGGAGCACGCATTAAGTTGTTGAGGGCCGGAGCAACAAAGGTTATTTCTCCTCAAATTTATGCTGGTATTCGTATGGCTCAAACAAGCATAAGACCCAATGTCGTGGATTTTATGAGCTTGGCTGCAGATGGAGCTCATGATGGTTTGAAGATTGAAGAGGTTGCCATCAAGAAGGGGTCAAGACTGGTTGGCGCCACATTGAAAAATTCCGGTATAAGGTCAAAGCTGGGTATTACAGTTATCGGTGCCAAAAAGAGGGGATTGGAGATGTATTATAATCCTCCACCCGACTTTTTAATTGAGGAAGGGGATACTCTGATATTGATTGGTAACTCATCCCAGCTTGAGAAGATAGAGGAGTATACAAGCACTTAAAGGTGGAGATTAAATCTAAATGGCCGTTGCTAATACCGGCAGTTTTTGCTGTTTCATGGGCAGCTATTCTTATACGAGCTTGTGATGCTCCATCAACAGTTATAGCATTTTATAGAAAGTTCTTTGCCACCCTGATTCTTTTACCCTTTGCCCTAACGATATATCGTCAGCGTTTTTACGAGTTCACTCGTTTGTCTTTTTTGATGACTGTTTTAGCCGGAATACTTTTGGGATGGCATTTCTTTTTCTGGGTGGCCTCCCTGGGTTATACCTCGATATCCTCGTCGGTTGTGCTGGTTACAACCCAGCCTGTTTTCGTGGCGGTTTTGGCTTTGATATTTTTAAAGGAGAAAATAGGATTTAAAGGAGTTTTTGCCATTGTCTTGGCTATCATAGGTTCTGCGATAATTGCAGGTTTTGATTTTAAACTTGAAAAACAATATTTGTTTGGCGATATATTGGCTCTGGCTGGAGCGATAATGGCTGGAGGATACCTTTTTATTGGGCGGGCGATTCGTTTCCGGGTAAGTGTTTTTCCATATATCTTTACGGTTTATAGTGTGGCCGCACTTACTCTGGGTATAATCTTATTAGTGAGTGGTGAATTTTTTCAAACATATCATTCCCAGAATTACCTGTTTTTCATTTTATTGGCTGTTGGTCCAACTCTTCTCGGCCATTCTCTGTATAATTATTCATTGCAATATATCAAGGCGCATAAGGTCGGTTTATCAATTGTAGGTGAACCGGTTTTAGCCTCCATCTGGGCGATTTTCATATTTAATGAAATCCCAGCTTTGAGCACTCTGGTGGGAGGGATAATTATAATTTTGGCTTTAGTATTGGTGTTTTCAGGAGGAGGGCAGTGATGTTTATCAGTTTTGAGGGTATCGATTTTTCCGGCAAGAGCACCCAATGTCATTTGCTTGAGAAATTCTTAACTGAGAAGGGTTACGATGTGGTTTTGCTTCGCGAACCGGGGGGGACGAGGATATCGGAGATAATAAGGAAATTGCTGTTAGATAAAAGAGCCGGCGACATGAGCGCCTTGACTGAATTATTGCTTTACAGTGCCTCAAGAGCTCAGCTTGTTGATGAAGTGATCAGGCCAGCCATTGTGTCGGGAAGAGCGGTGATATGTGACCGTTTTACCGATTCATCAACTGCCTACCAGGGTTTTGGTCGAGGTCTGGAGATAAAGGAAATTGAAATGATAAATAAGGTAGCCACTAATGGATTGGAACCCGACCTGACTATTTTTATTGATGTTACTGTGGAGGAGTCACTTAAAAGGTTGAAACTCGCCGGAAAATTAAAAGACCGGATTGAATCGGAGGGGACGAGATTTTTTGAACTTGTTCGGCAGGGTTATTTGCAACTTGCAACACGCCATAAAGATAGGTTTAAAGTCGTGGATGGCATGGACGATATTGATAATATTAAACGGAGGGTTAAGGAGATAGTTGTAAAAAGATTTACGATAAAATAGTCTTTAACGGTCTTAAAGATCGATATGGTGAAAAAAATAGCCCAGATCAAATTAGGTATAATAATTGGGCCTTTTTTTTTATTATGCTTAGCTGTTGGATTTGCCTGGGCATCGTCTGAGAAAATCTACACTTTTATAAGACTTTTCGACAGGATAGCGCTTACAGTTACAGACAAATATGTTGACAACCTTGATCCAGAGAAATTGATAAAGGCCGGCATAAGTGGTATGCTTGGCAAACTTGATCCCTATAGCCAGTATCTTTCCGGACAGAATTATTATTATCTTTTACAGGAAACCCGTGGTGAGTACAGCGGAATTGGTATCATCGTCGAAAAGCGCCTGGATACACTCTTGGTGGAGTCTGTTATAGAGGGGAACCCAGCCTATTATGCGAATATCAGAGTTGGTGACAGAATCCTAATGGTCGATACGGTTGATGTTGTGGGGAAATCCAGGTTTGATTGTATTAAGCTGTTAAGAGGTAAAAAAGGAACCCCTGTTAATCTTCAACTGAGACGTCCACTTTTGGGAAAAAATTTTAATGTTAGGCTTGTACGTGATGAAATCCACATTGATCCTGTTCCCTTTTTTGGGATCAGTGATGATAACAATGGCTACATCAGGATATCGAGGTTTTCTGAGGGAAGTGCAATTGAGGTCAAGAAGGCGGTTTCCCAACTTTTAGAAAAAGGTATGAATGGTTTGGTTGTTGATTTGCGGGGCAATCCCGGTGGCCTTTTATATGAAGCGGTCGAAGTCACCGCCCTGTTTTTAAAAAAGGGAGAAAAGATAGTCGATGTGAAAGGACGTGGAACAGTAAGGTTGCGCTCATATGAATCGAGGACGGATGGAATATATAAAGATGGTCCTCTGGTGGTGGTCATAGATAATAAAACAGCCTCGGCGGCTGAAATTCTGGCTGGCGCCATCCAAGACAATGATCGAGGGCTTGTAATCGGTTCATCCTCATATGGTAAAGGACTTGTGCAACAAATTCTTCAGTTTTCTGACAATTCAGCTTTAAAATTGACAACGGCTAAATATTATGCACCCTCGAATAGGTGTATCCAAAAAGATACAAACAGGAGCAACCTGATTTTAAAAGATAAATCCCGTAAACAGGTTCTTTTTTACACTAATTCCGGTAGGCCGGTTTTCAGCGGTGGGGGTATAATCCCTGACATATATGTGGAGCCTTTGGAAAAGCCACCTTTACTGGATGAGTTGGTTACCCTTGGTTATGTAAACGATTTTATCACTGATTATTGTGTTAGGCAGCCTGTAGATGAAAATTTTGAAGTAACGGATAAGACCGTAGATTCTTTTTTTGAATATCTCAAGGTTCGTGGTTATGTATATCACAGTTCTATTTGTAGCGCTTTTGACAGGTTTGTATCGGAAAACGGCGTATCGGGTAAAAAGGGTAAACTTAACGACCATATAAAAGCGATCAAGGATATTCTTTCAAGCAAGTCCAATGATGAAATGCTTTCTTTGAGGTCACAGATAAAAGACCTGCTTTATGAGTGTATTATTAGCAGCTGTCTGGGTAAACAAAAGTCTTATGAGTTGGTCTGGTTTAAGAAACATCCTGAGTTGATAAAGTCCTGGGAGGTTTTGAATGCTCCTGATATCTACAACAATCTCTTGGCAGGCTTTTAGGTAATTTGTTGAGACCATGTTTAATTCTGACATCATATGATTATTTTGTTCGATATTTAAATACAATATTATTCTTTTTATTTCTAACCTTAGTTGTCATCTTCAGCGCTTGATATTTTACTCTAAGGTTGTTATTATGGTTTAATGGAAATGCTGGTGATATTGTTATGTGGTTTGGGTGCTGGTTTTTTCGGAACTTTGGTTGGTTTGGGTGGAGGTATAATCATGGTGCCGGTTTT
>NATP01000076.1 GCA_002085375.1 candidate division Zixibacteria bacterium 4484_95 | reverse complement strand
ACAGCATTGTCGGCGATGGCGAAACTTAAAGCCCTTATATGGTCGGCAATGACTCTATGTGGTATGCCCGCTGGACCCGGGTCATACGGTTTTTCTGAAAGTTTGCAGACCTTATCGATAAGTGGCGTAAAAAGATCTGTACCGTAATTGGAATCGGCATTTTGCATTATCATGCAAAACCGTTCAAGGCCAGCGCCAGTGTCGACAGAGGGTTTAGGTAAAGGAGTTATATTGCCACCTTCATCGCGGTTGTATTGCATAAATACCAAGTTCCATATCTCCATGAAACGGTCGCCCTCTCCATTTAGCTCACCTTGAATATGCTCACCGCGGTCGTAATGGACCTCCGAGCAGGGACCGCAGGGACCTGTATCGCCCATGGCCCAGAAATTGTCTTTCTCACCAAAACGTAGCACCCTGTCGCCGAGTTCAGGAGCAACTCTTCTCCATAATTTATCAGCCTCATCGTCATCAGTATAGACAGTGGCGTACAGATGTTTTGGGTTAAGTCCCAAAGTCTTGGTGAGGAACTCCCAGGCGAAATAAATCGCCTCCTCTTTGAAATAATCACCAAACGAGAAGTTACCCAGCATTTCGAAGAACGTTTGGTGGCGAGCAGTGAACCCGACATTGTCGAGGTCATTATGTTTACCACCCGCACGGATACATTTCTGCGAGGAAGCGGCTCTTTTGTAATCTGTTTTTTCCAGCCCCAGGAAGATGTTTTTAAACTGCACCATACCAGCATTGGTGAAAAGCAAAGTTGGATCATCTGCAGGAACAACCGGTGAAGAGGGAATTATTCTGTGATCGTTTCCCTCGAAGTAATCAAGAAACGCCTGCCTTATATCATAAGATTTCATAATTTATCTAAATAAGGCTTTTTTGCTTAAAAATCAAGAGTGGTGTTTGTTGTATCTGAATAAAATCTCTTTATGGATGAAGTCTGATCAATCCAGTCATCTTGTTGTTTACATATATAAAGGTTAGCCTATTGGTATTAATTTAAGTTGCGGTTGTCAAATTGGATGTAGGAAACGGATAGTTTCATAAGCGACATCGCTTATTTCACTGGACATTGGTCATATTGCATTATTATTTTGTCTTTAGCGGTTATAAAAAAAACCGATTGATTAATATGAACGCTGTAAGGAGTGTTTAGTAAATATATGAGAGGAACGGCATGGAAAAGGAAAGGACAATAAGCTTTAAGGATTTCATATTAACGGTTAAACCAGCTGACAAGCCTGACTCATATATGGTGATTTTTAGCGGTGGGTCAGATGTCGATGGCTCGGGCTGGGAATCGGCCTCGGGAGACAGGAAAAAGCTTGAGGGTGATTTCAAGTTTATGTTCAACCCCTTTGCGGCACCATCCAATAAAAAGGGAGAATATGTTTTGCATTTTAAATTTCCAGAAAGAAAACAGAAATTTTTCGAATGGGTTGATAAGCAGAAAAAGATGTTTTTTGGAATCGAGGATGATAAGTAATATTATGTCTTTTAGGGAACGAATACCTTATTTTAAGTTATATAAAGAATCCCTATGATATCAAACGATACGTATGAAAGGGTATAATGGAAGATATTACACAAAATAGCCAGAAACAGTCAGTCTCGGACAAAGAAAAATTAACAGGTGAACCCATTGCTGTTTTACCGGTTAAGGGTACGGTTGTTTTCCCTGCTTTGGTAACATCACTTTTGGTTACTGAGGCTCGTCATACGAAACTCGTTGATGAGACTTTAATGGCTGGCAAGCCTCTGGGGCTTTTCACCCAGAAAGATGCCGAAATAGAGTATCCCGGGATTGATGATATTTATAAAATTGGAACTGCTGGACATATACTAAAAATGCTTCGTTTTCCCAACTTGTTGAAACTGAGCCTTTCTGGAAAGCAAATATAGAGTTGGTGGAGGAGTCGTTTACCTCCTCGATAGAGACCGAAGGGCTAATAAGAAACATTTTGGACCAATTAGCTAAAGTCACAAAGCTTGCTCCTTACCTTCCAGATGACCTCCAGGTGTCGGCTTACAATACCAGCGATCCATCAAAACTGGCCGATCTGATAGCCTCCAATCTGAATGTCAGTAATGCCGAGAAGCAGGAGGTCTTAGAGATATTTGATGTTAAACAACGGCTGCATAAGGTGACAATGATGATAACCAAAGAGCTTCAGGTGCTGGAGATGTCACGGAAAATTCAGTCTGAAGCAGCTACCGAGATGGGTAAATCACAACGTGAATATATTCTCAGGGAACAGCTAAAAGCAATCCAGAAAGAGTTGGGTGAATATGATGAACGGAGGATGGAGATCAATGAGTTCAAGAATAAAATCGAAGCGGCCAAGATGCCCGATGAGGCACGAGAGGCAGCCGAAAAAGAGCTTGAACGACTGTCTAAAATGAATCCATCGGCCGCTGAATACACTGTCAGCAGAACCTACCTCGACTGGCTGGTAAACCTTCCCTGGTCGATAAGCACTGAGGATATCCTTGATATTAAAGCCGCACAGAAGGTTTTAAACGAAGACCATTATGATCTTGACAAAGTCAAGGAGAGGATACTGGAATATTTAGCTGTGCGAAAACTCAAAACCGACCTGAAAGGACCAATATTATGTTTTGTTGGCCCACCCGGTGTGGGGAAAACCTCTCTGGGAAGGTCTATTGCCCGGGCCATGGGCAGGAAATTTTTCAGGATGTCGCTTGGTGGAATTCGCGACGAGGCCGAGATACGTGGTCACCGAAGAACATACATTGGTGCACTTCCCGGACGGATTATTCAGGGGCTTCGCAAGGCTGGCTCAAAAAACCCTGTGTTCATGCTTGACGAAATTGACAAGATAGGCCAGGATTTCCGTGGTGACCCTGCCTCGGCTCTTTTAGAGGTGTTGGATCCAGAACAGAATTTCAGTTTTTCCGACCATTATTTAGATGTGAATTTCGATCTAGCTAAGGTTATGTTTATTACAACCGCCAACATCCTGGAAACAATCCCTGCGGTGCTGTTAGATCGTATGGAGGTAATAACCCTTCCCGGCTATACCGATCTTGAGAAACTGGCGATTGCCAAAAAATTTCTTATCCCCAGAAACCTTAGTGACCATGGCCTTAAATCAAAAAATTTGAGCTTTACCGATAGTGCTATTAAGAAGGTGATTTCCGATTATACTCGTGAATCGGGCTTGCGTAATCTAAATCGTGAGTTAGGATCTATTTGCCGAAAAGTAGCAAAGAAGGTGGCGGCAGAGGAATTAGAAACGATTCGGGTTACACCGACACAGGTTGGAAAGTTTTTAGGCGCAGCTAAATTTTATCAGGAGCTAGCTGAGAAAACATCTCGAGTCGGAGTAGTACCAGCATTAGCTTGGACCTCGGCTGGTGGTGAGATATTGTTCGTTGAGGCAACCGCTATGCCTGGTAAAAAAGATCTAACATTAACCGGACAACTTGGCGAGGTGATGAAAGAATCAGTGCTTACCGCTATGTCTTATTTGAGGTCGATTTCAAATAAACTTGGTATAGATCCTGAGTATTTCTCAAACCACGATTTTCACCTGCATGTTCCAGCTGGTTCAACCCCAAAGGATGGGCCATCAGCCGGCATAACGATGTTTACGGCTTTAGCATCGCTTGCAACAGGCAAACCGGTTAAGCCTTACCTGGCGATGACAGGCGAGATAACCCTTCGCGGGGAAATTCTGCCTGTAGGTGGCATAAAACAAAAATCATTGGCTGCTTATAGGGCTGGTATTAAAACCGTTCTTTTCCCAAAAAAGAACGAAAAAGATTTGGATGAAATTCCAAAAGAGGTTACTGACCGGGTAGAGTTTATATCTGTGGATACTGTTGATGAGGTTTTAGAAAAAGCTCTCGGGATAAGTTTTAAGAAGGATACTGGTAAATTAAGAAGGTCGAAGAAAACCACCAGAAAGTCAGTAGAGAAAAAGATGAAATGATATTGTATTCGAGGCTTTTGTATGTTTTAAATATCTCATCTTTTATAGAACGTTAAAATCCTTTTATGCATTATCAGCCGGTATTATCATAAACTTTTTTATTTTAAGAAACAGCTTTGCGCATATCGCCCAAACATTAATAGCAAAAATGATAGTGCTACACTTCAGAAAATTAAGTTCTTTTGGACAACTCAAAAACGCTGCATGATTTTGGCAGGCTTCACTTCCTCAATGTTTGTACATTGCAGTTAAACTGATTAACAACCTCTTAATTAGATATTAAAATGGTTTAAAGAAATATTCCACTTCGTTAAAATGTACTTAATTTGCAATTCTTTTCTTTTCAATAATCATATCCTGCATAAAAGTAAAACGCATCCCGTCCCTGTGATGTTCTGCCATAGGCTATTCCCACTGGCCCGATAAGCGTCTTAACGGTCAAAGATATACCGAAACCGTGCTGAAGTTTGTCGAATCTGATGGATTGGACAGTCGGCCAGATATCACCAATATCATACCTGGCGGATAGATAGAGATACCTCATTAATTTTTGCCGTAGTTCCAGAGAACCATTGAATATTTTTTCTCCCATTTCTTCGTGGTCAAAAAGTCCATAAAATGTATTTCTCCCACCGAGATCAAAAAGCATAAAGTAAGGTATCTTTCTGTTGAAAAACCCCAATGCTGCCCGAGGGTGAAAATTAAGACTTTTATATATTGGATAATAAGCCTCAAGACTTGTGAAAAATTTAGTGTAAATCGCCTCTCCACCGAGGATGTCAGTGGCAAACTCCAACTCGAAATAATGATATTTACCGGTTTCAGGAAATGGCAGGGAGTTGAATGTGTCCACGAGTGAACGTATTGAGAGCGATGTTCGGTTGCAGTCGTGGTGATGGAAATCCGGACTTTCATAACGATGGTGCATGAGATCCAGAACCGCTGAAAGTTTGCCAAAGCGCGGGAACTGTTGCCCGATTTCAAACTCAATCCCTATAGATTTCTCTAGCAGATAACGTGAAAATTTATGGTTTATGTAAAAATTCCTTTTGAAAATATGATGGCTTAATGACAACCGATATGTAAGGTAGGTTTTAAAAATTCTATCAGCTTTTATATTCAAAAGGTAGGACCTTTTTTTCTCTCCAAACTGTCCTGAAATGTAAAATTCGTTTCCGGCTCCGAAAAAGTTCGTGCTGACCAAATCAACAAAACCGGCGGCTCTGTACTCGTTGTCATACCTTGCACCAGCACGGATGTAATCAAAGGATTTCTCCTCAACCTTGATATTGAGATCGATACCAGTACTGCAGGGACTGGCGATAAGTTTTACTGTTTCGAAAAGACCTGTTGCATAAAGGTCATCCAAACTCTTCTGGGCTTTCTCAGCATTAAATATTTCTTTTGGTCGAAGATGAAAATCACGAAGGATTGTCCAGTTTTTCGTTCGTTTGTTGCCCGTTATGTAAATATTATTTATCCTACCTTCATCAATCGTGATTGTGACTATACCGTTAGTTGGGTTTATGTAGATGGTTTTAACTCGGGCTAAAGTATAGCCTGAAGATGCGTAAAGTTGTTTTATCTTTTTCAGGTCATCTTTTATTTGGTTATAATTAGCAACCTGTCCCGGTTTTGTATCAATTATTTTAAGCAAAGTCTGTTGTGAAAATAGGGTCAAACCGGAAAATGAAAGAGTGCTTATACGTGGATTATCCTTTAGCCTATAGGTTAAAGTATATTTTTGAGATTGTCTTTCTAATATTGCATTGGCATTTTTAATATAACCGCTTTTGATAATTTTAGTTAGGTTGTTTTTTATCTCGTGTTCGGATATCGGCTCGGTTGACACAAGACCTGTTTTGAAAAAGGCCGAGGGCATATTCTTCAAACCGGTAATTTCCACTTGGGCTATATTGTAAGTATTACCGCCCCTGTCTTCTTCTTCCTCAAGGAGAGCATTTATTCGGGGTAAACATTCAAGAGCGGATTTTCTACCAGCATCGATCAATTCTTCAATCGAACTGAAATCAAATGTCTTATGAAAACCAACTCTGGGGGTAATTACAAGGTCGGCTTGTTCTAGTTGATTATTCAATCGAGGAAGAGACATTACAGTTGTTGTTTGGTTTGCCATATCGATAGCATCTGTTATTTCCTCCAGCGGTAAAAGCGGTGTGGTTGTGTTAATGGCAATTACCGGTCCACCGCTGAGCTGACGACAGATCTCTACTGGTACAGGATTTACAAGGCCGCCATCCACAAGGAGACGGCCATCTGTAAATACAGGAGTAAAACCTACCGGAAATGCCATAGATGCCCTTAGGGCCTCCGCTAAGTCCCCCGATGATATTACCTCAGGTTGGCCTGTGGCCATGTCGGTGGCAATGGCTCGGAAAGGTGGGTCAAGAAGATCAAAACTTATGGTGGCCAGAATCTCGCTTCTGTAACATAGCCTTGTTAAAAGGTTTGACAGTTTCTGTGCCGAGGTTATCCCTCTGGGCAGAGTTGGGCGCCATCTGTCAATTCCTATCTTTATAAATGCTTTCTCCGCCCGACCTTTTGCTGACACAAGAACTGATGACCTGATCGGTGCTGATGAAAAAAGCTCATTCCAGTTAATGCTTACAACTAATTGATGAAGTTCCTCTGGAGAATAACCAGCACAATAAAGAGCGCCTATTACTGCACCCATGCTGGTTCCGGCAATAAATTTTATAGGGATTTTTTCCTCTTCAAGAACCTCGAGAACTCCTATCTGGGCAAAACCGCGAGCACCTCCACCGGACAAAGCTAATGCTATACCCTCCTTGTTTGAAGAAGGTAAAAGATAAACGTTTTTGTTTATTTGCAGAGAATCAGTTAAATTAAGTTGATTAAATTCGTAGTCTGGATTTATAATTACTGTATCACCAACAGCGGTGGAGAAGAGCGGTATGATTATAAGGAATAAACTTAAAAACACCATCACGATTTACCTCGATGTAAATTATACCGATGAGGAGGTCTAAAATCAAGTCCTCAAACAAGAAGAAAAGTAACAAACTTACAAGAAGACGGTTGAAATTATACGCCTCCCTGAAACAGAAGAAATTCAGGCGGATAAACAACCTTTTTATCGTCGAGGGTCCACATTTAGTACAAACGGCCATTGAGTCCGATTGGGATATTGAGGAAGTAATTGTTAAAACGGAAAAAACTGAGTTTATCAGGAAGCTCAAGTTGCCAGAAAAAATTACTTCTATTTTAAAGGAAGCAGAATTCAACAGGCTTAGCTCCTCAAAATCTCCTCAGGGCGTGCTTGCAGTAGTTAAGATCAAACATGAAAATATCGATAAACTGATATCGAAGGCCAGAAAAGTCGTAGTAGCTGATAACATATCAGACCCTGGCAATCTTGGTACATTAATTCGTAGTGCCGCTGCTTTTGGCTTCGATTTAGTTACATGTGTGGGGGATTGTGCTGAGATTTACAATCCCAAGACAGTGCGAGCTACCCAGGGTACAATTTTCACCATACCGATTTGCGAATTGAATAGTCCGAAGGATTTTATAAAAAAGTTTGCCAAACGTTTCAAAGTAACGGTTATCTCACCACGGGCTAAGATGAGCCTTTGGCAGGCACCAAAAATATCTCGGTTAGCCTTAATTTTGGGAAACGAGATAACCGGTATAAGTCCGTTGATTTCAGCAAAAGCTGATTTTAAGTTTAAAATCGATCAGACAAACAGGGTTGAATCTCTCAACGTTGCAGTCGCTGGTAGCATAGCCATGTATAAATTTGCAAGAGTAAAATAATGTGTTTATATAAAACTGTAATAAAGTAAACAAAGATTTTTTAACACAATTGCTTTAACCGTGTAATTTTTGCCGTTTCACATGAACATCCGACTTAATGCATTGCCAGACAATCGGTTGGCTTGATATTTTAATATAATGCTTGAAAACGTTAAATACTATTAAAGGAATGGATTATGTTTTTTTATGCCTTTAGCTAAATAGAATTACCTACCTGCCGAAACCATTAAATAGGTGAAAATTTATGAGCAAGAACGCTACAAAGAAGATTTTAATTGTTGACGACAATCCCAATATGTCTGTTTTGTTATCTGATATTCTTGAGATTTTCGAGTTTGAGGGAAACCGAGCCAGCGATGGCCATGAGGCTTTAGACAAACTTAAAACAGATGATTATGCTATGGTTTTCACCGACTTAAGGATGCCTAAAATGGATGGCATTGATCTTTTGAAAGCCATAAAAAATGAATACCCCAATTTACCTGTTGTTGTCATTACCGGTTACTCTCTGGGTGAGACACAAAATATTCTTTTATCTCAGAAAGCCGATGGTTTTCTCAATAAACCTTTCAAGGTAGACGATATTGAGAACCTTTTACAGAGATTATTAGGCTTTACAAAATAATCATAAATATCCCTGCAATCAAATATATCTTTATATTACCTGAAAAAATTATTTGATTAAATCATGCTTTTTAATAGTGCTTTTGATTTATGTTAATATTGAGATTTTGTTGAGCAGGTTATATCATTTTCTTGTTTTCAAAATCCAAAGGTTAAATTCCAATTGAAATATCTATTTGTGTGTTATATTTTAGGATAAGTTATAGTTAATACGGGTAGGTGGCGCAACTTTTAGCGAAAGATATCGTAACTTTAAAAAGGGAGTAATCTGATTTTAGAATCAGAGGAAACCCTGATAAATAAGGCTTTGGCGGGTGACCAGAAAGCCTATCAGGTGCTTTTTGAGAGACATAGACAGGCTATATTTCATATCGCTTTCAAGATCGTACGTGATAAAGAAGAAGCACGGGATTTAGTTCAGGAAACGTTCATCAAAGCTTTTAGCTCTTTGAAATCATATAATCCCGATTACCGGTTTACGACCTGGCTCTACAAAATCGTTGCCAACTCATCAATTGACCATATCCGCAAGAGGAGGATAAACGTTTTTTCCCTTGATCAACCGATGAGCACCAAAGATGGGGAGGTTAATGTTGAAGTTGCGGATATGTCATATAACCCTGAGAAGGATTTAACCACCAAGCAAAACCAGCTTTCTATCACCAAGGCTATTGATTCGTTACCGGAGAAATACAAGCAGGTTATCGTTATGCGACATCATGAAGATAAGTCTTACGAGGACATAGCAAAAATCCTGGCTGTACCGGTGGGGACTGTAAAGGCGCGTATATTTAGGGCTCGGGAGCTTTTAAAGAAGAAATTAAAATCTTTAAGATATTAAGGAGGTCGCCATGAATAACTTAAAGATGAAAATAGCCATCACCATACTACTTATAGCGGTAACTGCCCGGGCGGAATGGGAATTTCTCTCGGATTACACCCAACCGGCTAAGGACATCAAAAATGTTCTTGTAGATTGTCCGGCTGGCGAGATTAAATTTGAGCCATCAACCAACGACGATATCTATGTGGCGGTCAAGAAAATTGTGTATTTAGAAAGAGAAAGTAAAGCCCAAAAACTGGCAAAGGACTGCAAAGTTGATTTTAAAGTTAGCAATTCCACCTTTGAGGTAACCGTTGATTTTCCCCGAAACCGTTATCGCCACCGGAATTTCCTGGCCAAGCTATTTTTGGGTGATTTCGACCAAGAACTTGAGGTTTTGATTAAAGTTTCTGTCCCCAAAAAAATTGGTTTGATTGTGGAAACCTCTTCAGCCGATGTGTTTGCTTTTGACCTGCAAAATGATATTGCGATTGATGGTTCATCCTCGGATGTCAGCCTGGAGAACATCAAAGGTGATTGTGACTTAAGCCTTTCTTCGGGAGACCTTGAGGCTTATGTTGTAGATGGGAATATTTCTCTCGATGGTTCATCATCGGATTTTCAGTTGAGTGATGTAATTGGTGATTTGAAGATAGCAACATCATCGGGTGATGGCATAGTTGAAGAGGCCAAAGGAAATCTTGAGTTGACAACCAGTTCTGGTGATATAAGAATATATGGGTTGAAAGGAGACCTGACATGCAAGACCTCATCTGGTGACGTTATCTGTGATGATGTTGATGGTTCGGTGAGAGCAAAAAGCTCATCGGGTGATATTAAGTTAAGACGATTAAAAGATGATAAAGGTGATTTCTTTGTCAAAACGACCTCGGGGGATGTGTACTTTGAAATTACCCCTATTTTTGACGGCTCACTTGAGGTAGAAACTATTTCTGGTGTGATTAATGCTCGCATTGATATGGAAATCAATGAATACTCAGATTCATATTTAGTGGGTACTATTGGAGAAGGTCCCGGCGAAATCCATATAATAACAACCTCAGGGGATGTCAAACTGGAGAATTTTTAACATTGGTTAAGGCATTAAAATACCTCCTGGCGCATACGTTTCTATTGTGTCTTTGTGTTGTTGCAATAGCCGGACCACCCGAGAAACAAGATATTTATTCTAAGAAGATAATCCCTACTGAAGCCGAGAGCCTTCTAAAAAAGACCGATTCCCTTACATTATACGGCGCCGCAATTTACGATACCTCCGGGTTAACTTCGTTTACCGAGATAATTATAGGTGAAAATGGAACCATTAAGGTTAGAACCGACACCGGTCTGGTAGTAATCTCCTTAAAACAGCTTAAATCTATTCTTCCGGAACATATTTCAGGAGAAGCTAA
>NATP01000075.1 GCA_002085375.1 candidate division Zixibacteria bacterium 4484_95 | reverse complement strand
CTAAAGCTGGCGGCAAGCCCACTATAAGAGGCGCTATGTCTCCAGACAAAGTTGATATGGCAATTGATATGATAAAAAAGAAATTTTCGGTATGAAGACCTATCAAAAGCTTTTAAATATCAAGAAGGCAAAGGGGTGCGGTTTTTTGGTGCTGTTGGACCCTGACCGTAATTCACCTAAGGCTCTGGCCGATTTTGCCCGTGGATGCGAAAAGGTTGGCGTTGATGGTTTTTTATTCGGCTCATCGATCATGGTCGCCAACCATTTTGAGAGTTCATTGCTGGCGGTTAAAAAAGCCGTTAAAAAACCGGTCATAATTTTCCCCGGCTCATCGTCTATGGTTTCATCTCATGCCGATGCCATTCTTTTTCTGTCAATGATCTCCGGCCGAAACCCAAACCTTTTAATAGGTGAACATGTCAAGGCTGCACCTGCGATTAAGATGATAGGCTTAGAGGTCATTCCCACTGCCTATATGCTTATCGAGTCAGGCGCTTTAACCTCTGTATCCTATATTTCCGATACGTTCCCAATACCGCGCCATAAATCGGATATCGCCTGTGCCCATGCTCTTGCCGGGCAATATCTGGGTATGAAACTGGTCTACCTTGAGGCCGGCTCCGGAGCTGAAAAACCGGTACCTCTGGAAATGGTCCAGAAGGTCAGCCGTTATGTCGATATACCGGTAATCGTGGGTGGAGGGATTAAGAATACTACCTATGCAAAAAAACTGGCCACTGCTGGAGCCTCGTTTGTGGTGGTAGGAAATTTTCTTGAATTGACCACGAAAAAACAAACTCTGGACAACGTTAAAGGATTTGCCAGAGCGGTGCATTCAAAGTGAGGAATAAAATTGAATAAAAATGATGAATATATTAAAAACCAGTTACTTGAATCAGCAAAAATAAAACGTCAACTTTCTATCGATTCTTTAGCGATAATAAGAGAAATAGCAGAGGTCTGTGTAAAATCTACTAAAAATAGTGGGAAAATAATGTTTTGTGGCAATGGCGGTTCGGCAGCCGATAGCCAGCATCTTGCCGCTGAACTTGTTGTGCGTTTAACGGCAAAAACTGACCGCAAACCACTACCTGCTCTCGCTCTCACTACCGATACATCGATTTTAACCGCCAGCGGAAACGATTACGGTTTTGACCACATCTTCTCTCGCCAGGTCGAGGTTCTGGGCAAACCGGGGGATGTCCTTATTGCCATTTCCACTTCGGGTAATTCCCCGAACGTTCTTAAGGCAGTCAGGACAGCCTCCAGTATGAAAATCATAACGATCGGATTGTCAGGTAAAAACGGAGGTGAGCTGGTCAAGATAACCGACCATTTCCTTTCTGTGCCTTCAGATGATGTTTTAAGAATACAGGAGGCTCACATCACAATAGGCCATATCATCATTGGCCTGATGGAGAAACTTATTCTCTCCTGACATTTTGGTTAAACTTAAATGATGCCTGTCCCATCGTTACCTGAAAACCAACCAGATATAAATATTACACCAGATAGAATTTCAAAAAATTCACTATGGATATTTTTAGGTCTTTTAAGTTCTGCTGCTATCTCGCTTGTTACGATACTTTTTCTCACTCGCTATCTTGGCCCTGAAAAATTTGGCCTTTATTCCGTAGCCTTATCTCTAACATCCCTGTTTATCCCTCTATCAAATCTCGGCTTAGACCTTCACCTGACCCGAACGGTCTCAGCTAACCCAAAATCTCTAACCCGTGAACTTGCTCATACACTCTCTGCTAAAACAATCCTGTCTGCCATTGTGTGGATATTGATAATCTTAACCGCATCACTTCTCAAATACTCTACCGTTTTGATAGGATATGTTGCTCTTTTTGGAATATCGATGCTTGTCGGCTCGATGGCCCAGAGCTTCATCGCTTCAATCAGGGCTATTCGAAAAATGCGTTACGAGTCAATTTCCATATTCACCGGCAAGATGGCAATTTTGTTTGGTGTGCTGTTTATGATAATTATCAAAGCCAATATAACTATGATAATATTAGCCAATCTGCTGGGTATGATAGTATTGTTTATGACATCGTTGTATTTCCTAAAATTACAGATTGGCCATCTGGATATCTATTTCAGTTTAAAAGGTATCAAGTCCCGCCTTGAGTCAGCCTTTCCATTCGGTTTAGCCTCAATTTTCGTTGTCATATATTACAGAATAGACACGGTGATGCTTTCTAAGATGGTGGATATTAACGAGGTGGGTATTTATAACAGTGCCTATAACATAGTCTTAGCCAGCATGATTCTATCATCCCCTATCGCTGTCTCCCTGTTTCCTGCTCTTTCGGCTATCTACAGCAAAAACAAGAACGAGGCTGACCATATCTTCAACAAGGGTGTATCCTTTTCTGTATTGTTAGGCCTCCCTTTAGGAATTGGCACAGCCCTTATGGCCAAACCAATTATCGAAATAGCCTATGGAGTAAATTTTGTCTCATCAGTACCCCTGCTGTTGATCATGTCTGGAACGATTCCCCTGTTGTTTGTTACACACATATTTGGTAGTTCCATAGGGGCGGTCGGCTTCCAGAAAAGGGTTGCCTGGGTGACCGCCATCAATGGATCATTTAACGTTTTGTTGAACTTGATATTGATACCGCATTACGGAACAAGGGGAGCGGCCATTGCAACATTGCTTACAGAATTTCTAAGTATGATACAGTTGATTATCGCATCAAAAGGGATCTTTGAAAAACATGTCTTAAAAGATTTATTGAAAATATGTTTGTGCTGTATTTTAGGGACTGCTGGATTTATATTAACGATTGAATATACAGGACCATGGTTGGCGGCTGGAATATTCGCCTTGGTCTATGCCGGATTTGTGTTCGCGTTGAAACTGGTACCAATTGATATGGTGAAAAATATACTGGCGTCATCAAGGGAATAAAATTGAAAAGACGTTATTTCAGTATTTCTTATCTCTTAACTGACCCAGCTCGGTAAGGGAAAGATGTCGAAATTATCAATTATCACGGTTAACTTCAATAGCTCGTCTTTTCTTAAAGATTGTCTTGAATCTTTACAGGATGTGGTTGTCGATGGAGAGATGGAGATACTTATCTACGATAATGGACCAACAGATAAAGGGCTTGCAGATATCATCCAAAAATTCCCGACCGTTAGGTTGGTATCATCTGAACGGTTCATATCTTTCAGCGCCGCTAATAACAGGGCAGCAGATGTCTCCTCCGGAGAATACCTGTTTTTCCTCAACCCGGATACGGTTGTTCGATCCGGTGCGGTCGAAGCCCTGATTCAGTTTATAAAATATAAAACTGATTGCGGTGCCGTGGGACCAAAATTGGTAGATGCTATGGGGCAACCGGAGCTATCATATACTCCAGATCCAGGGATATTCTCTGAAGCCTATATGCGTATACTACGCCGTCTTCCCCTGGGTATGCAAAAAAATCTTTATAACACTGATAATACAAGAAAAGTTGATGTCATAGTGGGTGCAGCCATGATGGTAAGAGCCTCCGCTTTTAAAGATGTAGGTGGTTTTGATGAGATGTTCCCTCTTTACCTTGAGGATTCCGACCTTTGCCTGCGCCTGCGCCAGGCCGGTTGGAACATATATTATTACCCAAAAGCAGAGATTATTCATTACAGGGGACAATCCGGTGGTATTAAAAAAAGCGAATCGACCTCAAAGCTTTTGACATCTAACACCTTCAAATACCGCCAAGGACAATTGCGATATTATGCTAAACACAAGGGTAAGTTGCAGAACATGATGTTAAGGACCTACCTGAAATGGAAATACAGAAAGGACAGGGAGCGTTTAAGGGAATGTTTACGATCGGAGTTGATTGCCGAAAAATAAATGATGGTGGAATCGGCACCTACCTTCAAAACTTACTCCAGCAATGGTTCATACTTAAAGTGCCGGCAAAATTTTTTCTTTTTTGTAATACCAGGGATAAAAAACGGCTCGGGTTTCACCATGATTTTGCTGAAACGATTATTATAAAATCGCCGAAATATTCCATTTCAGAACTGTTTTCCTTTTCAAAACCTTTATCTGATATAAAAGCTGACCTTTTCTTCGCACCGCATTATACCTTAGGTTTTAACCTTCCCTGTCCATCCGTAATTACAATTCATGATCTTATACATATCCATTTTAAACCCCGGTTCGGCATACTAGGTAGAGGTTATGCAAAATTTATGATAAATCACGCTGGAAAAAATTCAGCTACGATTTTAACCGTCTCAGAAAACACGAAAAAGGATATACAGAAGCATTTTCCGAAATGGTCATATAAGGTCAGGGTGGTTTATCCGGCGGTGGACACTGATATATTCAAGCAATATCCTCCAAATGATATAATCGATTTCAAAAGAAAAAGGTCACTGCCTGATGATTTTGTGCTTTATGCAGGCGCTCTAAAACATCATAAAAATCCTCAAGCTCTGGTGGAGATTGTCAACAGATTGAAATTGCCTCTTGTCATCGCCTCTTTGGACAAAAGGATATTCAACGAAGAAATATTACCGGCACTTGATGAGAAGAAAATGGTGAACATAGTAGATATCGACAATTACAACGAATTGGCGCTTTTATACAACTGTGCCCGATTGTTTGTATTCCCGTCATTGTTTGAGGGGTTCGGATTGCCTCCCCTTGAGGCTATGGCCTGCGGTTTACCGGTTGCCTGCTCCAATAAAGCTTCCCTCCCCGAGGTAGTAGGTGATTCGGCCTTGATGTTTTCACCGGATAACGTATCGGACATGCTCACCAAAGTGAATCTTCTCTGGCATGATGACTCTATGCGTGATAAATTTAGAACCAGGGGATTAGAAAGGGTGCATATGTTTGACTGGGGTAATTCAGCCAGAACCATATTTGAAATTTTAAATAAAGTGGTGAGACCTTGAGGGTAGTTCTTGTTCACGATTGGCTTAATGGTATGAGAGGCGGCGAAAAAGTGCTTGAGGCTTTTGCTGCAATTTTCCCGGAATCAAAAATATATACCCTTTTTTGCGACCCTGAAAAAATATCATCCGATCTAAAAAGACACAGTATCACGACCTCGTTTATTCAGCATATTCCTAAAAGGAAAAAATATTATCAACATTTTTTACCGCTATTTCCTAAAGCGATCGAGAGCTTCAAATTCGATAATGCCGATCTTGTAATCTCAAGTTCCCATTGCGTGGCCAAGGGTGCCATTGTTGGTACTCACACCCTTCATATATGTTACTGCCATTCACCCATGAGATATATCTGGGACCGTTTTGATGATTATTTCCCCAAAGGCCAAATCAATTTCATACGGTATAAATTTATTCAGGCTATTGCTGGTTACATTCGGAAATGGGATATCAAAACTTCAAAAAGGGTTGACCTCTTTATCGCCAATTCAAATTTTGTAAGATGGAGAATAAATAAATATTACAACCGACCTGCCAGGGTTATTTACCCCCCTGTTGATACAGATTATTTCATACCGGGACAAGTTCAAAACAACGACTATTTCCTTACGGTAAGTGCAATTGTTCCCTATAAAAAAATAGACCTTGTGGTTGAGGCTTTCAGGGATCTAAAAGAAAGATTGGTAGTGGTTGGTAACGGACCTGATCTTTTTAAATTAATAAATAAAGCTCCCCAAAATGTGACCTTTACCGGTTGGATCGACAAAGAAAAACTTCGTGAATATTACCGCAATTGCAAGGCTTTGATTTTCCCGGGAGTGGAGGATTTCGGGATTGCACCGGTTGAGGCTCAGGCATGTGGTAAACCAGTAATAGCATTTTACGAGGGGGGGGTAAAAGATACGGTTATTGGACCTGTTATCGATAACCTGAACAGTTTCGATGGCCCTATTACGGGTTTGTTCTTTAAGAATCAGACCGTTGAGGATATAAAAAAATCGGTTGATATATTTTCAAAAATAAATTTCAACGAAGACGAAAACAGAAATAATGCCATGAGATTTTCAAATAGAAACTTCTATAATCAAATTAAGGATTTTTTAACCGAGGCTGTAAGCATTTTCCGTCAGCAAGGAAAAATTAACCTTGAGGCTCGGTTGATGAAATGAATATAAGGTACATTATCCCGATATTATATATCGTTGCTGATGTTCTCGGTATATTCACAAGCTTTTACCTGGCTTATAGCATACGTTTTCACTCGATCGCCACAAAAATATTCCCGGTTACTAAAGGGATTCCAGATTTAGCAATCTACCTTAAGGCCATAATATTCATCGCTGTAATCTGGTTATTTGTATTCAGTTTAATGAACCATTACAAAAAACGTTCACCATCATCTTTCGACCGTTTCTGGGAGGTTGTTCGCGGTGTCTCCTCCGGAACTATTATAACTATCGCTTCCACCTTTTTCTATCGTGGAGAAAGTTTTTCCCGCCTTGTAGCGAGTTTCGCCTGGATTCTAGGAATAGTTGTTATCTTCTTGTTCAGGGAAATGGTTTACCGCCTTGAATTGGCTATGTTACAGAAAGGTTTGGGGATAAAAAAAGCGGTTATTGTCGGTAATGAAAAAGTTGGTTTGGAACTCTACGAAAAATTGAAATCACAACCAGCCTGGGGAATAAACCCATTAGGCTATATAGATAATCAGAATATAAAAACTAATAAAGTCCCTGATAATTTGCATCTGGGAACTCTTAATGAGATTGAGAAGGTTGTCGAGAAACTAGGAATCGATATTATAATATTTAACCTGCCTTCACAACAAAGCAATCTTATTGAAAACCTTGTACTCAATTCGGAGAATTTAGGATTGGAGTATATGCTGGCACCGGATACTTTGTCTATAATCACCAGTAACGCCAGAACGGTACAGATTGATGGGATACCTTTAATACGCTGGGGTCAAACTCCACTCGAGGGTTATCATCGCCTGGTCAAACGGTTATTTGATATCATCGTATCACTTGTGGGCACTATAATATCGCTCCCACTCTTTTTAATTTTACTACCAATCATCAAAATAGATTCTCCAGGGCCCGTATTTTATAAACAAAAACGATTGGGCCGAGATGGTCGGCTTTTCACAATGTATAAATTGCGTTCCATGGTTTACGATCCCGAAGACAAACCGGGCTGGACAGTTAATAACGACCCTCGCTTGACAAGAATTGGCAGGTTCATGCGAAACTATAACATCGATGAACTTCCACAGCTCTTCAATGTCTTGCTAGGACAAATGAGCTTGGTTGGCCCAAGACCAGAACAACCGGTATTTGTGGAGAAGTTCAAAAATGGAATACCACGTTATTTCCAAAGACACAGGGTCAAATCAGGCATGACAGGATGGGCCCAGGTCAACGGCCTCAGAGGCAACACATCAATCAGCGAACGAACCAAATATGACCTCTTCTATACAGAGAACTGGTCTCTTGTTTTCGACCTGAAAATAATCATGCTAACCCTTAAGAATATAATAAGAAAACCAAACCCGTCTTAAAAAAAACTTGACTTTTAACGATATTTATTTAAGTTCGTTTGGTTGCCGTCATAAGGGCAATGGGTAGTATTATGAATTTCAAAGGAAAAACCGGTAAAAAAACGGGAACGAAAAAAGATAGCGATAGTCTTGGTTTCGGCAGGATAAATTACATATTGATGGGAATCGGTATCATTCTGATTATCGTTGGTTACGTTTTTCTTGCCCTGGGAGATATTACAATCGCACCCATACTCCTCGTTGTAGGTTACTGTGCTGTTCTTCCCATTGCAATTCTTATCTCCGGCCATCCCAAAAAAGGTCCTCAATCCAAAACTCCTGCCGAAAGCTAAGATTATTAGATTTACTTACTTAAAACTTGTTGTAGTTCTTTGAAAAAGCAATTATCGGGGCTGTAGTTCAGTTTGGTTAGAACGCCGGCCTGTCACGCCGGAGGTCGCGAGTTCGAGTCTCGTCGGCCCCGTTAGTGCATAATTCATTAAATCCAACTTATTAACGTTTATGGTCATAGAAATATATCGAACACAATTCTAACATAGGAAAGTTGTTTTTAACTTGAAAACCCGAGCAGTACATATTAACCTTTTATAGAAAAATACAGAATAGGAGAAAGAAAATGAGAAAATCACAGTTGCAAGGTTGCATTTTTCTTTTGTTTTTCTTGCTGTTTTTTGTTTTCAGCTGCGGGAAACAGGGCGAGGTAGTAAATGTCGAGGCTGACATCTCTGCAATTAACAACATCCTTGACCAGTATGCTTCCAGTATTAATGCCGGTAATATAGACCAATGGATTTCTCTATGGGCTGAAGATGGGATACAGATGCCACCGGACAATCCTGCTGTTGTCGGAAAAGAGAATATTAAGGCGAGAATGCAATCCTCTTTCGATCTTTATAACTGGAAGATGACCATAAATGGTGAGGAAGTCAGGGTGGCTGGCAATTGGGCTTTTGCTCGAGGTAATTACACATACACGCTGACCCCCAAGGGAGAGGGCAAGACGATTAAAGGTAATGGCAAATATCTGTCCATCTTGGCAAAACAAGCTGATGGTTCATGGAAGTTCATCCGTGACTGCTTCAACAATAATGCGCCGCCACAGGTATCGGAAAAGAATTAACAGGCTGATACGGCTATCAGAATATAAAATTCAAAAGGGGGAGAAAAAAGATAAAAAAATAGCACTCTGATTTTGCATTTTTAAATTCTCTTTCTGTGTTTTATTTTTGGTTGTGAACAGCGGGGTAAAAAAGTAGATGTCAAAGCTGACATCGCCGCGGTCAAAGAGATTGGCAACCAATATGCTATGGCTTGTAATACCGGAG
>NATP01000074.1 GCA_002085375.1 candidate division Zixibacteria bacterium 4484_95 | reverse complement strand
ATCATCTCACTTTACCCGATAAAACGCAAAAAGCACTGGTTCGAAATTCGTTTCGATAACAAATCATTCTTTCCAATCAACGATGAGTTGATTTTAAAGTACCTGCTTAAATCTGGCAAGAGTCTTAACAAAAGCGAAATAGAAAAGCTCAGAAGTGAAGCGGGACATCTTTTCCTTAAAAGGAAAGCCCTTGACATCTTGTCGAGGAGACGTGTTTCGGAAAGAGAACTTCGGCAGAAACTTAAAGTGGAACGAAGATTTAGCCATCATACAGATAAGGTTATTAAGGACTTGAAGAATGTAGGGCTTATCGATGATATGACCTTTGCCGTTTCGGTGATAAGTTCTATTTTAATCGGCGGACCTAAAAGCAAAATGTACATCAGGCAAAAGCTTTACCAGAAGGGTATTCCAAAAGATATAATCGATAAAGCAATTGAGTCGGAGCTGGCCGATTATGATGAAGAACAAGGAGCGCTGGAGCTTGCCAGAAAAAAGTATAAGGCCGTAAAATCTATTCCAACTTTGAAAGCGAAGAAACGTGTAGCGGATTTTCTCAGGGGGCGCGGGTTTAGCTGGGATATCGTCAATTATTGCCTGGACATCTTGTTCACAAAGAATGATTAAATTGGCGTGTTTCGATACTGAAAATGTATTAATATATTATGAAATCTTGGTGTTAAAAGGAGCTGGGAGGAGACAGCTCAACCGATGTTACTCATCACCAACAAGCGGCGCTTATTATCTTTAGATCCTTCAAAGTATCTTGGCGGGTGTAAACCGCTGTCAAGGGCAAGTTTTGTCTCTGTGTATCAGTTGTTGCCATCGTGGTTGAGATAGGATTTTTCGAATATCTTTACGATATTTTCGATGCCACAGGGTTGCGATTGTAAGAACTCAGAAAAATCGAAAAGACGATTCATTGTCTGAGAACTTAAAACATGCTCCATCGAACAAGCATCTGATTCGGCGGTAGGGGGGTCGACTTTCAATACCTCGATGAGGAACTTTTTTAGGAAATTGTGTCTTTTAATCAGTCTTTTAGCTAGGTTAGTGCCGGCTTTGGTAAGCTCGACGAACTCCCTAGCCTCGTAGTTGGCCAATCCTTTCCGGTCAAGCCTCTTAAGGGCACTTGTGACACTCGACATTTTAACTGCTTTTACCTGAGCGATGTCACGCACACGGGCCACTTTCTGTTTTTGAACGAGGTTGTATATTATTTCAAGATAGTCCTCGAGACTTTCCGATAATTGACCGATACGACGAATCCTGGTGATACTGTTTTTCATATTTGAAAGCGTAGGTACTCCATTATATGGAAAGTAAATTCAACATTATTGGTTACAGTCCTTGTTGATATTACACGATTTCTCAATTTTTTTCCTTTTGGGTTGGTAGTAACAGTCACTGCATTCACATTTCTTTGTCTGTGACCACAGTTTTCTTGCGCTGAAATATACAGCAATCCCGATTGTTATAAAAACCGTTATATATTCAAACATCCGTAATTTTCCTTTTTTAACTAAGTCCTAAAAGTTTACCACCCTGGTAGACGACCATCGCTAAAAACCAGGCAAGAGCGGTGGTGTAGCCGATCTGGAACAGTGTTTCTTTGATTGAGCGAGTCTCACGCAGGAATACTGCCATTGCCGCCATACAGGGCACATATAACAGAACGAAGACCAGAAATGCGTAGGCAATCAGTTTTGAGTATTTCGGGTCTGCAGCTAAACTTGCGCGCAAAGCCTCAGAACCTTCATCGGTTTCCCCCACACCATAAATTGTACCCATGGTTGAGACCACGACCTCTTTAGCGACAAAGCCCGAGATAAGAGCTATCCCTAACCGCCAGTCAAAACCAAGAGGTTTAATTATCGGTTCAATGTTCTTACCTATCCTGCCTGCTATGCTATACTCGAGATTCTCGGCTGATCGGCTGTTCTCGTAAGCGGTTATCAAACTATCCCTTTCACTAAGGGTTATCTTTTCCGAAGAGAACGAGTGATTGGCCAGCTTAACGAGGGCATCATAATCCTTATCGTATGTCTTTTTCTGAGGGAATGTCATCAAAAACCACATTATGATGGAGAAACTAAGGATTACAGTACCAGCCTTGCGCAAATACATCCACGAGCGTTCCCACATATGAATCAGAAGGCTTCTAATAGTTGGAATTCGGTAGGGTGGAAGCTCCATGACGAATGGTGCCGACAACCCTTTGAATCTGGTGGCTCTGAGCAGTTTTACCATGACAATCGCGACTACAATACCAAGGACATATATAGAAAACATGACATTGCCGGCTTTATCGGGCCAGAAGGCGCCACATACTAAAACATAAATTGGCAACCTCGCTCCACAGCTCATAAAGGTTATTACATGCATTGTCACCAGACGATCGGTTTTGTCCTCGATTATACGGCTTCCTAAATAAGCTGGCACAGAGCAACCGTAACCTATTAACATCGGTATGAAAGACTTGCCGTGAAGGCCTATCCTGTGCATTATTCTGTCCATTATGAAGGCTGCTCGAGACATATAACCTGTATCTTCTAAAACGGCGATAGCCAGGAAGAGAAACATTATATTCGGTAGGAAAACGATTACTCCGCCGACGCCACCGATGATACCATCGACTATCAGTGAGTTTAAGATCCCTTCGGGCAAAATGTTTAGAAACAGATTTGCCAAGCTGGCCATTGCTAGTTCTATCCATTCCATTGGCTTTTCGGCCAAAGTGAATGTCAGATGGAAAACTAACCACATCATGCCGGCAAATATAAGAAGCCCCGAAATCGGGTGTATAAGGACATAATCTATCTTATCGGAAACATCGTGCCGATGCTCGGCAGTTCTGTTGATCGCCTCAGAACATGCCCCACTTATAAAGCCATACCTCCTATCGGTAATAATTTCTGATAGATTTTCTCTATATAGAGATTTCAAGCGTGCTTTGCTTTTATCGGCCTCTTTAAAAATTTGTTCTGAAGATTTGTGTTGTTTCAATAACTTATAAACTTCAGCGTCGTCCTCAAGAAGCTTCAAAGAAAGCCAGCGCGGTTTGTAGCTGTTTGTTATGGTTGAATCAGTGGATATAATATCATTTAATTTTGATAGTTCCCTTTCTATCTCTTTGCCGTAACTTACCTGAACCGGCGTCAGGCTTACCCCATTCTCAACGATTTCAATAATCGCATTTAGAAGTTCGGTCATGCCCTTTTTTTTATTTCCTACAGTGGGCACTATTGGAATTCCCATTAGCTGGGCAAGATATTCAGTGTTGATTATGATACCGCGATTTTTTGCCATATCACTCATATTGAGGGCTATTATTAAATGTACGTTAAGCTCGGAAAGTTGGGTTGTCAGATAGAGATTTCGCTCGATATTTGAAGCATCGACAATATCGATAATGACATCCGGTTTCTGCTCGATTATGAACTTCCGGGCGATAATCTCATCGATTGAATAGGCAGATAGGCTGTAGGTTCCGGGAAGGTCAACCGCTTTAATGCGGTATCCTCTGTAATTTAAATGCCCCTCTTTTTTTTCCACAGTCACACCCGGGTAATTTCCAACATGTTGATTGGCGCCGGTTAAGTTGTTGAAAATGGTGGTCTTTCCAGAGTTGGGATTACCAGCCAGGGCGACCACTATTTCCTTTTTAAGAACCATTTTCCCTGATTTTTACCCTTTGAGCCATACCCCTTCCTATGGCCAGTCTTGTATCGCGCACCTCAACTCCAACAGGTCCTCTTCCGTTGTTGGTTATAACCCTGAATTTGACGCCGGGGTTCAAACCCATAGAATATAACTTCTGACGTAACCTCTGGCCGCCCCCAACTCCAAGCATAACATAGACTTTGCCCTCTCCTGCTTCACTTAAATATAACATATCGTCACTGCCAGTGTCGTTATAATTTTCTCTATGTTTCCAATGTCGACCCCAACGCCACATCCTGTAGTCCTTCCTGTTTCACTTGTCTAATAATATTAGAATCATCTAATTTGTCAAGTTGAAAATGATGCAAAAAGTTCCCGCAGAGGTTATTTTAAAAAGCTTTTTTATGGGGTTTGAGTAATCTATCTGTGATACTATGTCATGGCGAGAAATGGTTTCTGCAAATGGAAAAGTATGTAGGCGCCGATCGGGATTTGCCTTTATTCCTAAAAATCGAGAAAATTTCTTAATAATTTATGGCAGGTCGTGTCCCAATTTGCCATAAATAAAGGGAAGCTTCTTGGGTTGAATAGTATTGATTTTTAAGTATGTTTTATTAGGATACAGGTAAATGGGTAATAAACCGTTTGAGGGGATGACCAAATTTTTCGTTGATGGAATGGCATCATGAAATGATTAAGGAAGTGGATTAAGTATTTTACCCTTGAATAACCTCCAATAAGTACCGGATTTTTACATTGCCGACAATAATATTCTTCTTAACAATTCGAAAATAGTCCGCAATCTTAATATCTTCCAAATTCTTGACGTTAATATATTACAGTTTGATGAATTAACGACCTTTTACCTGAATATTGGCCTAATTTAAAAGTCTAATCTTTCGGTCTTCGTGTCAATTTGAAGACAACCACATTATCCGGATCAGGACAACTGACCTCCATCTCATCCTGTTTGGTTTCTTTCCAGGGCACAAAACCACCAAAACGAAGAGCAGTAGCAAATGGCATCATTGTATGCGTAGCCCATTGACACAATTTACCATCCCCGATATGAAAAACCTCACCCACTTTATGACCAATTGGGCATTCACCTTTGCCCCTGATTTCTTTTACGGTTATATCAACAGTATAATCCATAAAGTTTCTCCTGGGGAATTGCTTGTTTATTTAAATTCAGTTGGATTACTATAGTGTCCTTTTTTTGTCAGGCTATACTAAATTCCCATTTGCACCAGAATTGCCCGTTATATTTATCAGGTGGGCAGTGAAGGCATTTTGTCTGGATACGCGGGTCAATGGTTTTTGCGAACTCTGAGTATTCGATGATACCCACCTCTTTACAGGGGAATGGTTTCAGGTTTTTTTTATGTCGGGCGTCCTGTACACGGCAGGTTTTCATTACGAACACGGCATGCTTATCATCGGCCTCTAAAACTTCCTGTTTGTTGAGAAGGCCGTATAACCTTTCAGGTAGAGCTTTAAGGAGCGAATCAATACCACCTCCCGGCTTTAGACCGCATCGATTCATAATCCTTTTTGCCTCAATGGGTGAGAATTTACTCCAAGCCACACCGTCGAGTTCAATGGCCACCTCAATTCCATATTTATTCTCGACCGCTTGAAACCATAAACCATCATGTGCTAGCCAGAGCTTGGCAAAATCTGCTAGCTTGTTCTTTAATCTCTCGTCGTTCATACATCACCTTAAGGTTAAAATTTATCAAGTAAATGTCTCTATCCTACTTAAAATCATTTTGATTGTCGTCGGGTCAGGCGACCTGACAACACCTGAGATATCAAAGCGTCACACAATATTTCCTATTCTGTTTAGTACCATCAATCGCATTTCGGTCATGGCCTCGATTGCGTAGCGGACCCCTTCACGCCCTATACCCGAATCCTTGACACCGCCATAAGGCATGCTATCGACACGAAATGACGGGACATCGTTAATGACGACTCCGCCAACCTCGATTTCCTCGAAGGCATAGAACGCATGGTGTATATTCCGTGTGAGCACGCCCGCCTGAAGGCCATAGACGCTGTTATTGACCATTTTACAGGCTTCCCTAAAATCGGAAAACGGCTCTATTGTCACCACCGGACCGAACGCCTCTCTACAGCTGATTTTAAGCGAGGGGTCCACATTTTCAAGGATGGTGGCCTCATAACAAACACCGTGCCGTTTACCGCCCACAACAAGCTTCGCCTTATTTTGAAGGGCCTCATTTACCCAGCTTTCTATCCTTATAGCGTCCTGCTCCGTTATAAGAGGTCCTAAGAATGTATCTTCGTTGAGGGGGTCACCATACTTTAACTTGGCAGCCTCTTTTGCAAGTTTGGATTTTAGTTCACTGTAGATTTTTTCATGAGCGATAATTCGCTGGACACTGATGCAACTTTGCCCTGATTGGTAGAATGCCCCCATTATTAACCTTTTAACCGCAAGTTCGATATCGGCATCCTCGTCGATTATGCAAGCCGCATTTCCACCAAGTTCAAGGACCACACTTTTCTTGCCAGCATTTGCCTTGATTTCCCAGCCAGCCTCGGCAGAACCGGTAAATGACAGATGTTTTAGCCTGTCATCAGTGGTGAAGAGGTCAGCTTCATGGCGGGAGCAGGGGAGAATACTGAAAGCACCTTCAGGGAGGTTGGTTTCTGCCATTATCTCACCTAATATCAGTGCTGATATGGGAGTGTAAGAGGCTGGTTTGACTATGAAGCTGCAGCCAACTGCAATGGCCGGGGCTATTTTATGTGCTGCTAAGTTGAGGGGAAAATTGAAGGGAACTATGAAACTGCAGGGGCCAACGGGAAAACGTTTGTAAAGCGCCTGGTATCCCTCTGCCCGTGCGGATATATCAAGCGGTAACACCTCTCCATAGATACGTACTGATTCCTCAGCGGCGATTCGAAATGTGTCGATGGCACGGGTTATCTCGCCATGGGCTTCACGGATGGGTTTACCGACCTCCACCGCAAGAACATGGGCAAGCTCATCTTCCCGCCTCTTGATTTTCTCGACGATACTGTTTAGAATTTCTTGGCGTTTATATGAGGGTAATTTTCGTGTCACCTCGAACGATTTTACCGCCAGTCCGATCGCCTTATCTATAGCTTTCCGGTTAGCGTGGGCGACTTTGGCTACAACCTTACCGGTATATTTGTTTTTAACCTCAAGGTCGGCGTTAGCCATAATCGGCTTGCTACCCAGATAATATGGATATTGGGGTTTTATCACTATTGTCTCCTCGTTAAAAGCGACTTACTGAAATCTTTATAGATAATAAACACAGATATAAAACTAATGGAGGTAAAGAAGTTTGTAAACCATAAAATTATAAGATTGTTTAAATAGTAAAATTTTTTTTATTAATATAATAGGTTTTTGAGTGTTATAATATTTATATGGACAAAATCAATCTGAAAGCTCCGGCCAAGATTAATCTTTTTTTAAAGGTTAAGGATAAAAGGCCGGATGGTTATCACAATATCGACAGCCTTATGCAAGCAGTAAGCCTTTATGATGAGCTGATCCTTGAGAAATCCAATGATATCGAACTTTACTGCACCGGCCTCGATGGTGTTAAGGTTAAGGATAACCTTGCCTATAAATCAGCCAGACTGATAGCGGAAATGTCTTATTTCCCCGGAGTACGGATTACTCTTAAAAAGAATATTCCAACAGGTGCAGGGTTGGCAGGGGGCTCTTCTGATGCCGCTTTTGTTATCAGGGGATTAATAAAGCTGTATGATCTGTATCTTGATAAAGATGAACTTGTCAGGAGGGTTAGCCTTTTAGGAGCTGATATTCCCCTTTTTTTAGGGCGTGGCCAAGCCCGGGTAACAGGTATTGGAGACATAATAGAGGATTACTTCCTTCCTTTAAATTACAAAGTGCTTGTTGTTAAACCACCATTTTCGGTGAATACCTCGGAGGCTTACCAATGGTTGGAGAATTATAGAGAAGGTGAACATTTTCCGAAAAATTCCGAGGATTTATTTCTAATGGAGAAAAGATTAACTGGTTCCCGGTTCGTCCATTTTGCAAATCTGTTCTTTAACGATTTTGAGGAGGTTGTATTTTCCAGATATCCCCAACTACAGAAGATAAAACAGACACTTAAAAATGAGGGGGCATTTTGCGCTGGAATGGCCGGGTCTGGTTCAGCGGTTTTCGGGCTATTTCCTATAACATGTGACCTTGAGAAAAAAGCTGGGAAGTTGTTCGATAATCAAATCCGGGTTTTTTTGTGCAAGCCGGTTTTGTTAGTGCCGGAAAGTTGATATGTCATTATGATAATACCATGATGTTGTTATGACTTTTTATTGACCTCAAAGCCTTGTTTTACCATATAAGAGCCACTTAATTTTATAGGTATGGACAGTTTTTTACCCGTACTTATATTTCAGGGAATATGTTTTTTAGTTTTATCCTATATTGAAGAAAAAGCCTACCGCAATACACTACCGAATAAGAAGTTGACATGCCGAAACAGTTCTATTATTTTTAAATTAGGGCTTAAAGAGAGGCTTACAGAATAATTATTTATTTAAGCTCATTGAAAATGTTTAATATATTCAAGGGGTAAAAAAATGAAAAAGTTTATCGTTTTCACGGTTATATTCATTCTCGTTGCCTTTATACCGGTTTCAGCGAGGATAATCGATGTTCCTGATGATTATCCGACTATTCAGGAGGGTATAGACGCCAGCTACGATGGCGATACGGTGTTAGTAGATGAAGGGATTTATGTTGAGAATATCAACTTCAACGGGCATAGTATAAGACTTGGCTCGCTGTTTTTGACTACCGGAGATACTTCTTATATATCCTCAACAATCATTGATGGCGACTCATCTGGTTCGGTTGTAACTTTTGAAAGTGGTGAGGATAGCACTACAATTATGATAGGATTTACTATTCAGAATGGAAACGCTGCAGATGGAGGAGGAATTTTTTGCACGAGTTCCAATCCGATTATTTCATACAGTTTATTTCATACAGTATTATTAGGGATAATTATGCTTGTTATGGTGGTGGGATTTATTGCTCCCAATCTAGTCTTACAATAAATAATAACACTATCATCGAAAATTCAGCATATTTCTGACACGGAGGAGCGATTAATTGCAGTTGCAATTCAAAT
>NATP01000073.1 GCA_002085375.1 candidate division Zixibacteria bacterium 4484_95 | reverse complement strand
GGGAAACTCCAAATAATTTTCCCCTTGACACGTTTACTCTATATTTTTATATTCGGCGGGAACAAAATTAGCACTCCCTTAGTAAGAGTGCTAATAAAGAAATATAACTAGCTGTAATTCAACAAAGTAGGAATTGGGCTGAGCCCTCTGAACCACTAAAAAAGGAGGATGTTAATGAAGGTTAAACCGCTGTCTGACCGGGTACTGGTTAAACCACTTGAGGAAATGGAAATGAAAAAGGGTGGAATCATTATCCCGGATACCGCTAAAGAGCGACCGATGCAGGGTGAGATAATTGAGGTCGGTCCTGGACGTACTGAGGATAGCAAGAAAATCGATATGGAAGTTAAAAAAGGTGACAAGGTTCTATATGGTAAATATTCCGGTACTGAGGTAACGATAGATGACGTTGAATATCTAATAATGCGCGAGTCTGATATCCTCGCCATTTTGGCTTAGGTAAGGAGGAATCGACAAATGGCTAAGATAATAGAGTTTGAAAGTTCTGCCCGTGAGAAACTTAAAAAGGGTGTGGATAAACTTGCTAATGCAGTTAAAGTAACGCTTGGACCAAAAGGTCGCAATGTTGTACTTGATAAAAAATTTGGTTCACCAACCGTGACTAAGGATGGAGTTACCGTTGCCAAAGAAATCGAACTTGAAGACCCATACGAAAATATGGGTGCTCAGATGCTTAAGGAGGTCGCTTCAAAAACCTCTGATGTTGCTGGTGATGGAACCACAACCGCAACCGTACTGGCCCAGGCTATTTTCCGTGAGGGGATAAAAAATGTAACAGCTGGCGCTAACCCAATGGCTTTAAAACGAGGAGTTGAAAAAGCTGTTAGGGTTATTATTGAGGAGATGAAAAAACATTCCAAGGATGTCGAGGGAAAAAACGAGATCGCCCAAGTTGGAACTGTTTCGGCTAATAACGACGCCACAATAGGCAACCTCATCGCCGATGCTATGGAGAAGGTGGGTAAGGACGGTGTTATCACTGTCGAGGAGGCTAAATCAACTGACACGACTCTTGATGTAGTTGAGGGAATGCAGTTTGACCGCGGTTATCTATCTCCATATTTTATTACGGACCCTGATGGAATGGAGGTTGTTCTCGAAGAGCCCATGATTCTTATATACGACAAGAAAATTTCAACGATGAAAGACCTTTTGCCAATTCTCGAGAAAGTCGCCCAGATGGGCAAACCGATGCTTATTATCGCGGAAGATGTAGAGGGTGAGGCTTTAGCAACCCTGGTAGTCAATAAGCTACGTGGCACTCTTAAGGTTTGCGCCGTTAAAGCTCCCGGTTTCGGTGACCGAAGGAAAGCGATGCTGGAAGACATTGCCACATTAACCGGCGGTAAGGTCATTTCTGAGGAACTCGGTTTCAAACTGGAAAACACCGTCGTCTCAGATCTCGGTAAAGCTAAACGGGTAACTGTTGATAAAGATAATACAACTATCGTGGAAGGTGCTGGTGCAACAGAAAATATCAAGGGCCGGATAAATAGTATCCGCAAGCAGATCGATGAAACCACCTCAGATTACGATCGGGAGAAACTCCAAGAGCGGTTGGCGAAACTTGCTGGCGGTGTGGCTGTTATCAATGTCGGTGCCCCCACCGAGGTGGAGATGAAGGAGAAGAAGGCTCGTGTTGAGGACGCTTTACATGCAACGCGGGCCGCTGTTGAGGAAGGCATTGTTGCAGGTGGAGGCGTTGTGTTCCTCCGTGCTATGGGAGCTATTGATGCATTGAAGCTCGAGGGCGATGAAAAGGTCGGCTCTTTAATCGTAAAAAAAGCTCTTGAGGAACCTATCCGCTTGATTGCAGAGAACGCTGGTGTTGAGGGATCTATCATTGTTAACAAAGTAATGGCAGGAAATGATAATTTCGGATTTAATGCTGAGACTGGTGAATATGGCGATATGATGAAGTTTGGAGTAATCGACCCAACTAAAGTAACTCGCTCAGCTCTTGAAAATGCTGCTTCAATTGCCAGCCTGCTATTAACAACCGAGGCGGTCATTGCAGACAAGCCTGAGAAAGAAAAAGCCGCTCCTGGTGGTATGCCACCTGGTGGAATGGGTGATATGGGCGGAATGTATTAAACCGCACTATAAGCTTCAAAATATACAGGGGCGTAAATCAATACGCCCCTTTTGATTTTTCATGCGGGGTCCGATACGTTGTTATTCTCAGTTAGTTAATAGACCTTAAGAACCCACCTTCATCCTTTTCACCATCAATGTGGGAGAATTGAACCTTCTGTAAAAAGTGATATCATCACAGATCGCTACCAGACCATCTAAAATCTCCTCAACACTGGCGGCGATAGTAACATTAGCCACCGGTTTTATCCATTTGCCGTTTTTAACAAGTATACCATTTATGCCAGCTGAATACTGTCCATTTATACTGTTAAGTCCCCAACCCTGGGTATCCTCAACGATGATACCTTTCTTGCACGATGCCACAATATCCTCGACCTTATCATTGCCTGGAGCAATGTATAAATTACTTGGCCAGATATCGGGGAAAGAATTATAGTCATGTCTTAAGGCGGAGGCGGTTGAACCAACCCCAGCTTTAGCAGCGTTTTTGGTATCATACATAAAATTACAGAGAATACCCCTTTCTAAAAGAGTCAGTTTCATTGAGGCTGTTCCTTCATCATCGGCAGGACGGCTGGCGATTCCTCGAGACATTAAAGCGTCATCGTAAACTGTAAAATTATCCACAGCAACCCTTGTCCCCTTTTTCCCGGCAAGGAAAGATGAACCTTTAAGGTTATTTTCTCCGTTGAGAGCAAAACTTAAACCCCAGAGAATGGAAAGGGCAGCTTGGGGTGTAAAAATTATTTCATAATCCCCGCCCGTAACAGTGGTGCCACCGATAAGCCTAACAGCCCTGGAGGCAAACTGTTCTACAATTTCGTCAGGTTTGGGTAGGTCACTAAAATGCCGGGCAGACACGTCCCCCTCGCCTGGATACATCTCGCCCTTTTTCGAAGCCACAACCGATATCTTAACATTATAAGAAGTTGATTCATAACTCACCTCCACACCCTTTGAATTAACAAGCGTATGAGTGGTTATTGTTTCATTATAGGAGACGCCGTTTGATTTTTTAATAAGAGGATCATATTTTAAAGCCATCTCTTCGAGATTTAATAAGTAATCGATCTTACTTTCGACCGGTATGTCTATGAAGCTGGAATCGAAAATATCTAAATCGTATTTATAGTTTTGCGGTCCCGGTAAAGTGGCAAATTTATCTTCACCAGTCTTCTTGGCAAGCTTGGTTAACCGGGAGATTATGTTGTCTATTGCTGAATTAGATGTGTCGGTAGTGTGGGCAAATGCCGATTTCCCAAATGAAAAAAACCTGATAGCCAGACCACCTGGAGTTGCCTTTTTAACTGATTCAACTTTGCCATCTCTTACAGATATCGATAATGTTTTTTGAGAAAGGTCAAAGACCTCAGCCATCTCAGCACCTGCCCGAATACACTTATCGAGTATTCTATTTATGGAATTCATTGTTTCCTCCTAAACGCTTCCACCTACCGTTATCCCTTTGGCCACCCTGACTGTAGGTATGCCGGCAGTTACCGGTACCCATTGACCTTTTCCGCATATTCCAACTCCAAGCCTGAGATCGTTGCCCACAGCATCGATATTTGATAAAACATCAATACCTTTGCCGATTAGAGTTGCACCCGACACCGGCGTTGTCACTTCACCATTTTCAATCAAGTAAGCCTCACGCACTATGAAGTTGAACTGGCCTGATATTATATCAACAGAGCCACCTGAAAGAGCTTTAACATAAATACCCTTTTTAGTGTCAGCAATGATATCCTCGGGATTTGAATCACCGTTATCCAGGAAAGTATTGGTCATCCTCGGGATAGGATAATGCCTATAAGATTCCCGACGGCCATTGCCAGTGGGTGACACCCCCAACATCTTTGACGAGATTAAATCTTGCATGAACCCAATAACCACACCCTTTTCGATAAGCACGTTTCTCCGACCGAACGTACCTTCATCATCGAACTCAGTAGTGCCGCGTGCGTTTGGCCAGGATGAATCATCAATCAATGTTACCAACCTCGAGCCCACTTTTTTGCCGAGTTTGTCAGCATATATCGAGGTCCCCTTGTAGATGAAATCAGCTTCAAGACCATGTCCAACAGCTTCGTGGATGAGCACTCCTCCCCAGCCGGGGTGAAGGACAACTGGCATTACTCCTGACGGTGCCGGTTTAGCCTCAAGCATATTAACCGCCTCTTCGGCAGCATTAATAGCAGCCTCAACGATATCATTGTCATCAAAAAATTCGAAACCCTGATGCGCCGAAATGCGATACCTTCCCTGGTGGCGGACGCCATTTTTTTCAGCTAAAACTTGAATCACAACCCATATTAACGGTATTTCGTTTTCTATGCGAAGGCCATTTGAATTAGCGATGCTTCTCTTTCTTAACTGGTCATAGTAGGTAATATCAACCTGTTTTATGTTCGAGTTGTAATTCCTAGCAACCTCCTCGGCTTTTTGTACAAGTTCCATCTTCTGTTTTTCGCCTACCGTCTCAATCGGTATTTTTACGGTAACGGTTCCGGGGGACTCAACCCTGGCAGGTTCAGCGATCTTGGTTACCTGGTTGACTGAAGCGATGTGGGCAGATGTTTTAGCGGCCTCGAGAGCGCCGGAGAAATCATAATCGTTAATGTAAGCATAGCCATTCTTATCACTATCGACAGTTCTAACACCCACACCTTTCGAGAGACCAATAGTGGCTGTGGAAAATAATCTCTCGGACATCTTAAATGATAATGATGTTACTTGTTCGATGAAAACCTCAGAGAAATCACCACCCCGTGTCAAGGCATTTGATAGTATGGCGGCAATCTGTGTTTCATCGAAACCGGGTTTAACTGCTGGTGAACAACCGATGTCGGCCAACATGCTGAAAAGTCCTGGTCCAACGGCGGCTGTGGCAGATATGGCTGCCGTTTTCTTTAAGAACTCTCTTCGGTCTATTTCCATATCACCTCCAATGTCTTTTAATGAAAAGAATAATCATGATTAAATTATGTCAATCATTTTTTTATTCACTGATTGTCGATTTGTTTTATTCTTGACATTTTTGATTGACATAAATATTTGGCTTGGTAATATTACATATATGGATTAGTGGATTTTCAAAAGGCATTTTAATAAAAATCCATAAGGAGGCTTTTATAACAAAGCGGTTTTTTAGGTTCAGAGATGACCTGGAAATATCCCAACAGGAATCGTTTGGAGTAAAGTTCTATATCATTAAGGATCCTATCAGTGGTAAGTTCTATCGCTTAAAGGAAAGAGAATATTTTATCGCCAACCTTTTTGATGGTCGAAATGATGTTGATACCATCGCCGAGAAATTTTCTGCTGAGTTTAACTTGAAAATAAACGCCGAACAGATTGAGATTTTTGGAAAGAAACTTTCCGATACCGGCCTTGTTGAAAAGATGGAGTTTGCCAGTAAACCCACCGGTATAGGTCGAAAAAGGTCGCTTTTAGGGAAACTGCTTTTTATAAAGATAAAAGCTTTCAATCCCGAAAAACTGGTTGAAAGAACCTATAAACTGGCCCGCCCTTTTTACAGTAAATCTGCTGTAAAACTGTATATCCTGCTTGTTATCCTTGCCGCCGTAACGACAATAGCAAACTATACCGATTTGAAAAACCAGGCCCTGCGCTTCTTCGTCCCCGGTATCATACCGCTTGTCTGGGTGACGATACTTTTCGTAACCCTTCTGCATGAGATGTCTCATACCTATAGCTGCCGGTTACAAGGGGGCAGAGTGACCGATATGGGATTTTTGCTTCTATATTTCCAACCCTGCTTTTATAGCAATGTCTCCGATGCCTATCTTTTTCCTGAGAGGAAAAAACGGATAGCGGTTACCATCGCCGGTATAATCAGCCAAATAGTTGTCTGGGCGCTGGCAGTTTATATTTGGCGGATAACCTCGACCGACAACATAATAAACAGCATAGCCTTCATAGTAATTGTTCTTTCGTTTATAGGTATTACATTCAATTTAAATCCGCTGTTAAAATTAGATGGTTATTACTTTTTGGTGGATTTCTGGGAGATACCCAATTTGCGATATAAAGCGTTTTTGTTTTTACGACAAAAACTATTGGGTTTAGCCCCCGACGAACAACGTTTGCAGGTAACACGCCGTGAGCAGAAAATCTTTTTATATTATGGTACGGCAGCATTGATTTACTCGGGTATATTGATTGGATATATAGTGTATCGAGTAGGGAAATTCATAAACGGTCAGTTTGGCGTTTTTGGAGTGGTATTTCTGGCAATGGTTTTATTATATTTGGTTTTCGATGCTATGAACAAAGGGAAGATATTTCAGGTGGCATATAACCAGAGAGGGGCAATACTTAAACCCGGACGACTGCTGACATCCGGCGCCGTGCTGGTTGTTATCTTACTGGCACTAATCTTCATAAAAGCTCAATTACGAATAACAAACAATTGTTTGATTCTGCCCTTAGAGCAGGTTAACCTTCGCTCAACCTCACCCGGTTCGGTAGAATTGTTGGTGGAAAGAGCAAATGAGAAAAAGAGATTAAAGCAATTTCAGCTGGTAGGCCAGGATTTCTCGGTTCTTTCAATTGACCCCAAGTTAAAAGTAGGTGATACAGTCAAGTCCGGTGACCTGATAGCCAGCATTGAATCTAACATTTACGAATCTCAGAAGCTTGAGCGTTACGCTAACCTTCAGAGAGCCAGAAGGCAGCTTGACCTTTTAGAAAAAGGACCTCAAATCGAAGAAGTAAAGCAGACCGAGGATATAATAAAACAGGTTCGCTTAAAATTTGAAAAATCGTCTCGTGACCTGCTTCGCGCGGAGAGTTTATTTGCCAAGGGGATGATTTCGGCTGATGAAATCGACGACACCAGAACGGCAAATCAGGTGTTGAAATCCGAGCTTGATTTTTACAAAAACCAGCTTGCCCTTTTAAAGAGGGGAGCCCGTCCCGAGGAGCTCGATATGGCCCGGGCTCAGGTCAGCCAACTTGAGGCCAAACTCAAACATATGGAAAGCCAGCTTGAACAAACGATAATAGAATCGCCTATCGACGGAATCGTCACCAAGGTAAACGAGGACAACACAATTATCTCCATCGCCCGATTGGATACGGTCAGGGTTCGGATATATGTGCCTGAAAAAGAGATTTCGGTGGTTTCCGCTGGCAATAAAGTCAAGATGAAGGTGCGCTCTTTCCCCGGATTGGTTTATTCAGGGATTGTCACCCGAATCGATCCTCTTGTGGTGGATGACACTGAGCAAAAGCCGGTGATAGTAGTAACCGCCAATGTGGCAAACAGCGAGGGGCTTTTAAAACCCGGTATGACAGGCAAAGCCAAAATCAACTGTGGGAAAAAACCGTTATACCGGCTAATTCTCTGGCGGTTGGTGAGATACTTGAGAGTTGAGTTCTGGTCATGGTGGTAAAAATTGCTTACTATGTCTCAAAATGATAGACGTAGAGAGTTATGGTTTATCGACTTAATAATTAACAGCATTATATTTACCGTTGTACATTTAGTTTTCCCAACTTTTTAATTGCAGGAAATTGTCATGGGTAAGATAAATATTCGCAGATGCCAAAGGAAAAATCTCCTGCCGGCATTAAGACTGATGAGAACATGTGTTAATCATCTCAGACGGAAGACTGGTAAGGAGCCATTTAGATGGCGAATAAGTAAAATCCCTCCTTTTTTCGACCATCTGTTAAAAACTGACCCCAATACATTTTATTGCGCTATCAGTGGTGAAAAAATAATCGGTTTTGCAGGAGCGATAATTCGAGGGAAGCAGTGGTATCTTGCTTACCTGTTTGTTCATCCTCGTTACCAGAATAAAGGGCTTGGCAAAAAGCTTATACAGAAAGTCTGGCTTGATAGTCAAGGTATGTCTCATGGTCTTTGCACTTTCGCTTTTAATATGCAGGCGGTGGGACTTTACAGCAAGGTCGGCCTGATGCCTTTGTGTAATCTCCTCTGGATGGAGATCGTGCCCGATAGATTAAAGAAGTTAAAACCCACTGGCTTGAAAATATATGACACCCCTACCAGAGCTGATATAACCTGGATAAACAAACTTGAAAGCAAAATCAGAGGTTATCCTCATCCATCCGAATGGAGATTTTGGGTAAAAAACGATTTGTATAAACCCCATATATTTAAATACAGAGGTAAAAGGGTAGGTTATAGCGTAATTGGCGATGATTACCAGATAGCCCCAGCTGGCGCTATCTCAAATGATTATCTGTTAAAGGTGATGAATGAAACGCTCCGTGTGGTCAAACCCAAAAAGGGAGGTAAAGTAAAGCTCTGGTGTCCTACGCTTAATATCAACCTTTACCGTTTTCTTATCGATATTGGATTTCGGGCCAGTGAGATGGAGATATTTATGGCGGATAAGCCCTATCCCGACTGGCAGAGATATGTCCCGGCAACCCTGGCTGTGATTTAATTTATATATGATTGATGGAAGTTTTTTGTAACATAATCTTTATGTTGAATTCTACTGACGGATTGCAAAAAATTCATGATTGAATTAACGCCAGAACCATACTATCAGGTTAAATTTCAAAATATGAAATAAGGGCGGGAAGGTCTCAGTGGTTATCCCGCCTTTTTAATCAGGTTGATTTATACGATACAATTTTAAATCTGTATCTTTTATATTTGCTATAAGTTTAAATCTGGCATCTACTTGTGTTCCACTGTAGATATCCTCAAGGGCTTTCCGCGGAGCGGGAAGCAACAGGTAGTCAGCACCGTATTTTAAAGCCACCTCGTAGATTGTATCGATATTTTCATTGGGAATTTGAATCGTTTTATATCCGGTTGTGTAAAAAACCTCCCATGGCCCTCTATCAGCTTTAATATCGTTTTGCAGGACATCCTTGAGCTGGGTCAACTGCTGGTTTATTTTTGAGTTAGTAATTATCATCTTCCGGGCTGAGTAGATACTATTTGCCATGAAAACGGTCGTTATCAATATGACAATTAAAAACACAGTTTGTTTTGAGGGGATATGACGCCAGATAGTATCCATAGAGATAACCAGAAAAAAGGGTATTAAAGACATCGCACTTCGGTAAAATCCACCATAACTGCTTGGGAAGGTGGCGATCAGGCTGTAAAAAAAGTAAAGAAGTAATAGATATAACAAAAAGGGAAAATAAATCTGTCGTTTTTTATCTCTGGAAATCACTGTTTCAAAAATGCCAACAAAGGCGAATATACATATAAAATAGCCAGATAGCTCAAAAAG
>NATP01000072.1 GCA_002085375.1 candidate division Zixibacteria bacterium 4484_95 | reverse complement strand
TCAAATGTTACGGTGAATGTTGCCTCGCAATAAGCATCGCATTCGTCCTGGCAACGTATTGTTACCACTGCTATCTCGTCGCCTGATGGCGTGTAGCACCAACTACCACCAACAATCTGGCCGGGGCCTGAAACTATGACGGGGTAACCAGGCAAAAGGTTGCCATCGGGGTCTGAGCATGATACCGGAAGGCAAACCTGCGATGGCTCACACTGGAAGATGGTGGTGTCGTTTGGCACATGGCAGGCAGGTGGGCTATTGAAGATAATATTTACATGAGTCTGGCATGTATCCGATACATCACATGAGTCTGTAACTATGAAGGTAATGGTTTTCTCGTTTCCTTCAGGTGTGAAGCAAACGGTATCTTCGTATATTTCACAGCCTATAACGGTAGTGTAGGCAACGTTGTTATCGGGGTCATAATAGATAAATCCCGGGATGCATATCTCGGTGGTGTCACATAAGAATATCGTTGTATCGCCGGGGCAGGAGGCAACCGGAGGTCTATTCATCTGGAAAGTTATGGTAAATGTCTCCTCACAATAATCACCAAGATCATCTTCACAGCGTATTGTAACATTTACGACCTCATTACCAGATGGAGTGTAGCACCAGTTGCCCTCAGTGATTACACCAGGGCCATCTACAATTATTGGGTAGCCGGGCAATAAATTATCGTCTGGGTCAAAGCACGATACTGGCAGACATGCTTCTGTTGGTTCGCATTGGAAAATGGTTTGGTCACAAGGCACCTGACAAACTGGCGGACGGTTACATAAGATTCCAAGAATCATATCATTATGGTCGAAATTGGGTCCGGTGTGGTCGTCATCTATATAAATTAAGTAGTCGAAATCACCGGTGGTTGTGAAATCCTCGGTGTGAGTGACAAAGTGGTATGTTGCTCCAGTGCCTTTATAGGCACTCACATCATAAACCATAAACCATTGATAATTGTCATCGTAAGACCCCCGGGTAAGGTGGCGTTGAGAAAATAGGTAAGAGTCATTACCATTATAAATGGAGTCACCGTTGATGTCGTTTAATAATACCAAACCTAAGGGAATTTCATCGGAAATCGAGGTTATTGTGACATGTCCTTCACTGTCATGTCCGCCAAAAATCAAGGTCTGGTCATCGCCAACATCCAAATCAGTATAATAACTGAAATGGTTTACGTCCTCCCACGGAGTATACTCTTTTAGCAAAGTCCAGTATTGTGTGCCATCGCAAAGTGTAATTAAAACATCGGTGGTATCATCGGCTACAGGATCAAGTGTATCACCATCTACAACAAGGTAAGGTAGAGGTTCACACGTTATAATTTCGTTTAAATCATCATTGCCATCATAATATTTAGAGAAAATAATAGCACCATTTTCAGGCACAACATACGCTACTGGATGATTGGGATATTCTTCTATAAATTGATTTGATATACTTTCCCCTGATGAATAGATATAATTATTATCATCGTCAATAAATGCCCATATTTGACATTCTTGATTAATTCCATCTATACTAATCGATTTCTCATAATAATCATTTTTTTGGTAGTTAAAAGAAAATCTCCAACCGTCTTCTGAATCAGTTACCTTACCAAGATTCCATATATGATATGGAGGTATGTAGCCATTAGGGTTGTAGGGCAGATTTGTTTGCTGAACATATTCAGAAACCTGACCATTGATAAGGGGGGATGTCTCACCGTTACTGGATATTACAAGCATTATGTTTGTATTTCTCTTAAGATTGGCCGAAGCAAACACCTTTATTTTTGATGACTGGGTATTTATAATGTCAGAAATCTTATAATAATCAGGATGATCGTTGGATATAATGTTACTATCAACACCCTTGATGCCAACCATGAGATCAGAAGCGCCGTAAACCGGGAGAATTGTAATTAAGAATAATAACAAACTTAAGTTTTTAACATTGATAACCGTATATAACCTTTTAAAACAAAATTGTATCAATTTCATTTCATATACCCTCTGTTAGTAAGGTGCAAGCATTAAAATCACCGCTTCTCAAGACTATATAAATATTTATGAATTACGGTCTTGGGTTATACCTTCTTACGGCAAACCTGATCTCCAGAAGCACCCAAGAAGTAACAACAACTTGCCTACAATCAAAATTTAACCTTTAACTTAATTCTTGTCAAGTAAAATCTTTACCTGACGATAAAAAAAAACATGACAGTTGAATTCCGATTGACGATGAAAAATGCCGATATTTCCGGTGTTTCGGTCGATTATTTTGAGCTTAGATGGCTTGAGGAGCTATCATCGGTTCAGCTCGCAAGACGGTTTAATCAGTGGCTATACGATGATGAATTTCTCAGCGACAGGCTTCCTGATTTAACAAATGCCGACCACTGCCTTCTCTGTATAAGTCCTTTATAAACAATATCATAACCTCTCCACCAATTGAGCATTGCGAAAAGGCGAAACAACTATAATGTTTAGTTTTGTTAGAAATGGTAGTAACGAAGCAATCACTTCAACATTTTCAGAACGGCTATCAAGAAAGTATAAACCCTTGTTACGCTTACGTAAAAAAACCGTTTGATCAACAATTAAGCTTTTTAATTTCTTATAAGTCATGCCGTTACAGTTTATAACGCCTTCAAACCTTTTGATTCTTAAACCGCTCGAATATACTAATGAATCGGCCAACCCGGGGATTGTTTTTCTATAGATGTATACTAATTTTAACCTTTCAGCCTCGTTTATAAGTAGCTTTACTAAATTTCGGTCAATCCCGTTGCCCTCATCGAAATAAAATGAGCTAAGTCGTGGAAACATCCCTAGAATTTTTCCGATATTTTCCTCATTTAACTGGCTGTTTTCGATTATTCCTGATAACTTATGACTTCTAAGGATTATGTCCCAGTTTTCGATGTTAGCGGGAAGTTCAAGTATACACTGGCCCTTGCTTGCTTTTAAGGCTTTTGCCAGCTTTGCATCCGGTATTTCATCCGGTCGTAAAATAAATCCAAACGGGAGTTCAAGCCAGATGAAGTTTAAAGCCTCTTTGATTTTAAAATCAGCAAAATCATTAAACATAAAACTTATTGAGGTGGCTTGTGGGAGAAGATTTTTATCTGGTTTAAGCTCTATTTCAGCAACGGTATCACTGTAAGCGGATTTAACAAACCATGCAAGGTAACCTTTACCATCTTTAATTTCAATTGCGTTGTAAGTGAGGTTGTCAGAATACTTGCAAATATACTGTAATCTTAAGGTAAACCATACGAAGGGGAAGTTTTGAGGCCATGAAGCTCTATAACAGGGATAGTTTTTTTTTAAGCCTTTGAAATTTAAATGTCGTTTTTCTATTGCGACATGTCCAAGGCCTAAATCCTCCATGATATTTGTAAAAAGAGATTCGGTCTGAGCTGGGCTTCGTAATTGTCCCTTGCCGGTCTCAAGAATTTTACCGATCGAGGTTCCTACGATGTTTTTATCCTTTAACTTGCCGGGATAAAACGTTATCAGCAGAAGGCCGCAGGCTATGAAAATAAGAATCACAAGAGTGATTTTTTCCCAAAACGGTACTCCTTTTTTCCTCTGATCTCTGGGTATCCAGGCTATCATAACTAATCTGTTACCGATTGATCTTCCCAGATTCTTATCCTCATCTCCCCGTCGGTTGACCGTCTCAATTTAAAGAGAGCCCAACCGCTAGCCTCATACTGGATGTAATTGTAATCACCGGTGATATCCCTTAAAGATAAATGGAAATTAACATCCCATTTTTCCCAGACCTCACCTGGATGTTCAGGGTTATCCTCCGGTTCAGGAGTTGAACGGATTGGTATCCAGGTATCAAGGCGAATCTCATTGAAGGTTTCAAATAACCTGCGGGTTCTATATAAATCACCCGATATGCCATCACGGGGAACTTCAATAATCTCAATCTGACCGTAACGATTCTGGTCGATATAGATAAAGACAAAATCATCATCAAGGCAGTTTTCATAGACATCGATATCATTGTTCTCGTAAGCATATTTGAAATTAGCCATAACATTAGCAGCCGCAGTCGAATCATCAGGGTCGTCCTGTGCCTGTATCGGCGCTAAGAACCTCGACTCGGCTTGAGTAGGGGCAAAGGGATTAAAACAGGAATTGTTGGCCAGAATCCCAAAAAAGAGAAAACAGAGTAAACCTGCTTTTATGGATTTGTATTTACTCATCGTCTGTAATCTGCTTTAAAATCTCCCCAACTATTTTCACTTGATGGCCAGGATAGATCCTTCCAGAAATAAATGCTCCACCAATTAAATAAAGTCTGGCTAAGGCGAAAAGTGGCTAACCCCTCGGTTGTTATCGTGTCAGTACTCATTGAATCACTCTCGATTATCCTCAAAGTGTAATTTCTGTATAAAACGGCGCTTGTGTCACCAATGCTGTCCGGATAATCAGGTGATTCTGTCAAAATAAGATCGAGATGGTTACCTCCGGTGCTGAAAGTTGAGAATATGTTTTCGGTTGTTGAAACCTCGACTTCTTTGTTCCAACCATAATAGATATAACCGTTGCCCTGGGCCTCAGCCTCAATTGAGTCCTCGGGAGCGGAGAAAACAAAATTGTCTGCCAGACATGATTGGAAATTCTGGATTATTCTCTCATTGTAAGCGAACATGAGATTCGTCATGACGATTCCAGAGGAAGCAGGAGTCTCCCAGGTGCCGGTTATACCAACTGGTTGCTGGCTGTTCCGGGTGGCAAACGGGTTTTTTATGCAACCACCTATGACGATACTAAAAATAGATATAATGAGAAGTAAGCGTTTCAAAATAAATACCTCACCGAAACGTTGATGAATTCATCTACATCTTCATCTCTGTCCCTGATTTTCCAGAGACGCCGATTATAGCTTGCGGATATAAACTCTGTTTGGCTGAAATTCCAGGTGACGGTAATGACTGTGGTTTGTTTAAGGTCTCGTGTTTTTTCTTTTCGAATAATATCTTCACTAATTGGGTGCTGGTTATCCTTTGTGTATGCATGGTCGAATTCTTTTTTAAGTTCCCAAACATACTCTGGTTCGAAATGAAAATTAGGGAAAAGATGATAACTTGCCTTCAGATCTATCCGATCATACCGTCGGTCCCAGCCGGTGGCCTGTTGCCAGTTATCCTCAACCCAGAAAAGCTTGCCGTAATCTTCGTATCTGTAAATATAACCCGGCATAACTGTAAATTTATCCGTTAGTTTCAAGATTATTTGCGTTAAAGATGACCCACGACGAAATATCCGGTTGCGGGTATTTATGGTCTGACGGTCGTAGTCGTAGGAGATATAATTCGCCTGTATCTCAAAACCCTGGCTGATGTTTATGTTGGATCCTGGTTTCCATAAAAAGGCTGAGGCCAAAAGGAAGGTTTCATTCTGATTGTTATTGGCAGAATTTATGCTTCTTGTATAAATTTGATGGAAGTTGCTGTATCCACCTCGTAACTCCCCGCTGAAATACCGATTGAAAATATGTTTATATTGGATGTTGAATATGTTGGTTTTCATGTCGCGGTCGTTGTTGTTTATGCTATGGAGACCATAATAGGAAGTAACGCCAACAATGATATTTAGAGCCAGACTATCGTTTGGACCGATATCCGCCGTTGCTTTTAATGATAGTTCGCCCAGCTCTGTCCACTGGTCTAGAATTACACCTCGATAGTCCTCTTCCGTTTTTTCCCAACGATAGCCTGTGGATATATTTAATTTGTTAAATAAGGCTTTTTCAAATTGCAGGTTGTATGTTTCTTCCTCGTTGTAATTGTCATATTGTGAGACTGCCGGGATTCCCCTTTTAGGGCTATAATAATAGCTTGAGAAGCTGATGAAGGTATTTAGCTTGGCCACAAGCTCTCCCGGTAAGGTTACTCTGGTATAACAATTAGCATGACGTTCAACCTTTACCTGCCGGATAATTTCATAGAATTGGTCCTCGCCAGAATAGTATTTTTTCGAGCCCTCGAAATCACACATTTCCCATTTCAAGCTGTCGGACTTTCCCCATACAGAGGTTCCCCCTAATCTGGCATTGAACTCACTAAAAGGTATCTTATTAAGATCATAATTTTCATATGAAATGGACATATTGATGTCATTATATAGCAGTCTGATGGGTTTTAATGCCGATGATATTCCATAACCTATTCCCTTATTAACTCTCACCGAGCCCTCACCGATATTTTTAACGGCTTTGTTGGCTATAAAGGGGTTTATTTTGAGTAACTTGAAACCGGTATAAGGTGTTGCCAGTTTGATATCCGAAGTATAGACGATCCTTTGTTGAAGGGCGTTACGCGTATGACTCAAATATGGCACGATTGAAAGGTTACTTGATATCTTATAATCGGCACTAAAAGTTGCCCTGAGATGTTCCTGCCAACGCTTAAACGGTTTTTTCATCAAAGTTGAGTTTGCGTTAATGTCTAAGTCGCATTTCAGCCTGCCAAGATCGAAATTTCTATTAAAGTTATTATCCCAGTTGTACGTGTTATTACTCTGTGAATAATCTAATGCCAGAACCGAGGGGTTTATATTGGTAGCATGCAACCATAGGTTAACCCCGAAAAGCCCACAGGCAACTATTATTATCTTAAATCTCGCCATAACCTGCAAAGGTTTAGATAATCGTCAAATGTAAGCTGTTCAGGCCTTACATTTTTGTCCTTGCCTAAAGATACGATTAAGTTCTCACTTACTTTTTTCGGAATGTTCAGTCCCAACCGCATAGAATTAGCAAGAGTTTTTCTTTTCTGTTTAAAACAACCACGGATAAACCTTTTAAAACCATCAAAATTTTCTGGTTGGCGGTTTGCAGGGATGATTTTGATAACGGTCGAGTCAACCGCTGGCGATGGTTTGAAAGCGGCTGGAGGAATATGAAACAATGTCTTGATATCAAAGCCAGCCGCCATTATGAGACTAAAGGAGCCATATTGTCTGGTGCCGGCGGAGGCTGTAAGCCTTTGTGCAACCTCAGACTGAACTGTAAAAACAGCCTCTGGGATGTTATCTTTGAACTCAAGAAGTTTTTCCAGTATGGCAGTAGTTATGTTATAAGGAATATTACCAATTATTTTCATCTTAACCGGTAAATCCTCGACCGTTAATTTGAGGAAATCCTGGCCTATTATGGTGAGATTTTCATATCCGCTGAATTTTTTTTTAAGAAATGATATCATATCACGGTCAAACTCAACAACGGTCAAACGGCACCCTTTTTCCAGTAAAAACCTTGTGAGTGCTCCCTTACCGGGACCGATTTCGACTACTTGCTCACCCGATTTCGGATTGATAGAATTGACCATACGAACAGCGATTTTTCTATTGATTAAAAAGTGCTGACCTAACCGCTTTTTCGCCTTATCACGGAGCATATTTCCTTACCCGAAGAGGGATACCGATGTTATCTGCGATCTTTTTACAGGCTTCGATTTCGATCTCTGGTATATCGACAACGCTGAAAATAGTGTTAATTCCCATCTGCTTACATCGTCTAGCAAAATCGATAACTTTATCAAAAACTTTTTCACCAAACTGAGGTTGGCATATACCATTATAGGTTTTTTCGTCGTGGGCGTTAAGACTTACATTAACAATATCAATAAGCCCCGCCATCTTTTTGGAAAGGTCTGTTTTATTTATTAGGTTGCCCTGACCATTTGTATTTAACCTGATCGGTGTCTTTTTTTCTTTTAGGGATTTCGCCAGCGAAAGCATTAAATCGGCTCTCAATGTCGGCTCGCCAAGGCCACAGAAGACTATTTCATTATAGTTATCCTGTTCGGACATCTTTTGTAAAATCTCTTTCTCATCAGGTTCTCTGTTTAATTTCAGGTTGTGTCCGGCAACGTGAAAACCATGATTTTTAGGACAGAAATAACAGTTATTGGTGCACCGACCGGTTAGATTGATATAAAGACTCTTGCCTATTTTATAAACTAACATCGGGGTGTCATCAACGGGAATATTAAAAACCCGTCCAGCGTTCTTTATAGTTATCCTCCGTATATCCTCAAAAATATATTTTGGAAAAACCTCGACCAATTTTTCTATTACATATCTGACATAATCTGGCTGATTGCGTTTTCCGCGATATTTCTGCGGAGGAAGGTATGGACAATCAGTTTCGGTGAGTATTCGTGAAATCGGTATAGAGCCGGCCACTGCCGGTCCTCTTGAGTTAGGATAGGTTATCGGTCCTCCAAAGGCGATATAGTAACCCATATCGATGCCCTCTATGGCATAGGATTTATCACCTGGGAAGGCGTGGAGTATACCCTGACCATGGCCTCTACGATGGAGTATTTCATAAGCCTGGTCGAGAGCTTTGCGGATATGTAATACAACCGGAAGGTTTAATTTTTTGGCCAAATCGAGCTGTTTGATGAAAGCTTTTTCCTGAAGTTTTACAGGCGAGAGATTTCTGTAGAAATCAAGGCCGATTTCGCCGATACCCACTACCTTGGGATGTGTAGCCAGTTTTTGCAATTCGTCAAAAGCGGAATCGGTAAGATTTTTAGCATCATGAGGATGAAAACCGACGGTGGCGTAAATGAAGTCGTATTTCTCGGCCAATTTGATACCCGCCAACGATGATTTTAAATCAACCCCAATATTGATTATAAACTGCACACCATTTTTTTTGCATGTGGATATGACCTCATCGCGATCTTTATCAAACTGCGAAAAATCAAGGTGGGCATGAGTGTCTATCATCGTTACTCCTTCAGAATAAATATAATCGCTTAAAAGACCAAGTCAAAGATATTTGGTGATACAGATATTGAGGTTTGGCGGTTTTGTTGGTAAATTGAAAAAAATGTTTGTTTAATGATTTCTATTTAGTATATTTTATTATCGGTATACAAGGGATTATAAGCCCCTTTATATCTTGTCGAATCGCTTGATGAATGAACGGGGATAGAAGTGAAATACGTTTTTAAACCTTCATTAGCCTCCTGGTTTTATGATATCCACAACGAGGGAATGCCTAAGTGTCATCGCAGGCTTATTCGTCCTAAG
>NATP01000071.1 GCA_002085375.1 candidate division Zixibacteria bacterium 4484_95 | reverse complement strand
CTGGAGATAATGAAACCGGTACGAAACCTTACCAGCTTCGATTTGATTGTAGGTCTGGGTGGTGGTACACCCGGAATAAAGGAATGGATATTATTCGCTGGTGATCCGGGGGGTATACCTGTAGCGGGTGGTTGCACAGCGGTACAAGCGCCTTTGTTATACCCTTATTGGCCAAACCAGCTACTGGGCTTACTGGGTGGTATAAAGGGTGCGGCTGAGTACGAGTCGGAGTTAATTAAGCATTATCCGAAATACAAGTCACAATCCCATCCTGGTATCAACATGATGGGCCCACAGGCAATTGCTCATATTGTTATAATGGTGTTTATAATTATAGGTAATATTACGTTTTTTATTGAACGTTCACGTGAGAAAAAAGGGAAGCTGGGTTAGGATGCATATATCTGCAAATATCATGGTCTGGTTTGGCGCTTTCTTGACTCTTTCTATCCTTTCATTTTTGTATAAGGACAATGTGTTTTATAAATTCGCTGAACATTTATTCGTTGGTGTTTCGGCGGCTTACTGGATGGTTATCGGTATTTGGGGAACCCTGTTTCCGAATTTGATTGCCAAGATTTATCCTGGTGGTGTAAGGTTCGTTTTACCTTCCCTGGCTGATCGTCCACCTGAATACTATTATATCATACCTGCCATACTGGGTATCCTTCTTCTAATGAGGCTCTCCAAGAAATTAGGCTGGATATCCCGCTGGCCGTTAGCGTTTATCGTGGGGACAACTGCTGGATTTAATCTTGTTCGTTATCTCCGTTCGGATTTCATTGGCCAGGTAAGAAACACCCTGATACCACTTATAGTTATAAAAGATGGTTCGTTTAATTTCATAGGTAGTTTTTCTAATACGGTGATTATTGTAGGGGTTCTCTGTGGACTGATATATTTCTTCTTTTCCAAAGAGCATAAAGGAGCCTTCGGTGTTGCCAGCCGGATTGGAATATGGATTTTGATGATAACATTTGGTGCTGGATTTGGTTACACGGTTATGGCTCGTATTTCGCTGTTGGTTGGAAGAATGCAATTTTTAATGGGCGATTGGTTAGGAATAATAAACAGGTGAAGAAAGTCACGGTTTTTATAGCGGTGTTCCCGATGTTATTTTTTTCCTGTGGTAAGGGAATAGTTTCACCGTCAAAACTTCTTGAGAAGTATTACGGCTATCTAAAAAAAAACGATATAGAATCTGCTAACACATTATGGCACGATTCATTTGAATGCGGTTATAAGCTGGTCGACTGGCATTTCGCACCACCATTGACAGATCAGGTATCTCTTTATGCTTCGTATGAACGCAATGTAACGGTAGTCAGAGAAAATGAAAACGTAGCCTTGATGAAACTCGACCTTATATCAGGTGAAGGTGATACTTTGAGGCTTGATTATTGTGCAAAGAAAATTAGCGACAGGTGGAAACTTGTTAATTCTCCCGAGATTGAATGTGCTAACTGGGATTCGGTCTTAATTGGTGATGATATTGTTGTCAGACATAGTCCGACCTATAGTTACAGTAAACTGTTTTATTCGTCTTTGGCAGCCCTATATGGCAAGGCTAAAATTTTACTTGGGTACGAAGATGGGAAAAAAAGGCAGGTCTTTTTGGTGCCTTCGCAGGCCGGCGTATCCTTTCTATCGTATTCTTTTAAACTTATACCGTCGAGGTCTTTTTCTGCATGTGGAATTGTGTTCTCGAAATATACTTTAGAGAGCCGACATCGTGATATGATTAATATAAATGCCCGGTTAGCTGCCCGTGAGTTAATCCATGTTGTTGCTTTTGATATATTCGGTCATGATGGTTACTCCGTGCCTTTATTAAGGGAAGGATTGGCTACTTATTTTTGTGGCACTGACGGTATCCCGACCGAGGTTTGCATGTCCCAGGCGATTAATATGGTTGATTCGATACCCTCGTTAAGTGAACTCCTCGACTTAGATGTATTTTATTCCCACAGAAACTTATATTATGGTGCTGCCGCTACTTTTATAGACTTTTTGGTTAATAAGTATGGTTGGGATAAATTGAAAGAAATTTATAAACGATCATCCTCGATTGAGGATTTTAAGATTTCAATTGAGTCTATTTCTAGTTTGGATTCGTTGGATGTGATGTGGAAGAATTATATCAGGGGTTTACATGTGGAGATACCAAAAACCTGGCGGGGTATGACAGATTTTGAAATATAAAGATGCATGGAGGTAGCTTATGAACCATATTGACTGGTTTCCTCGAAAATTGGGGATTATTAGCTTGGTACTTTTGGTGATAACTTGGGGAGGTGTATTGGCTCAGGCCCCCAAGGATGTGTTATCTGCAGATAGCCTTGGGGCACCCGCACCAGCTCCTCCGACCAATGTTAGAGTGATTGATAAGCCAAATGATGCTGGTCATGGGCTAATAATCCGGTGGGATTTATCAGCTGATGATACTTCTGGGTTGAAGAATGTTGACAGGTATGAAGTATTACGGTCGGATGCACCTGATGGGGAATTCATATCGCGGGGTATCGTTTTCAGGGGTGTAAATGAATACGAGGATGTTGATGACATGAAACCGACAGCTTCCAGTCCCAATCCGAATTATATGGCTGAGGGCAGTACCTGGTTCTACAAAGTAGTGGCTCTATCAAACCAGCAGGTCTACTCCGAACCGTCAGAGATAGTTGTTGGAACCACAAGGGAAAATTTATTTCACTGGGGTAAATTACCGATTCTGATAGCGGTAATAATATTCACTGCCTACTTGTTGAATTTTATTATTTCGGCTAAAAAGGGTAAGAAGCTTTACATCAGGCCATTGGCGGGAATCGATGCAGTTGATGATGCCATTGGCAGGGCTACTGAAATGGGCAAACCGATACTGTTTATCCTTGGCCTGGGGACTGCCGCTGACATAGCCACGATTGCTGGTTTCACGATTTTGTCGCGTGTTGCTAAAAAGACTGCTGAGTATCAAACAAGAGTGCTTGTTCCGGTTCAGGATCCTGTGGTTTTGGCTGTTGCCCAGGAAACGGTGCGAACAGCGTATCTTGAGGCCGGTCGTCCAGACCAGTACAATTCCGATAACATTTTTTATGTTACAGCCATGCAATTCCCTTATGTGGCGGCGGTTAATAGTATCATGCTTCGTGAAAAACCCGCCACTAACTTCTATATGGGTCTGTTTTACGCTGAATCGTTACTTCTGGCCGAAACTGGTAATATCGCTGGCTCAATTCAAATATCAGGTACCGACCAGATAGCTCAGCTTCCATTTTTTGTAGCGGCGACTGACTTTACGTTAATAGGTGAGGAGTTATATGCAGCTTCAGCCTATCTGTCTCAAGAGCCTGTTCAGCTCGGAACATTGAAAGCCCAGGATTACACCAAAGCTATCATCATGATAATCATCATCTTAGGTGCGATAGCTATCACTGGTAAGTGGACTTTTATAAGGGATATTATAACCATCCACCTGTAACCCGGAGATTTGCATGAAAAGAGAAATACCGTTATTAATTGTCGGGATATCAGGTTTTGCTATGTTGATACAATATTTTATCCCGACTGATTGGTCAGAATTTATTTTTACCTATGCTCAGGACTGGGTGATTGTTATTGGGATTCTGGCACTTCCTCTTGGCATCTGGAGTTTGGTTAAAGCCAATGTGGAGAAATTAAAGGTGCCTGGTGAGAGGTTTTACTCGGCTGTCCTGCTGATTGGATTTTTAGTTATGGTATTAACAGGTTTGAAACGTGAAAGCCTTGAATACGGTACTGCTTTTATGACGATTTTCACAAACGTATTAATTCCAATTCAAGCCACCATTTTTTCTCTGTTAGCTTTCTTTATAGCCAGTGCGGCTTACCGTGCATTCCGAGCCAGGTCTGTTTTGGCAACGATCCTTCTTTTGACAGCTTTTATAATAATGTTTCGTTTTATTCCACTGGGGCCAATTTCGACAGTCAATCTCAGTGCTGTAGCTTGGACTCTCTCAGTGCCAAATATGGCGGCCAAGCGGGCGATCATGATGGGTATAGGTTTGGGAGCAACTGCTACGGCCATCAAAATCATCCTTGGCATCGAACGAACCTATATGGGTCATGATTAATGGGAGTTGAGATATGAGAGATTTTTTAGAAAAGATGATGCTCATAGATCGGCGCTGGATTTACCTGGCAATTGGCCTTGCTGTGATTATCCCCGCCATCAAATCCTTCCATGTCCCGGTTGCTGTTTCTCCTGAGGTGAGGAAGGTGTATGAATTTGTGGATGATGCTAAGCCAGGAGAGTATATTTTCCTCTGTTTTGACTATAATCCATCGACGATGGCTGAGATGAACCCAATGGCTTATGCTATTCTCAACCAGGCTTTCAATAAAGACCTCAAGGTGATACTTGTTACGCTTGACCAGTTTGGGGCTGGCATGGTTGAAGAGATTGCCACCAGAGTGGCGGCTAATCATAAGAAGGTACTTGGAGAGGATTATTGCTTTTTAGGTTATCGCCCCTATCCAGCGATAGTTATTCTGGCAATGGGAATTGATTTCAGGGTTCCCTTTCCCGCGGATTATTATGGCACTCCGCTCGATTCCATGTCGGTTATGCAGGGGATAAAGAATTTTTATGATGTCAAAGGAGTTATAGAGATAACGGGAGGAAGTACCGCTGATTTCTGGATCATTTACGGTAATGGCCGTTATGATTTTCCATTAGCTTTAGGCTTGACCGGAGTGATGTCTGCTGATTATTATCAATATCTACAATCGGGACAGATATTTGGGATAATTCCCGGCGTCAAAGGGGCAGCTGAATACGAAACCCTTGTTGGTTTTCCGGGTGAAGGTATGGCGCAGATGCCTTACCAAGTCATCGCCCATATCGTGATACTGTTATTCATCATCATTTCCAACGTAGCTTATTTTGCTTCTCGTAAGAAAAAAGGGAAACTGGGAGGAGGTGTGTGATGACTACTGGTCAACTTATTTTAAATGGTATAGCCGCATTTTTGACCCTTTGCATTTTCAGTTTTCTGTATAAGGATAACCCGTTTTATAAATTTGCTGAGCGATTGGTTGCTGGAGTGGCGACTGGTTACTGGACAATATTGTTATACCATACGAACTTTACGGATAAGGTAATAGAGCCGATATTTATAAACGGCCAGTACCATTACATAATTCCGGCTGTTCTGGGCATAATGATGTGGACCAGGTTTTCCAGGAAATGGTCTTGGATTTCTCGATACCCCATTGCTTTTTATATCGGTATAGGTTCAGGGGTATCTATTACCGTTTACCTGTACACATACCTTTTCAAACAACTACAGGCAACGATCAGTACCCCGTTAACATTAGATTTAGCTGGTTTAAACGTTCTTATTATTGTTATAGCTGTTTTATCTGCATTGATTTATTTCTTTTTCTCGTCAGCCCATAAAGGTATTTTTAATGTGGCCTCCAGGTTTGGCATTTATGTTATTATGATAGGTTTTGGCGCTGGTTTTGGCCTTACCGTGATGGGACGTGTTGCCCTTTTGGTTCAGCGTATCATTTTCCTGCGTGATTATATCGTTGCCTTATTTGGTGGATAGAATGACAGAAGAGCGGGTGATCATTGTCAACCCGCTCTTTTTAAGTTGGGATATTAACAATTTTAAAAGCTGAACAAAAAAGTCTGATTAACTTTGCTGTGAAAGTGTTTCTGGTGTTAATCGTTTCATGTTGGTTGACCGATATTTGGTTGTTTGCCAGCGAAGTTCCCTTTGATTCTGTCACTGTTGAACCACCTTCTATGGCAGGGGAAGTGTTAGTCAGAGATAAACCTAACGACACTGGTGGAACATTGATAATTCAATGGGCGATTTCTGCTGATGACACGGCTGCAGGCGCAGGTATTGATGGTTATATGGTTTACCGGTCGAAGAATGTTGATGGCCCATATAAGTTAATCCGTGTTCTTCCATCGGGTTCTATTAGCTTTGAGGATACCGGGCTTGATGATGGCCAAGCTTATTACTACAGGATCAGCTCTGTAAAGGACCAACTGGAGTCGCAGATTGTAGCTGGAGGCCCGGCAATTCCCTCTGGCCAATGGTATCACACAAAACGTACACCGATATTAGTTTTAATGATTCTTTTTTGTATCACCGCTGTAGTTTTTATCGTAAAGGCAAAAGGTGGTTATACGTTTTATGTGAGGCCGATAGCCGGCATAGATGCTGTTGATGAGGCTATCGGGAGGGCAACCGAGATGGGTCGCCCGATACTTTATGTGCCGGGTTTGGGCACTGCTGCCGATGTTGCAACTATTGCCGCTTTTACCATATTAGGGCGGGTTGCTCGTAAGGTTGCTGAATATAATACCCGGGTTATCTGTCCTAATTATGATCCTGTTGTTATGACAGTTTGCCAGGAGGTTGTTAAGGGGGCTTATTCGTCAGTGGGCAAGCCCGATATGTACGAGCCTAAGGATGTCTTTTTCATCACCCAAGATCAGTTTCCTTACACTGCTGCTGTCAATGGAATAATATTGAGAGAGAAACCGGCTACCAATTTTTACATGGGCATGTTTTATGCAGAATCTCTGGTGTTAGCTGAAACAGGTTTCATAGCCGGTTCGATACAGATAGCCGGGACTGACCAACTTATCCAGATACCTTTTTTTGTATGCGCGTGTGATTATGTGCTGATGGGTGAGGAACTATATGCGGCAAGCGCTTATCTATCCAAAGAGCCTCAACAGCTCGGTACTCTCAAAGCCCAGGACTGGGGAAAAGTAGTTGTGGTGCTTTTAATAATTATCGGTACCGTGTTTTCGACAGTGGGCTGGAGCTGGTTTTCGGCACTGTTTGATATCGGGTGACGATGATAACAATTGAAATAAGGGGAATGTTTTTAATTCATAAATCAATTGTGTTGTTTTTGAATGTTTTTATACACAAGATAAAGATGGGATTTGAATTCGAATTATCTGGTGTAAAGGGTTATTGTAATAGACCCCTTTATGACAATCTTCATAGGTTAAATATTGTAAGTAAACCTCCAGGTTTTGGAAAGAACTGATGAAGCGCGAACTTCCTCTAATGATAGTCCTGATTTTTGGTACGTTTATGGCGTTCCAGTATTTTGTACCGCACCGAATATCGTCAGATTTGTACCAGGAGTTCAATAACTGGACGATTATTATCGGTATTTTCGCCATGGTTGTTGGCATCGGTTCACTTATCAGTCTCCATTACAACAGGATAAAATTCAAAAAACCCGGTTGGGGTTATTCGACCGTGACCATAGTATGTTTAATAGGAATGATGTCAATTGGCTTGATTGGCGGCACTGAAAATGATCTGTTTTTAAAGCTTTATAGGCATGGTCTGGCGCCTGTGACCTCTACTATGTTTTCGCTTTTGGCTTTTTTCATAGCCAGTGCCGCTTATCGTGCTTTCCGTGCCAGGACGATCCTGGCCACTTTGCTTTTACTGGCGGCTGTAGTAGTGATGTTGGGAAGAGTCCCCATCGGTGAAATACTTACCGGTTGGTTGCCAAGACCGTTACAGTTTTCAGAGATTTCAAATTTCCTGTTGTATGTTCCCAACACGGCTGCCAAGCGAGCCATATTTATCGGTGTCGGACTTGGTGTTGCGGCCATGTCGCTAAAAATTATCCTCGGTATAGAGCGAACCTGGCTTGGCGGTGAAGGAAGAAAATAGGTGAAAAGTAAAAATAGCATACAATCTCCTTCAAAGGTTGGTTTCTGGGAAAAATTAATGAAAATAGACCGTCGATGGATATACCTCGCCATTGGCATTGTGGTCTTTATTCCCATGCTGGTATATCTGGGTTTTCCCATTCGTGTGACCAAAGAGGTGCGATCGGTCTATGAAAGGATCGATTCCCTTCCACCGGGCACTGTTGTTATGGTGCCTATGGAATACGACCCTGCTACTATGGCCGAGCTTCAACCATTAGCCTATGCCGTTCTTCGCCATTGCTTTTCAAAAGACCTGAAAGTTATAACAACCTCCTTGCAGATTGAGGGGGTAACTATAATCAAGGAAGATCTGGAGATGATAGCCGCAGAGTATGGGAAAAAATATGGCATTGATTATGTCTTTTTAGGCTATAAGCCCTATCCTGGTATAGTGATTTTGAATATGGGTGAGAATTTCCGCAAACCATTCCCACGCGATTACTATGGCAACGAGCTTGACAGCCTACCCATGATGAAGGGTGTTTATAACTATTCAAGTTGTGCCTTGATTTTAAATATAAATGCTACCTCCGGAGTTGATTACTGGATCAATTATGCTAATGGTCGCTACAAAGCGCCCCTGGCCATCGGTGTGACCGGAGTGATGGTTTCTGATTATTACACTTTCCTTTCCTCCGGGCAGATTTTCGGGCTGATTGGCGGATTGAAAGGTGCTGCTGAATACGAGAAACTCATAAATCATGTTGACCTTGCCTGTCGGGCAATGGATGTTCAGTCTATTGCTCATTCGGTAATTGTATTGTTTATCGTTATTGGGAATATCGCTTTTTTCGCTACCAAGAAGAGGAAGAAAAGTATCTGATATGGAAAGTCCTGACCTTGGCATAGTATTATGGTACACATTTGCGGCTTTTTTGACGCTGTCCATATTTTCCTTTCTTTACAAGGATAATCCATTTTACCGTCTGGCCGAGCATATTGTTGTAGGCATTTCGGCCGGTTACTGGATAGCTATTTTGTACCATACCTCGTTACAGGACTTGTGGATTGAACCGTTAACGAAGAATGTTTTGGTTCTTTTCACGCCTGGCGGACCTTTTCTTTTAGAATGTAGTAGAGTACTTATAAACATCATTCCCGGAGTGATGGGGCTTTTGATGTTTTCTCGGTTTTTCCCTGGAATTTCCTGGCTTTCCCGATGGCCGATTGCTTTTTACCTTGCCATAACTGCCGGTGTGAATTTGCCCTTATATCTGCAAAGTTTTACGGTCAGGCAAATGCAGGCCACCATGATTCCATTGGAGGGGTCTACCTGGAAGATTTTCTGTGATGTTACAATCATTGTTGGCACTATCTGCGGGTTGGCCTATTTTTATTTCTCAAA
>NATP01000070.1 GCA_002085375.1 candidate division Zixibacteria bacterium 4484_95 | reverse complement strand
CATCTTTAACTAATTGATAATTAATTAAATATAAAATTATTACAAATAATATATTGTGAAAATATTAACATATTTTTAGAAAAAATATTGACATGAATGAACCATATCACTATCCTTGAATAAGATAATGTTAAAAAAGAGGTCTTGGAAAAATGCCCGTAATGTCAGATACTTGGATTATCAAAATGTCAAAAGAACAAAGGATGATTGAACCGTTTGTCGAATCTCGAGTTTACCGTGATGTCATTTCCTACGGTGTATCATCATATGGGTATGATGTTCGGATTGCCGATGAGTTTAAGATATATGCCGGCTCAAATAATGATGTAATTGACCCCAAGAAATTTAACCGTTCTGTTTTTAAGGATTTCAAAGGCGATGTATGCATACTTCCGCCTTGCAGTTTCATCCTCGCTCGAACATTTGAATATTTTCGGATTCCCAGAAATGTCCTGACTATTTGTGTAGGAAAATCAACGTATGCCAGATGTGGTATAATTATCAATGTGACGCCGTTTGAGCCTGAGTGGGAGGGTTTTGCCACTCTTGCCATATCGAATACATCAAATTCTTCAGTAAAAATATACGCTAATGAGGGGATTGCTCAGTTGGTTTTCTTAAAAGCTGAAACAGAATGTAATATTTCTTACAAAGACAAAAATGGTAAATATCAAGGGCAATCAGGGATTACTATTCCCAAGGTCGATTAATAAAAGAGAAAAGAAATTAAACATGCTTAAATTAATACCGAATAATTTGTAAAAGCGTGGCTAATACGATTAAGGAGGATAAATTGAAAGAGTTGCGTCTTCATGGGCGCGGCGGCCAAGGAGTTGTCACTGCAGCAGAGTTGGTAGCTCAGGCGGCTTTTGCTGACGGTAAATATGCACTGGCTTTCCCATCGTTTGGCTCAGAAAGGATGGGAGCTCCGGTTCAGTCATTCGTGAGAATTTCAGACCATCCAATAAGAGCTCGAAATCAGATATACGCTCCCGATTATTTAATTGTTCAGGATCCCACTCTAATTGGCACGATTGACGTTACAGCGGGTCTTAAAGCCGACGGACTGATGATCATCGATACTGAAAAAGATCCAGGTAAATTAAAACTTGAAACTCGGGCAAAGGTTTTAACCATACCTGCTACTAAAATTGCTCTTGAGATTATCGGTCGGCCCATACAAAATACTACATTACTTGGTTATTTCGCCGCAGTTACCCATTTGATATCGTTTGAGGGAGTGAAGAAAGCTATTGGGAACAGGTTCCCTATTGCAGTTGCCCAGAAGAACATTGCGGCTGTTGAAAGAGCTTTTTCGCTTGCGAGAGAGGTGGCCCATGTCTAAACCGATTTTAATAACAGTAGGCCCGGGTACGTCAAAGGTAAACAAGACCGGCGCCTGGCGTACACTTATGCCGGTTTTCAAACATGATAAATGCAACGATTGCCGGATATGTGTAACCGTATGCCCCGATGCATGCATTTTCGGCCAGAACAATGTTTATAACGCTAACTTAGACTACTGTAAGGGTTGTGGTATATGTGCCCATGAATGCCCTGTGGATGACATAGAAATGGTACTGGAGGCAAAATGAGAAAACTAATAGAAGGCTCGATGGCAGTTTCCGAATCGGTCAGGCTTTGCCGTCCACATGTAATTGCCGCTTACCCGATCACTCCCCAGACTCACATCGTAGAATTTTTATCACAGATGGTTGCCGATGGTGACCTTAAATCTGAATTCATAAATGTTGAGTCTGAGTTTGGCGCCGCTTCGGTGGTTCTTGGCGCCTCAGCTGTTGGCGCCAGAGCTTATTCAGCTACAACATCCCAGGGGCTTTTATTGATGTCCGAGGTAATTTACAACATTGCCGGTATGAGATTGCCATTGGTGATAACAATCGCCAACCGTTCAGTCTCGGCGCCAATAAGTATCTGGAATGACCATTCTGATGTTGTTGTCCTTCGCGACTCCGGCCTGATTACCCTTTTTGCCGAAAATGCCCAGGAGCTAATGGATATACATCCGCAGGCTTATAAGATTGCTGAAAATCCTGAAGTTTCTTTACCGGTCTCAGTTAATATGGATGGTTTCATATTGACTCATGCTTTTGAACCAGTTGAGATGTTAGACCAGAAATTTGTCGATGAATTTTTACCCCCATTTGAACCGGTTCATAAACTTGATGTTGAAAATCCTATTACAATGGGATTGTTGGCTGAGCCCACCTGGTATATGGAAACACGCTACAAGCTCAAAGAGACTATGGAAGACGCCATACCGATTATCGAAAATGTTGCAGAGGAATTTAAAGAAAAGACTGGCCGCTGGTTTGGCGGACTGATTGATACTTACAGGATGGAAGATGCAGAGATTGCTATTGTGGGTATGGGTTCGTTGATTGGAACGCTCAAGGATGTAGTGGATACATTGCGTGCTAAAGGTGAAAAGGTTGGAGTTCTTAAGATCAGAAGTTTCAGGCCTTTTCCCAAAGAAAAGATCCGGGAAATCTGCTCGGAGATTAATCAGCTTGTAGTGTTCGATAAGTCATACTCTCTTGGTCTTGGGACAATTCTGCAGGAAGAGTTGAGGGCTTGTTTCTATAGACAGAAACATCAACCGCTCGTTTCCGGTTTTGTTGTAGGTCTGGGTGGACGTGATATACCACCACAATCGATAATCGATTGTTATAACGAGACAAAGGGTAAAGAAATTCTTGACGAATTCGTTGACATCAACGAAGAAGCGGTGGGGAGGAGATAGTCATGGCAGAAACAACAAAAAAGAGAAAACCTAAACCGCCAGTAACCGAATCTCTTTTAACCAGTGGCCATCGTGCCTGTGCCGGTTGTGGTGAATCACTTGGGGCTAAACTTGTCATAGATGCTGCGGGGCCTAACACTATTGTTACTACCTGCACCGGTTGTTTGGAGGTGTTCTCCACACCTTACCCGGAGTCAGCCTGGAGAGTGCCGTGGATTCATTCGCTTTTTGAGAACTCATCGGCTGTTGCCGCTGGAGTTGAGGCGGGTCTGAAAGCTCTTGGTAAGAAAGAGGGAATAAATGTCATAGCCCAGGGTGGTGATGGCGGAACTGCTGATATCGGTATCGGTTGTCTATCAGGTATGCTGGAACGTAACCATGAGGTTCTATATGTCTGTTACGATAATGAGGCTTATATGAACACCGGCGTTCAGCGCTCTGGTTTGACCCCATTTGACACTCATACAACCACTTCACCCTCAGGTAAAAAATCATTTGGCAACCAGCATCCGAAAAAACCGCTTCTAGAAATTGTCGCTGCTCATAATATCCCATACGCTACTTCTGCTACAGTTGGTTATCCAGCAGACCTTCAGCTGAAAGTGAAGAAGGCATTAAAGGAAAAAGGTGCCACATTCATTCACCTTCACGTGCCCTGTCCGCTCGGTTGGGTTTATAATACAGAGTTAACGATTGAAATCGCTCGCCTGGCAGTGCAAACTGGACTTTTTCCGTTAGTTGAGTTCAAATGGGGAAAAGTGACTCGTGTTAGAAAAATAACCCGAGAACGCAAACCGGTTGAGGAATATCTCAAACATCAAGGACGTTACCGTCACCTTTTTGCTTCTGAAGAGGGTAAAAAAGAGATTAAGAAAATTCAGGCAATAGCTGATGCGAACATAGAGAAATACGGGTTGGTTTAGCATCTATTGGAATAGATTAAGGAATGGGATACTGGAAAGTATCCCTTTTTTTATTAACTAATTCAAAATGAATTTGAATACAATAAAGGATAAAACATAAATAAAAAAAACCTGATAAAAATATTTGACATGTTCGCTATCTTGAGTAACGTAAGAAGATCGAAGGAATAATGTTCTGATTATAACCTAAGGAGTTGCAAGCTACTTGGGTTTATTTTTGGTTAAGTGGGTATATTGATACGGATTATCTACATCTTGATAACGATTAGTGCTATTTTGAATTAAATATTAATAACAGTTCAGGTTTCTGGACATAACATGATGGAGTATTATAAGTGGTTATCAATATTATTGTTGAGACGGTATATTTTTAAATGTTTGCCATAATTTTTAATTGACAATTTTTAATTATAAAGTAAATTAGATATGTAAATGTGTAACAGGGGTGGGGTATGCTTAATCGACATGTGCTTGTTTTAAATCAGAATTTCGAGCCTTTATCAGTATGCTCAGTCAAACGGGCAATTATCATGGTTTATCTAAACCGTGCGGAAGTAATTGAATCTCTGGATGGTTATAAAATTCATTCGGTATCGTTGAACCTTCCTGTTCCTTCGGTTGTCCGCCTTGGGGTATATGTTAAAGTGCCGGTTAAAAGGATAATGTTAACCCGAAAAAACATAATCAAGCGCGATGGTTACCGGTGTCAGTATTGTGGCAAGAAAGTTTCGCAGATGACAGTTGACCATGTGATCCCGAAAAACCTTGGTGGGCGGGATATCTGGGAAAACCTGGTGGCAGCCTGTCCTGAATGTAATAATAGAAAAGGCCAGCGGACTCCGGAACAAGCGGGCCTTTCGCTTATTCGAAAACCGCGCCGTCCCAATCATATTACTTTTATACAGCAGTTCATAGGGGTAAACGATATACGCTGGAAGCAATACCTTTTTATGGATTGAAACGTTTAAGGGGAGAGTTGAGACATCAGCCATTGTATATATTCGAAGTATCAAAAAGTAGTGATAGTTACTTTAATATACGATTTATATCTGGTAATACATTTACAATGAAAGACAAGGGATAAATGAAAGGTGTGATTTTATCGGGAATGCAGCCGACAGGCCAATTACATCTAGGCAATTATGAAGGGGCGCTGAAAAATTGGGTGAGGTTACAGGATGAATACGAGATGTATCTTTGTATTGTTGATTGGCACTCTCTCACCTCGGATTATAACGACACTACTGGTCTTAAAGAAAGAGTAAAACAGATGGCCATCGATTATCTGGCGGCAGGCCTTGACCCGAACAAGTGCGCCATATTCACCCAGTCGGAGGTGAAGGAGCATGCTGAATTGCATCTATTGTTTTCTATGATAACACCGGTATCCTGGTTGGAAAGGGTACCATCATATAAAGAAAAAACTGTAGAGTTGGGATTGGATAGTTACGGTTTTTTGGGTTACCCCTTGTTACAAGCAGCAGATATACTGGTTTATAAAGCCGACACTGTTCCGGTTGGCAAAGACCAGCTTCCCCATATTGAATTTACCAGGGAAGTTGCCAGAAGATTCAACAATATTTATGGTAAGGTTCTCCCCGAACCGGAGGCGCTTTTAACATCCTCACCTGTGGTGCCCGGTATCGATGGACGTAAAATGTCCAAATCATATAACAACGATATAAGAATTGCCGATTCCGAGGAGGTTACCGCTGCTAAATTAAAAAAGATGTTTACCGATCCACAAAAGTTACGTAAGGGTGACCCCGGTCGCCCGGAGATATGTCCTGTTTATGATCTTCATAGGATATACAACCCCGCTCATGAAGAAATTGTTGCACCCTGCAAATCTGGTGAACTGGGTTGTGTGAGTTGTAAGAAAAATTTAACTGAATATCTCAACCAGGCTTTAGCCCCGGTTAGAGCGCTTCGGACAGAAATTGAAAAGGATGATAGCAAAATCTGGAACATTTTAAAGGATGGTGCAAGCAGGGCTAGGGTAAAGGCCTCACAGACAATGGCTGATGTCAGGAAGGCGATGAGAATTGACTGGTAAAATAGTAAAAATATCTGAAGACCTCCGTGGTTATGGAACACAACCTTTTGAAGGGCCATTGGATTTGCTTTTATATCTTATAAATCAGGGTGAGATTGATATTTACGATATACCAATTGCTGAGATAACCCACCAATACTTGTCATATCTCGAGGCGATGAAAGAGCTCGATTTGGAGGTGGCTGGAGAGTTTATGGTTATGGCGTCAATGTTGATCCGGATAAAAGCCCGGATGCTTTTACCTCAAGTTAAAAAAGATGATTCCGAATTAGAGGACCCTCGAAGTGAGCTTGTTGCTGCTCTTCTTGAATATAAAAAATTTAAACAGGCCTCAGAGAATCTTAACAGCAGGGGAGAGATTTGGTTAAAAAGATTTTGCAAAGGCAGCGATATTGAGACAATGGATTCTAAGGTTAATTATGTTTTACGGAAAGTCGATATCACCACTTTGATGATCGCTTTCGGTGAGGTTTTATCAAGGGCCAAATCCGAGAGTTTTCATCAAGTCTCTGGTGATGATATATATATAGAGGATAGGATAAAATATATTGCCACTTGTTTAACTCCTGATGGTGCGGAGTTTTCTGAGCTTTTTGCCGATGATCCCCGGCGGATTGTAATTGTAACAACATTTATTGCAATTCTTGAACTAGCATGCATAGGCCAGATAAGATTAAAGCAACACTCGATATTTGGCAAACTCTGGGTCTACCCAGCTAACTTGAATATCGAGGAGGCTATTAAGATATATGCTGAAAATCATTAAAACATGCCTTTTGATTGTTAGTTTACCAGCGATGCTTTTGGGAACTAATAACTTAACTACTGGTGATTTAATTATTACACTGAAGAACCACGAAAACTGGCCACCGCGGTATTTAGTACGCCCGGAATTAACTCATGTATTCGATACTGAGAATTTCAGAATACATTTTGATACTGAAGGTGAAAATGCTGTTTACCATCCCGATGAAGACATCGACCCTACCGATGGAATACCTGACTATATAAACCGTATGGCAGAGTATTTAGAATGGAGCCATTACACCTATATAATGGAATTAGGTTATGATAGAACACCTCCGGATACAGGATTGGGTGGCAATGATAATTATGATATATATGTTACAGACATAGTGGGATTAACCGTACCCGAGTTTCGCTCTGACTATTATCCCAACCGAGAAGCATATGTCTGTTATTCGTACATCGGCAAAGACCTGAGAAACGAACATCATCCTGATAATCCTTATCCGTTTTTAATGGCCACCTGTTCCCATGAATATTTCCATGCTACTCAGATGGCTTACAGAGGTTATACGTCGGATGAAACGCCATGGTGGTATGAGCTCACTGCTACTTGGGCAGAGGAAAGGGTCTTTGATGAGCTTAATGAAGTGTATTATTATATTGAAGATTATTATGACAAAATTGATAAATCTATCTATTTAACTGGTGGTTCTCATATGTATGGTGCTTGGCTTTTTGCAGAATACTTATCACAACAATATGGCGTCGATATAATAAAGTCGATTTTCAATAAACTTATTTCCTTTGATTATTCACTTGATGCTATAGTGACGGCTTTATTTGAAGAAGGAATTACTTTAGACGAAGCATTCTCAACCTTCACAGGCTGGAATTATTTCACTTCTTACAACTTCCAACCCGGTTTCTTTGAAGAGGGAATGGATTTTCCGGTAACTGTACCTTTGGCCAAAAACCACACATGTTATCCCACCGGCTGGATAGATACTCCTAAAGCCATCGAAAACCTGGGAATAGCCTATATTTATTTTGATAATCCTGGTATCTCCAAAGGAGATCTGGTTATTATGTTTGAATCATCATGTGGTCATCCTGAGGGATTATCACTGGCAGCGTTATACCCTAATGAACCTGTTGACTACTCTATTTATATTGTAGAACCATTTCAAAATATCACTCTCAGGGTAAATGATTTTAGCAGATGTGATGGAGCTGTGCTTTCAATAAACTGGCTTTACCAGGGATACCCTATATTTGATTCCACCGGTTATCTTTACAGAGCTTATCTGGATACGTCATCGGTTGGTATAAATTACAGTGATTCACACTTGCCTGATGATTTTTATCTTCTGGGAAATTACCCCAACCCATTTAATGTGTCCTGTGATATAATTTTTAACTGGAATTTACAGCCGGTTGATTATACAATAGCGATATATGATATCAACGGCAGGTGTGTCGATCGGCTTTTAGGAACAGCCCAGATCGGTTCGAATATCGCTACCTGGACGCCGGTTGATGATATCGCAGGAGGTGTTTATTTTTACAGGTTGCAGATAGGTTACAACGAGGTCAAAAAGAAGATGTTACTTTTAAAATAAGAGGTTTGCAGGATAGATACATTAAAACAAAATAAAAAAGCGCTTGATATACAGGGGCTTGAGCTGTACGACCAGAAAGGAATAGTCGAGGCTTTGATTTTTAGCTCGCCTAAGCCATTGAGTTTACATGAGATTTCTGTTGCCGCCAATCTTTCATCAAAAAGCGCTGAGGATATTATCGATGAATTAAACGAGGAATACACCACTACCAATCGCAGTTTCAGAATTGAAAACGTCGCGGGCGGTTACAAGATGTTTACTTTGCCTGAATATCATCCTTATATAAGCCGCGCCAACAAAAGGGAAAAGGAGCTTCGTTTATCGACCGCGGCTCTTGAGGCATTGGCAATAATAGCCTATAAACAACCGGTCACCAAAGCTGAAATCGAACGTATTCGTGGTGTAGATTGTGATGGTGTGATAAAAAACCTTGTTTCTAAAAATCTGGTCAAAATCGAGGGTAGATCTCCTGCACCGGGTAAACCGCTATTATATGTGACAACTGATTATTTCCTCGAATTTTTCGGTCTGCCGTCACTGGAACACCTTCCACCCCTTGCTGAGGTGAGTGATGTAAAAGAAGAAGGCTTGCCAAAACTGAGGCTTATCAAAAAAACTCAATCCGATGATGAGAAGGTCAATTCCCCTGATGACACTGATACGCTTTTTGGCGATTTGAATATCGATGAGAAAATTGGTGAGGGGGTAATGGAGGTTACCGTCGGTTCACAAAAGCAACCATCGGGTGATAAGTAAAATATCCAGGTTTCAATTATAAAGCTTGAATGTTCGGTCAGGTCGTAGTGAAGCGTGACCTGACCGTATACGAAAACCGTCAGGTAACACCCTTACGGGCACGACCTGACACAAAAACTCACTATTCATGTCACCCCTGCGAAGGCAGGGGTCTATAATTAGTTCATCGCTTATGCTTTTTTCCTATTGGGTGAGCAAAAGATATTATGGATTCCTGCTTTCGCAGGAATGACAATATGAGAAAGGTTATCTAAATCAAGGATGATTTCCATATTCAATTATTAAATTGTAAACTGGGTTTAGAACGTAGGTCAGGTTCCGAATATAATGAAAAAGCATAACCCATTAATCTATAACAGGAGAATAAAGGTAGAATTTATCACTTCAAGTTAAAAAAACACATAGAATTACTCTTGACAAGAATTTTTATAAAAGTATATTCTTAATGTAAGAGATATTTTCTAAGATATAGTCTGGTTTTTTAATATGAAGAGGATAA
>NATP01000069.1 GCA_002085375.1 candidate division Zixibacteria bacterium 4484_95 | reverse complement strand
CTGTTGTAACATCAACCCAGGTATCACCACCTGTATTATAATAGGCCTGGCCATCGATGAATTTCAATCCTGCTACATTTTCATAGCTATCGGGATTGCCATCGGCACGGTCGATAAGATCTGTAGCTGGGCCATCGACTACTACCGGCATATAAAGTGGAGTAATGCCGTGATTTCCATCCTCAACTCTTCCTCCCCAGCGTGCCAGCGATTCATTGACCCAGTCATCGTCCCTCGAGTCAAGAAACGTGCCATCGGCGTTTTTCATGGTCTGGTAAACACCATTGTCATCCATGATCCAGACATCTCTGGTAGCTGTACCTGAACCTGAACCTGGCTTAGTACCATGATAGATGTTTCCGGCCGCTGTCAGATAAGAATCGATATAAAGGTTGCTTCCAGCCTGGAGATACATGTCACCATTTGTGTGAACCCGCCCTCCAAGAGTCATATCGGGTCCTGGAGCTATTTCTAAATCATATTCATAAAACACGGCGAATTGGAATATCGGGATAAGGGCATCCTGAATTTGCATCTCTAGCTCCACGCCGGCGATGTTGCTGTTATCGATACCGACAGAGTTTATGGTAAACGATTTTACCAGCCCGTAAAGGCCTTTGTAGGCTCCACTATTAAGTTGGGCGTTTTGAGCCGGTCCATCATCTGTGACTGAGTAACCGTAAGTATAATTAAATTCGGAGGTAGTATCAGCCGGTAGCGGACTTGGTGGAACCCCCTCATTTTCGTAGCTGGTAATGATCGCCGAGGCCGCTTGTTCAAGCCCTGATTCAGCCGCGTAGAAAGCACCAGTGGCTTTCATCTCATTGTCGGCAATCTGCATATCGTTATTGGAAGTCGTAATGGAGGCTATTCCTATCAACGATAGCATTAAAAGAACAGCCAAACATATTATTAAAACAACTCCCGATTCATTTTTGATTTTTGTATTCATTTTATTCCTCCTTATTATCTAATTATATCCTCATTTGATAAAAGCAAAATCGGTTCCATTCAACAGGCAAATTTGGTAATCTATTATATTTTAACAAGTTAAACACCGTATCTGCTTACAAGTTATAGATATCTTAATAAAAACATTGAGTTTTAGGGGTTAATTATGTAGATGTTTTCCACAATTTATAGGGAAATTCCCATACTTTGATTCTGTAACCCTATTAAAATCAACATGTTAAATTTGCGATTTGATGTGTTATTGACTATAAAAGAATAATTCGTGAATAAAATTTAACATAACATTGTGATTTTACGGTTAGTATTTCACCAGTATATTCAGGTTATCAAAAAAGAATGACTTATTTTAAAATTCTGTGGAGTTTTGACACTATTAGGCATTGTTCCTTGTTTACCTTGCAGGCAAAATATATGAGTGATATCACCTGGTGAACAGGTTAAACCACCTACGCACATTCCGGGGATTTTTAAAACATGAATATCGTTTTCTGAAGCTCTCAATGACGTTCTTTGTATCAATGCTCTCTCTTTAGCTTCTGATACTAAATAAGCTTAATTAATACCCAGGTTTCTGACCTTTACGCTTGTCTGTAAGCTTCGGGTCCTGTATTGATTAATGAATTCATCATCGGGTTTATCTGTTATAGCTGTTATATTAATCATAACTTCTCTTACCATCCTGGCCAATGGTGGCACATCCACAATGGCTCCGGATGATAACAGGTATTGAAACTGCAGATCGGAAATATTGTCTGCATATATCAACGGCAACCGCCCAACATGTTGCATCATCAGCCGAGGATGGTTAGGGTCTGTAGTATTGTCAATGTAGTATTTAATCTTGTTCATCTTGATAATCTTACTCCCCTTCGGATACGATTTAGAGAGGGGCATAGTGTTGTGCTGTATACTGCTGGCGTCATACTGCACATGGGATATCTCAAAGAATTCCCCTGCCTGTTTATTAGGGTCATATATGACTACCCAATCACCATCGTGAAGCGATGATAGGTCATGGCCGTCACATCGTAGTTCTGCTGACTGTTCGGGCATGGCATGTTCTATTTGGACTCCATCTAATAGACTACTGTCGTAGATGATTTCAATTGTATCAGGGTTAGTGTTAGAGGCACGCAAGGCACTTATCCCTGTTGGCACGTTATAACCGGCCATCCTGATTTTTGTCGCAAGTTCCTGCATACTGGCTCTTATATTCTGTTGCATATCCGAAATCTGGTCCTGGACCAAAAGATGTTTGTGTTGAATGAGATAAACGCTCAAAGCTGAACCGATAACTATCATCGAAATACCTGCTGCTATTAACATCTCAACCATGGTGAAACCTTTTATATTAAGCTTTTTAATCATGATATATTCCTTCCCAAGTTAGCCTATCCTTTTCTATAAAACCATACTGCTATTATGATTTATATCATCTCAATCGGTCCGGTTTGTTTATAAAAAGTCATTCCATGAGACAATTTATTTTTCTCTAACTTGTTTTAGTAACAAGGTAATTTTTAAATACAGTATAATATGTCCCTACTTTACATTAATTAATACCCAGGTTTCTGACCTTTACGCTTGTCTGTAAGTTTCGGGTCCTGTATTGATTAATGAATTCATCATCGGGTTCGTCCGTTCTGGCTGTAATATAAATCATGACTTCTCTCACCATATCGGCCAATGGTGGTACATCCACCACTACACCGGATGATAACAGATATTGAAACTGCAGGTCGGATATGTTGTCTGCATATATCAGTGGTGGCTGGCCAAGATTCTGTACCATCAGCCGAGGATGGTTAGGGTCTGTAGTATTGTCAATGTAGTATTTAATCTTGTTCATCTTGATAATCTTACTTCCCTTTGGATAGGATTTAGAAAGTGGCATGGTATTGTGCTGTATATGGCCTGCGGCATACTGCACATGGGAGACTTCAAAAAACTCCCCGGTCTGGGTATTAGGATCATAAATATATATCCAGTCGCCATCATGAAGAGGTGTTAAATCATGGCCATCGCACCTTAGCTCTGCCGATGGCTGAGGCATATCATGTTCTATTTCCACACTATCTAATTGATCGGTATCGTAGATGATTTCAATTGTGTCGGGATTAGTGTTATAGGCACTTAAAGCGCTTATACCTGTTGGCACGTTATAACCGGCCATCCTGATTTTTGTCGCAAGCTCCTGCATACTGGCTCTTATGTTCTGTTGCATATCCGAAATCTGTTCCTGCACCAAAAGATGTTTATGTTGAGTAAGGTAAACACTTAAAGCTGAACCTACGATTATCATTGAAATAGACGCCGCTATCAGCATCTCGATTATAGTAAAACCTTTTATGTTGTGTATCTTACCCATTATAATTTCCTTTCCGGATTAATCTACCATCATATATGAGACCATACTGTTGCTATGACTTCTACCATCGCGGTCGGTCCAGTTTATCTGAACTACCAATCTCTTCAGGTTAGAACTGACGTCACTTACTGTCCATGTCCTATAAACGGCGTTAACCGTATCAGCTCCGGATACCGGTATATTCATGTTTTTTAACTCTTCCATTTTATCTTTAATTAGCATTGAAGCCTCGGTAAATCCATGGGCAAGGTCATTGCCCTGCATTGAAACCACCATCATCGGCAATAGTAGAAGCAGTCCCACCGATAGAATGAGCATTCCTGCTAAAACCTCAACCAGGGTGAACCCTTTGTCTTTTTTAAATATTTTCATCATTGCTATCCTCCATTTTTACTTCTGGAAAGCAAGCCTTATGCCTGTAATTAAAATATCGTCATATATGTATCTCTGGTTAATTAAGTGCTTTATTTTTAATGGATTATTGTAAAAGGTAAAGAATATAAGATCGCTTGTTTTCTGTATTGCATACTTGTAAGTATGGGGAAAAGCCAATAATTGTTGAAAAAAGAGTATAGTTCTTCTCTAACTTTAAATATAAACGACAGTCGGGGTTGGAAACCGGACTACATTTTTAAGAGTTAATCAAGGTCAATGTAATTGGCAGGATCGATATTATACTTATCTCCGTCTATGACGTTTTGGATATGGATGTTAGAGGCTTCCTCCGAGGCTAAGTCAATTATTTTAATTTGCGGTTTTAAACCATCTCGGTCGGCGATAACCTTAACCTCAGGATTTTCCAAATCATCCGGGTTAGTGCGTGAGACGATTGCTATCTCTTCGTTGTTGAGTTTAACAACGCTTCCCACCGGATAGATACCGATAGTATTGATAAAAACCTTTAATAGAAGGGGATTGAAATCGGTACCGGCTCGATTTACCATATTGGTGATAATCTCATCCCCGACCATTCTCCGTTTTTGATAAACCCGGCCCGAATTCATGGCGTTGAAAGTATCAGCAATAGCTACTATCTGAGCAAACAAACATGGTGTCCTTTTTTGTAGAAGCTCGGGGTAACCTCCGCCATTTATTGTGATATGATGCTCATAGGCGACAGACATGGCTCTGATGGAAGAGCGGTCCGTGCCCCGGGTTTTGAGAATAGTTTTAACTCCATAAACTGGATGCATTCTCATTTGCTCCCAGTCCATTTCGTCATAAGCTGAGGGTTTATTGATTAGGTCAGGGGGAAGGTTAATCTTTCCGATATCGTGCAATAACGAACCTAATCCCAGGTCCGACAGACGTTTTTTATCAAAGCCGAGGTGGTAAGCTAATAACAGGGACAACACACAAACATTAACAGAATGAACATAGGTGTAATTATCGAAATTACGGAGAATTGTCAACTCAACCATAGTAGATTCATCTTCTATGATCTGGTCAACCATTGCCTGAACGACTCTCTTGGTTTTAGCTAAATTTATTTTATTGCCCGATTTTGCCTGGGTGATTATTTCTTGAACCACATTGATTGCTTTAAAAAATGTTTTTCTGGCTCTTATCTTGGATGTTTCGTCTTTGACTTTTGTTCCTTTGCTATCATCTTCTCTGTCTGAGACTTTAACAGGAACGACGTTCTCAATTTGTAAACTGTCAAGTTTTTCTTTGAAAAGCTCAAAGGCATCATCGTCTTCATTGGGCAGTTTGAAATGGGTAAGGCTGAATATGAATTTATCGATTTCACGGGAATCCGCACGGGAGAATATGTTAAAACCGCTTATCTTGAGCTCGTTGAACTTTTCTTTGAAGAACTCCCCAATTTGCTGGTCGGGGGTTTCGAGTTTTATGCGGAAGTTATTTAAGAAAAAATAACCATCCTTATATACGAATGAGAGTCGCGAATCCTCGGTAAAAATTTCAGCTATCAACTGGCGAAGTTTATTGGCCCGCGAGATATAGCGGTTGTTATTGGCCTCATAAAGAGAGGCTGTCTTTAACGTAGAATAAAAATTGCGGAAAAACTCAAGACCCAACAGTGAAAACTTTTCCTCGGTCTCTTGTTGTTCTTTTTCGATGTCTTTTTGTGGTGGATTTGTCATTTCAATCTTTCTTCTTTATATGAATCGCCCGCATTGCGGCGGACGATAATTTCTTGTTCCTTCCTGAGGCTAGCTTATTAATAAATCGAACGGCTTCACTTGTTTTAATCCTGGCCAAGGCGTTAACGGCATTGAGTCTTAAGCGCTCTTCGTTTGTTGATGGGAAGAAGTATTTTTTTGTCGCAAGAGTTTTCAAGTAGGCAAAAGCTTTTGATTGTCCTAAAATGGCATAAGCCTCTAGAAAATCGCGAATATGTTCAGGTGATTTATCTTTGAATTTTTTGTTTTTAATGATATTTTCAATGGCCATGAAGGCTCGCGTATACTTTTTTTCTGTTAAAAGCTTTAGACTGTTTAATTGGATTTTAGGATCGGGATCTGATAAAGCAATGATCATAAAATCGACGCTCTCATTAGTATTCATTTTGGCTGCCGCCGCCAGAGTCTCTTTTCTAACACGGTAATCAGGATGTTTTATTGTTTTTTTCAGGTAGTTGATAACACGAGGATTTGCCAGCTCGCCCAAGATCTTGACAATGTTGCGAACAACGTACCATCTTTCGTCATCCAGTCCTTTAGCGACAATATCGACGTGGTCTTTACCGAGTTCTATTAAGACCTTGCATAGGACTCGACGAGTCTGGTAATGTTCCAGTTCACCGAGGCTTGAAAGCAACGGGTCAATCGCCGCCCAGGGTAGTTGTTTAAGGTAATTTTCTAAACCTTCTGTATCTATATCCTTGTGCTTATTAAGAGTCTGCGTTAACATCTCTATTTTTTCCTTGGAAGCGCAGTCTAAAAAGAATTCCTCGATCTTCTCGACCCGTGAACTTTTCAGGTTTTTTAGAACATCGAGCAACTCATGCATCCTGTTCAAAAGCGAGGAAGCACTGCTAAAATCGCATGAAGCAATATAACTGTCTCTAACTTTACCGATAAAACTTATCACCTCGATATAACCCGAAAGTTCTTTTTCCATCCCCAGTATCTCGAAGATGACCGTTAGTAGATACTGGGTGTGGTTGAAACTAACGTCGGTAGCTAATAGATCAGCCAACTGTTCTTTTTCTTCCTTGGAAAACTCTGAAATTCGGGAAAGAAAATCATGAGATTCTTGAGGCATCCGGGCATAGGCGCTACCGTGAAGATTTATCCCCTCTTTTTGTTGGTCGGTATCCGTGTCATCATCTTCAAACTTTATATGTGCTTCATCCAGGAAAAGTGATTGTATGTCATCATCGCTAGGATTGATATCGGTTTTGAATGTGTTCGTGGAATATTCAAAAGTTTCTATTTCAAAATCTTCGTCGATAAGATCATAACTTATATACTGGAAATTTTCCTCCCAGAGCAGGGTGGCTAAATCGTCATCAATGTAAATAGTCCGCATCATTCTAGCCAGAAGGTCAACAAATCTTCCCATCTCGTCGTCGTCAATACCAGGATGAAAATGCAAACCAACTATGCCGTCGCGGAAGAAAACATGGGCAAAATTCTCGGTTCGGCTACTGCTCTCATATACGGTTATGTTACCATAGGTGATGTTGTTGGATGATATCTTAAAAGATAAATCTTCAATTTTTTCCAGTATTGAGGATGTTTTTTTGATAAGGTTCCCTTTGAACTGTTCTGGAAGTTTTGAACTGGAGGGGTAAACAAGCTTTGCTTTGACCGCCTTGACAAGTAAATTGAAAAACTCGATAACCTGCTTAGTGTCCGGTTGTTTCAGGTCATCTAATTCTATTTCAAGATAGTCTATTTTTTGTTCCATTTTACCTTTGTAAACTAACTTAACGAAACGTTAATATAGCCTAAAAAACAAAGCGCTTTTAGAACACAGTACAATATTGTTATCGGCATATAAAGATTACAATTCAAACCAACATGTTAAAATGAAACATTTTACAGCTTATTGTAAAATATTATTTCTTTATGGAACATTGATAGCCTGTTGTTACGGATTGTATCCTTTTTAAATTCATATTATTTCCTGCTAATTATCAGCAGTGGCATGTATTTTAATTCTTTTCAACCGATGCTGTCATTATAACCCATTGTACATCAATTTGATTGCAATGAATGGGAATTCTAAGGTGATGTTTCAGTTTGAAAAGTTATTCAAGTGCTTTATAGACGAAACCACCGGCTTTTTCTAACAATTCCTCAGCCACAGCGATATCGCACTTGAGCTTTGCCATGACTATGGCGGTCTTAACATGACCACCGGCTTTATCCAGAATGTTACCAGCGGTCTCGTAATTGCAACCGACAACCTCCATTATGACCCTCTTTGACCTTTCGATAAGCTTCTGGGAGGTTGCTTGAAGGTCGACCATCATGTTTTTAAATGTCTTGCCAAGTTTTATCATAACAGTAGTGGTTATCATGGTAAGAATCATTTTTTGTGTCAGGGCTGATTTCATACGGGTTGAACCGGAAAGCACCTCGGATCCTACAACAGGAGTGATAACTAAGTCGTATCCCTCGGGCTGTTCCTCAGCGGGATTACAACAAAGAAGAATCGTTTTTGCTCCCCTTGAAACAGCTTGATTCAAGCCGGCAATGACATACGGTGTCCGTCGAGAAGCAGTTAATCCCATTACCGTATCTTTCGGTCCGGCTTCTATCTTGTTAATATCCCGAATACCCGCCTTGATATCATCCTCGATTCCCTCCGCCGAGCGAATAAGAGTTGGCGGGCCACCAGCTATAAGCCCTACTACTTTCTCCGGTGAGATACCAAACGTTGGAGGGCATTCGGCAGCATCCAGAACTCCCAACCTGCCGGAAGTGCCAGCGCCAATGTAAATCAAACGTCCATCCTTACTTAAAGAATTATAGACTATTTCAACCGCCTGGGCTATCCTGGGAATTTGCCGTCGAACCTCTAAAGCTACCGTGGCATCCTCGGAATTGATCAGCTCAAGGATCTCCGTGGTTGAAAGGCGGTCGAGGTTTTCGCTTTTAGGATTGGCCGATTCTGTCACCAGTTTCTTTAGATAATCGAAAAGTTCCTTACCATGAAGAGGTGGTTTATTCATTGCTTTTGTTGTGTATTTCCTCAAGTTTTCATTTTAACTAATTTTATGCCGTTACCTTCTTTTTGTCAACCACCCATACTGAAAGCAATCAAATTTGTGAAAAAATAACTTGCTTGCGATAAATTTTCATTCCATAATTCGGTCGTGAATGAAAAAAATGATTCTGTAGAGCAGAACATGTCCGAGAGACAACCAGTGGATTCACAGCCCAGGAGACCATCGACCGGTCAGTTAATAACCGGCATATTACTGGTTCTTCTGGGTATAATTCTGCTATTAGCACAGCTATTGGGGCAGTGGTTTATAAACGGTTTCTGGCCTTTCTTTTTGATAATAGGCGGGTTGATTTTCTATGCCGGCTATTTCGCCCGTTCGGATAAACCCTCAGGCTATGAGGGTATGCTTTTCCCGGGCACTTACCTAATCGTTCTAGGAATACTGTTTTTGTTAATGAACATCCTGGGCTGGCACTATATGGGTTATCTCTGGCCTACATTTGTTCTGGGAGTGGCTCTATCATTGTGGTCGATGTATCTTTTCGGGCCCTCAGAGCCGGAAAAGAAAAGAAAGGACCTCCTTGCCAGCGTAAAGGTGCTGTTTATACTTTCAGTGGTATTGTATTTAATAACTATTGGCGGTATATATCTCTGGCCTTTGGCGTTGATAATTATCGGGCTGATTATAGTTATAA
>NATP01000068.1 GCA_002085375.1 candidate division Zixibacteria bacterium 4484_95 | reverse complement strand
ACTGGTAATAATATTATCAATATCAGGGTTTTCATAAAACCTCTAATTCTTACAAAGAATATAATGTATCTTTTGCCAAAATCAACATATCAAATATAAAAAAACAATGTATTTCCATAAGTTACTTATAAATTTGTTACTTAAGTTAATCCTCGCAAAAATGCTGCAAAATCACTATTGCAAATTTTGAGAAAATATTTATATTGTAGTTAAAGGATTTAACTAACCTTCTTTTCGGGTTGAAGTAATTTGAAAATTATTAATAAAATCAGCTTTTTCACTCTGGCTATTATAATTTTGTCCTTCAATCCAGTTTTAGCCCATGTACCTTACAATACCTATCCCGACTGGCAATCTAGCGAGGATTCCGATAATGGTACCGGCTGTGACTTTGGTGATGTCAACGGTGATGGTTATCTTGACTTAGCTGTCTCAAACGGTAATGATATTACCATGGCCCATAACTTTGTTTATATCAATGAAAATGGATTTATGCCCAATATCGCTACCTGGGTCTCTGCCGATTCGAATTACTCCGGACATTGCCAGTTCGGTGATATCAATGGCGATGGCTACCCGGAGCTGATGGTTGCTAATTACATCTCAGATAGTTGGCAACCGGCCGTAGTGCAGATTTACGCTAACAACAACGGCGTTTTAGATACTTTCCCTTCATGGCAGACTGCTGACTCGATTTACTCTTTCCGGGCTGCTTTTGGTGATGCCGATGGTGACGGCGACCTCGATTTGGCAGTTGCCACCGGTGAACCTTACCATGGCCACTTTTATCCAAATTTAATTTATTTCAACGAAGGGGGCACCCTGGAGACGACACCCGGTTGGATCTCGGCAGTTTCCGACGCAAGTTACGATGTTTTCTGGGTTGATATCGATAACGATTACGACCTCGACTTAGCCTTTTCAAGCGTTGCCGGACCGGTGAAAATCTATTACAATTACGGTGATTCTATAGGCACTGTACCTGGCTGGCAATCGGATGACATAGACAACGGTAATTCCTTCGATTTTGCCGACCTTAACGGTGATGGCTATTTCGATATGGGTGTGGCTTACAACACCCAACTTGACGGTTCAGGGCTTTTTAAAATATACTTTTCAAATGGTGATACTCTTCATTCAAGCGCTGATTGGCAGTCATCCACAACCGGTTACGGTTCGGAAGCGGTTTTTTCTGATGTGGACAATGACGGAGATTATGATTTCATAACCGGCCGCTGGTGGGGGCGTATTAACATTTATCTCAATAGTTCAGGAAACTTCAATATTAATCCCGACTGGATTTCCGGGGCTTCCTATCAATCGGTGATTGAAAATATCACATTTTGCGATGTTGATAGGGCCGCTGAAATAAACACTCATATCACCTTCAATGTAGAGAATGGCCGCCGTCTGTTTTACCTTAGCGATCGTCAGCTTCAGAGTATCGATTCTGTCATTGTCGACGGCCAACATCTTGAGCTATCCGATTACTGTTATCACCTTGTAGCCGGCTGGGTATCCTTAAAAGACACACCTTCCCAGCAGGTGATTATATATTACAGTAATTCACCACACAAGGATATGGCAGTATCCAACTGGGACAGAGAAAGTTATATTTTCACCAATACCAATATCTATGAATCGTTTATTGCTGGTGATGCTAATGGTTCAGGCCAGGTATCTGGTTCTGATGTGACCTATCTGGTCAGTTATTTTAAGGGAAATGTTCAGGCTCCTCAGCCATATCTCGCCGGAGACGCTAACGGTGATTGCTTGGTTAATGGTGCCGATGTTACATATTTAGTTATATATTTTAAGGGATTTGGAGCACCACCGTTTTATGGAGATTGTTGACTTTTTTTTAAATTGTTCTTGCAAAAATTATCATTATTGGATATCTTTAGTAATAATTTGTGATGGTGACCATTGACGGTTGACTTTTCTTCAATGGGTTGTGAATGCTAATGGTTTTATTTTTATTTCAGGTGGTAAAGAACTAGTTTAAACACAACTTTAATATAAAGTAAATGTTAACGATTAAGCGGGAAGAAATGTTATGAGACGGATAATAGTTATAACACTGATATTATTTATGGCCTCAATTGCCCAGGGACAAAATGTTGATTTTTTCTCATCGGCACTCTGGACCGAGGCCAAAGATGTCGAGGTCTCAGGAGATTACGCATATGTTACATTTTACAACGGATTCGCTGTCCTGGATATCAGTAATCTAAGTGACCCTCAGTTAATTGCTCAAATTCCCTTCATATCACCTTGCAGCAACCTAGACATCTATAATAATTATGCTATAGTCGCTAACCATAGTCAAGGTATCCAGGTAATCGATATCACATATCCAACCAATCCCCAGGTTGTAGGCCATCGGCCAACTATCGGCACAGCGGTCGATGTCGAAATGTATGGAACCTACCTTTACGTTGCCGATTTGGAGGCCGGCCTGACGATTATCGATCTTTCTAATCCAGAGCTTCCAGGATGGGTATCGACCTATGATACACCGGCAGAAGCATGGGGAGTTGATGTTGTCGGCAACTATGCCTATGTCGCCGATGGTGACTCTCTTCTTATTATAAACATCTCAAATCCGGAATCTCCCACTCCGACAGGCTCATATAAAACCGATGGTTGGGCAGTAGCGGTGGTTATATCTGGAACCACTGCATATGTTTCGGATACTAATAATGGTATGGTTTTAGTTAATGTTAACAACCCTGTTAACCCAAGTTTTATATCCCACTACCCTACACTGTTTACAACACGCATTGCTCTCCAGGATAATTACGCATATTTATCGGATCTCCTATCGGGTCTGGAAATAGTCAACATCGCTAATCCTGGTTCACCATTTTACATGGGTAACCTGCCCACCAATGGTTCAGCCAATTCTGTTTTTGTAACACCAAATTATGCTTTCGTTGCCGATGGACCAACAGGGGTAGACATCATTAATATCAACGACCCAACCTCTCCAGGTTTAACAGCTGAGTTTGTGACAAGTTACAACTATAAAACCATCGCCGAAGACTATTACGCCTACACCGCCAGTTGGGATGCAGGGCTTCAGATTCTTGATATTACCGATGTTGAAAATCCTGTATTCGTTTCGCAGTATATTACGCCTGGTCAAGCACAGGATATCGTTAAAAATGGCGATTACGTGTATATCGCCGATAGACAGAATGGGTTGGTGACCATCAATGTCAGTTCTCCAGAAACACCAACTTATGCCGATGGCTTCGATACCCCTGGTTTTGCTTTATCTTTAGCCATAAGTAGTAGTTATTGTTTCATAGCTGACCATACATCTGTGCAGATAATAAATATCACCAACCCGAATAACCTTATTTACACGGGTGAATTGACACCAGCCGGTTACGCCGAGGATGTATTTATTGACGGTGATCGTCTTTATGTAGCCTCCGGTATCGATGGACTGCACATCTATTCCATTGCAGACCCTTCAAATCCCTCATATCTTGGAAACTATACTTCAACAGGTGACATTACCTGTGTCACTGCAGATGGCGATTATGCATATATCGCTGTTAATGGTTTAGACCTTGTAATTCTGAATGTAACCGACCCAGCCAACATCACGTTCGAATCTTCTTTCGAAGTTGATGGCAATATAAAGGACATTTTTTATTCATCCAATTTTGTTCATTTAGCCCATGGATTTGGAGGTTACACTGTGGTCAATGTTTTAAACAAGGATGACCCAACGCGTTCGGCAAGCTACGATACTCCCGGTTCGGCTACAGGTATCACCATTTATAACGATGTCACTTATTTGGCTGACAGGATTTCGGTTATGCTCCTATTTTTCCAGGATTTCTCTCCCGGGGATTGCAATGCTGATGGCAGTGTAAATGGCGCTGATGTGACATATCTGGTTAGATACTTAAAAGGGATAGGAGATCCTCCAGACCCGCTCTTAAGAGGTGATTGTAATGGTGATTGTTTTGTTAATGGACAAGATGTCACATATCTTGTAAGATATCTAAAAGGTTTAGGACCACCCCCAATTCGGGGCGATTGTTAATTATTTTCAAGGAGGTAGGGTGAAAAAAGTAATTTTGCTAGCAGCTATAGCATGCCTTTTAGTTATGGGGCTTGCCATAGGTGACGAGGAAAAAACCTTTGACACTAACACTGTTTACTTTGAAAATGTCACCGCCAAACCAGGTGAATCGTTTGCGGTCAAGGTAAACATAGCAAATGTTGACACATTATCCGGTATGCAGGTTCCCATATTTTTCCGTTCGGATAAGATTAAATTGCAATGTGATTCTGTTAGTTTTACCGGAAGTCGATGTGAATATTTCATGTTTAATGATATCAAGATTCCGATGGTCTGCGAAAAATGCAAAGCCGAATACGATAAAGTTAATGCTCCTCCTAAAAAAGCTGGAATCTGCGATAAGTGCGGTGGTAAACTTGTCCACAACGGACAAGTCGTTTACTTCTCCCTAATTGATAATGTAGACCCAAAACTCACTGTCGATCCATTATACCCTGGTGATGGCCTTGTAGCTACTATATATTTCACTGCCCCAAAAGACTGTCCTAAAGGTACTGTCAAGTTGACACGGGGAATGATTCCTCACCCTACTATCAGCTATATCTACACAGTATGGAACCCCTTAGGAACTGAGCTTGATTGTGTTTTCAAGGAGGGGGAGATAAAAATAAAATAGCACTATAAAACAAACTATCTTATAAAGGCGGTGAGAAACCGCCTTTTTTTATACAACCTTATAAGCATAGTGCTGTTTAAATATAGGTTATATACAATTATCGGAAAAATGTCGTTTGTGTGAAAACAGGAATTTATAAATAATAACAATAAATCTTAATTTACAAAAGTATCATAGCTAATGAAATTATTGCCGAAGGCTACGATTCTATTTCGCCTTCTCCTTACCGGATGTCTTCGACTCTTGTTTATCAACAGGTTTATCCTTTCTGGCAGCCATTTTATAATCATCCGACCTGTGATCCGTAATATAAAAACCCGAACCTTTAAACAAAAAACCCGACCCTCCGGATATTAACCTTTCGATATTACCACTACAAACAGGACACTTCTTAAGTGGTTTATCAGTCATAGCTTGGAATTCCTCGAAAACATAACCACAGGTACAGCATTTATACTGGTAAGTTGGCATTAGACCTTTTCTCCTATTTTACGATAATGACCTTGATCTCGATTAAACAACTTGCGCAAGTCGTTCTTTATTACAAATATCTCAAAACTATCTATGGTTTCAAAATTTTTATCCGTTAAAAACCTGACAATCCAGTTAGTTGTCAAAGGAGATATGCTTACGATGGGCACACCATTCCGGCATGCCTCCCACATTTCAATCGCCGTCCCAAGGGAAGCCTGAGGAAGATAAGCTATCATTAAATCAGAAGATTTAAGCTCATCTAAATGCATAGAAAACGTCCGGCGAGCCTGCGCGTCATCATAATTAACCGAGTGTCTATGATCCTCAAAAGGATCAAAAATTTCTACATCTGGATACTTTTTTCTTAAGATGTTTTTGATTTGCTCTCGGTAGTTCTGATTACATATTTCTGAGCCCACATTAGAGCCTTGAATAATCCCTCCAAGAAATATCTTCATCTTTTGGTAACCACCAAAAATAGCCAGTTTGCTACTACCGAAATCAGTAAACTCATCCTTACAAAAAACAAAACTTTTTTACTCGCGCTCAACTTTAATGTAAATCCAAATATAAACTCTATAAGTTTTAAAAGCGAGAAAAAAAACAAACCAGCGCAAAAAAGCACAGCTAAAGGATTGTAATAAAGCATACCGATAAAATCCCTGGCAAACAAAGCCTCAACCGCCCTTGATATACCGCAACTTAAACAGGGATAGCCGGTAACTCTATGGAAAATGCAAGTTGAAGGTGGAAGATATCGATAAATCCCAAGAATCGATAAAAGGATCACAAGCCATACTATGTGAATCGATAAAGGATGCTTGCCTTTGATTATCTTAAGTTTCATATCAATTTGAAATACCGGCAAGACCTATTATCCACCATACGAAACTGCAACAACATAAACAACATAATATAGTGGGCAAAAACACAACTAATAACGCCTGGCCTGCAGATACTCGATGAACCTCTTTGATACCAATAACAACCAGCACCAATTGCCAAACAATGGATATCAAACCGCCTATCAATGGCACAATCAGGAAAAATGAGGGGCCCTCGGAATAAGCTATCAACCTGAAAGAAGCCTCGTATTCTTCCTTTTTCCAGCCGAATATAGTCAGAATCAGATGAGTAATTCCCGACCAGATAAAAAACCATGCTGCCGCCATAAAGGGAAATATCATGATTCCTGCCAACATTGAAATCGATTTAAGCTGGTACTCAAAAGCATTAAAATCGCGATCAAACATGTCATTAAAATAAGGGTACCAATGCGAGGGATCAAAAAGTTGCGTGAAAAGCTGTCTATAAACCATCTGGAATACAAAACCTATAAAAGCAAGAATTAAACCATATAAAAGCGGGTTACCGATACCGCCTTTTACGGGCATTTTGCGATAAAAATCGGTAGGTTCAAAAACACTCTTCTTCCAGGTTTCAAAAAGGGAACCTAAAAAACCGAGTTTGCCCTTATCCTCCCAGGGAGTATATCTCTGTTGTTCGGACTCCGCAGTTTTACCTTGCGGCAGACCTGCCATTCCCGGGGTTTCACCTTTGTCATCAGGATGTGATTGGGTATCCTCGTAAGGTGCACCACAATTGGGACAGAATTTCATACCCGCTTCAATCTCGGTTGTCTTCCCGCAACGGCGACAATGTTTCATCATAACTCCACCTCCCTGAAAGAACGTTTTTCAGTTTGCACTATTATAGCAGACAACAGCGAATTATAAAAGTAAGAAAAACGAAAAAATTCAAAGTTATATCAAACGATAAAAACAATATATGTGTTTTAATTTTAACTTAATAGATTATTACTTAATCCTGCTGATAACAAAAACTCTATTTCAAGTTCCCCTGAATTTCTGTCTACTTCCCTTGTGCGACAGAAAACCATAAATAAACATATCTATATCGCCATCCATTACTGCTTGTATGTTGGAGGTCTCTATATCAAAGCGGTGGTCTTTGACCATATTATAGGGATGGAAAACATAAGAGCGGATTTGCGAACCCCATTCGATCTTCTTTTTATCCGGTTCCTTCTGGGCCTGTTTCTCTTTCTCTATCTGAAGGTAATGCTGGTAAATTCTTGAGCGCAAAATCTTCATGGCTGATTCTTTGTTCTTATGCTGGGAACGTTCGGTTTGGCACTGCACCACGATACCTGTAGGAAAATGGGTTATCCTCACCGCCGATGAGGTCTTGTTGACATGCTGACCACCGGCTCCCGATGCCCTGAAAGTGTCGATACGCAAATCATCGTCTTTGATATCCACCGTAAGGTTATCCTCCACTTCGGGGATAACAAACACAGAGGCAAATGAAGTGTGACGGCGTTTGTTGAAATCAAAAGGCGAAATCCTCACCAATCTGTGCACTCCTGATTCACCCTTAAGGTAACCGTAGGCATAATCACCTCTCACCTCAAACGTCGTTGATTTTATACCAGCCTCCTCTCCGGCAATATAATCAAGTATTTCTGTCTGGAATCCCTTGTTTTCACTATAGCGAAGATACATCCTTAGAAGCATCTGCGCCCAATCCTGCGACTCTGTGCCTCCAGCACCGGAATGAATAGTTATTATGGTATTTTTGCTGTCATCCTCACCGGAGAGAATCGACTTAAACTCAAAATCCTCTATCTGCTTCACAATCTTAGTTAGTTGATCGTAAACATCTTTAAGAGTGTTGCTATCGTTTTCCTGATTTGCCAACTCTGCCAGTTCCTCAAGGTCAACGATTTCATTATATAGTTTTGTCCAATGATCGATTGTGCCTTTTTTTCGGTTTAGCTCTTTGAGAACAGCCTGGGCTTTTAAATTATCGTTCCAGAAGTCCTCGGCCTGCGATCTTTTCTCCAGTTCTGCAACATCAACTCTTAAAGAGTCAATGTCAAAGATACCTCCGTAACTTCTGAAGGCGTTCTTTTAGTTTAGAAATATCTATATCAGGAGGATTGAACATTTATTTATTCCACTTTATCTTCAAAAAGTTTTTTTTGCCTATTTTTATGACATTATCCTGGGCAAGGTTCACTTTGTAATCCTTATCAATGATTCTAACCCCGTTGAGCTGGACACCTCCTCCTTTGATTAATCTCATGGCGGCGCTATTCGATGAGACGACATTTGAGGCTACAATAACCTTAACGATCCATATTAGGGGTTCATCGCTGGATATAAGAAGCTCAGGTATATCCTCCGGTATCTCTTTTTTTGAAAACTTCAACCTGAAATCTTCCTGAGCTTTCTCGGCTTCTGATTTGTTATGATAAATCGCAACCAGCTCGAATGCCAGTTGCTTTTTTAACTCCATCGGGTTGACCGAGCCCGAATCAAGCTGAGCTTTCACCTCTTTTAACTTTTTATCGCTGACCTCGGTTGTCAAAACAAAATAATCATATATCAGGTTATCAGGTATAGACATCGTCTTGCCATAAATTTCCTGAGGAGATTCGTTTATGCCAATGTAGTTGCCAAGCGATTTTGACATCTTCTCCACACCATCTGTGCCTACAAGAAGAGGCAATGTCATAACCACCTGTGGTTTCTGGCCATAACGTTCCTGAAGAGCTCTTCCCACCAGAAGGTTGAATTTCTGGTCTGTTCCGCCAATCTCGATATCGGATTGAAGAGCGACCGAATCGTATCCCTGCATTAATGGGTATAAAAATTCCATCACTGAGATTGGATTGCCAGCTTTATAGCGTTTTTCAAAATCGTCACGTTCTAAAATACGGGCTACAGTATAACGCGAGGTTAATTCCAAAACCTGGGAAAAACTCATACCTTCAAACCACTCGGAATTGAATCTAATCTCGGTTTTTTCAGGGTCCAGTACTTTAAAAATTTGTTGTTTGTATGTCTCAGCGTTTGCTAAAACCTCCTCTTTTGTCATCTGCTTGCGAGCTCTGTCCTGTCCGGATGGGTCCCCTACCAAACCGGTATAGTCTCCTATAAGAAAAACAACTCTATGCCCGAGTTCCTGAAATGTACGAAGCTTTCGGATTGAGACCATATTACCGATATGGATATCAGGTGCAGTAGGGTCAAAACCTTCTTTAACTACCAGTGGTTTGTTATTGGCAACAGACCACTCAAGCCGATTTCTTAGCTCATCAGGCTGGATTAACTCTTTAACACCTCGAATAATCCCTTTTAATACTGTGTCTTGTCCTCGGCTTGATTTTATATTCCATCTATCAAAAGGACTTACCATCATTAGCACAGCTTCATAATATAGAACCCAGTCTTATCACCCGCGTTTATGATAAAAACGGTATCTTATTAAAAGAATATTACAACCAGCGCCGAACCCTTGTGCCATACAATAAAATCCCGCCCTACCTTATTGATTGCCTTCTGGCAGTTGAGGATAGAAAATTCTATGACCATTGGGGTATTGATTCAAGACGGATACTTGGCGCTCTTTTTCATAACATCATTAGCTTTAATCTCACTGCACAAGGCGCCTCGACATTAACCCAGCAACTTGCCCGAACACTTTTCTTAACTCCTGAAAAACTTTTCTCACGCAAGATAAAAGAGATGCTTACCGCCATCAAGATAGAACGAACATACTCAAAAAACCAGATATTGCAGATGTATCTCAACCAGCATTATTTTGGTAAAGGAGCTTACGGAATCCAAGCGGCTGCTCAGATCTACTTTTCAAAAAACGCCGAGGACCTTACTCTTCCCGAAAGCGCCATTCTCATCGGCCTTTTAAAATCACCAACTCCCTACAACCCAATAAATCATCCCACCAAAGCCTTAAGACGCCGGAACATCGTCTATAACAGCCTGGTTGACTTCGGCAAGCTGGACCAGACAATGGCTGACAGCCTGAAACAACTACCGCTTGTGATAAACCCTCTTAAGGAACAGGTTGGTGAGTCTCCCTACTTCACTGAAATGGTCCGCCAATACATAAGCAAAAAGTACGGGGAAACCGCTCTTTATAACTCCGGGCTAACGATCTACACGACCCTTGATTTAGACCTCCAACATTATGCGGAAACGGCAATAGAAACCAAACTCACCCAGATCCAGTCACAGATGGAGCAGGCGATCTTGCCTGATGATGAGCGATATGAACAATACACTATCGAGGTTCCGGATACAGCCAACTCCGACACCACCATACGGCTTTATAAACAGATTCAAGGGGCTTTAATGTGTATCGACAATACCACCGGAGGCGTGCTGGCTTTAGTCGGCGGAAAGGATTTTTCACAGAGCAAGTTTAATCGTGTTACCCAAGCCTATCGTCAACCTGGTAGTTCATTTAAACCTATAGTCTATACAACCGCTATAGATAACGGTTTTAAACCTACAGACCTGTTCATCGATTCGCCTATCGTTTTAACCTCTGGTGGCGAAGAGTGGCGCCCCTCAAATTTCGATAATTCATTTCGTGGGGAGATGACACTTCGCGATGGCTTAAGGGTGTCAAGAAACTTAATCGCCATCAAACTTATGATGAACCCCTTGGTCACTCCACAACAGGTGGTCTCATATGCCCGAAGGATGGGAATCACCTCGGAATTAAATCCTGTTCCGTCGCTGGCAATTGGTTCTTCCGAGGTTACTCTTTGGGAGATGGCCACCGCCTTTTCTGTTTTTCCCAATGGCGGTATCAGAAAAGAACCCTTCTATATCACCAAAATTTTAGATCGTTATGGCAACATATTAGAACATCAAGAAAAAGCCGACCAGGAGGAGGTTTTATCACCGCAGACAGCATACATAATGACCAACATGCTCGAAACAGTTATAAATGCCGGTACAGGTTTCGGAGCAAGACGAATGGGATTTAAAAGGCCTGCTGCCGGTAAGACCGGCACCACCAACGGCTTTACCGATAACTGGTTTATCGGCTTTACACCGCAATTAACAACAACAGTATGGGTTGGCTATGACGATAAAACCACAATCGGCACTGAGCGTGGTGAGGTCGGTGCCACAACGGCATTACCTATCTGGACCGAGTTTATGAAAGCTGCCTGCGCAAACCTTCCCCCGAAAGAATTCCCGGTGCCAGTTGGAATATATACAGCAACCATATGCCTTGATTCAGGTAAACTGGCAACCGATAGATGCAGTCGGGTCGTAACAGACATCTTCACCGAAGCCACTCTTCCTCGAAGCCACTGTAATTTGAAACATTTAGCCGATGGCTCAAAACGTGAAAAAGAAGCAAGATTTAAAGTCGAGGAGAGAAAGAAGAGAAANGTGAAAAAGAAGCAAGATTTAAAGTCGAGGAGAGAAAGAAGAGAAAGAGGTTTTAAACCAAACTACATATTATTTTATATAATTTGTTGATACACAAGAAATAATAATGGTTACTTAAACTGTTGCTTTATAAGTTTTGGCTCTTTTATCTTTTCCTTTCCAGGCTTTATGCAACCAGCAAAAGCACGCACAAGATAATCATCAGGCGGTTTCCCCGAAGAGTGCGCTTCCATAATAATATCTCCAGGCGCCACCTCGTCACCAATTTTTTTGTGTATAATAAAACCGACG
>NATP01000067.1 GCA_002085375.1 candidate division Zixibacteria bacterium 4484_95 | reverse complement strand
AAACAAGATTGTACGTATGGTGAAATCCGCTTATTTCGAATTCTCTTACTGGAGACTTGTTGAAGATATCATCGACGAGAATATTCTCGTGATGAAATCACTGGCTGAAATTACCCAAACTAAATATGCTAATGGAGAGGGTCTGGCTCAGGATGTTTTAAGTATCCAAACATTGCTTTCAAAAACAGAAGATAAAAGATTAGATGCGGTTAATAAGAAAAAAACGGCTTTAGCTAAACTCAACCAGCTTACTGATGAACCTGCGTATAAGATTAGAGATATTCCTGCAAAATTGCCGGCAATTGACACCAGTTCGATTCGGTTAGAGAGATTAATCGGTGAAGCTAATTTAAAGAATCCGTTTCTTGGCTTATCCTCAAACAAATTTAAACAGGCTAGTGAAAAGAGAGCATTGGCGAAAAATAACTATTGGCCTGATATTATTTTTAGCGCTGAATATCGCTTCAGGGAAGATGCCCCTATGGATGCGGTTAATGGTGAAGATTTTATCTCGGTGCGATTTGGATTATCCTTACCACTTTGGTTTTTTAAAAAACAGGACAATCAATACAAATCATCTGTTAAAGAATTAAGCGCTGCCCGTATAAGTTTAGAGTCTGTTAAGCAGCAAGTCGAGTATGAAATCACAACTGTTTCCCTCGAAATAGACCGCTATCGCCAGGGATTCATGCTTTATGATGAGGTGATTATACCCCAAGCAGAAGCCGCTCTGGAGTCAGCCAATATCGCTTATCAGGTGGGCAAAGTTGATTTCCTCAATCTGCTCACTGCCCAATTGCGGTTATTTGAATTGCAGATTGAAGAACTTGGAATGTTGAAAGATTACAATCAAACGCTGGCGACTCTTGATGAGATTGTTGGCGAAAGTTATGGAGGCAAATGAAATGAAAACAGCAACCGCTATTATAATTGCACTGTTAATCGGATTTGGGTCCTCCTTTGTTATATTCAACCCAAATCAAACATCGACCTTAAGCGGTGAGACGCGGTCAAAACAACAATATACATGCGGTATGCATCCCGAGATAATTTCCGACGAACCGGGTTATTGCACTATTTGCGGGATGAAACTCACTCTTAAAAAAGATGGTTACGGTTCCAGTGGGGGTTTGATTGTTATAGATCCGACAATGATTCAGAACATGGGATTAAAAACGACCAAAGCATCATACCGTTCAATATCCAAATCAATACATACATTCGGTAAGATTAAATATAGCGTGCCTTTGGTTCAGACAGTTAATATTAAAATATCGGGTTGGGTCGAAAAACTTTTTGTCGATTACGAAGGAGCGATCGTTAAATCAGGTCAACCTTTATTGAAATTATATTCACCGGAACTTGTTGCAGCCCAGCGCGAATACCTCGTGGCTTTAGAGAATAAAAGAAAATTATCTACAACTACCATATCTGCAATATCTGCTTCTGATAAGCTATTGGAGGCCTCCATTATGAGGCTTCAAAACTGGGATATTTCACCAGACCAAATTCAGAACCTAGCTGTCACCGGTAAATTGGAAAAATCCATGATTATCAGATCGCCATTCGATGGTGTGGTTATTTCCAAGAAGATTGTGACGGGCGATTATCTAAAAGCGGGCGCTGAAGCCTTTAGAATTGCCGACATTTCGGAAGTTTGGGCTGTTGCGCAAATTTATGAACAGGATATCCCGTTTGTTAGCCTTGGCCAGAAAGCCAAAGTTGAATTACCCTACATGCCCGGGCAGGTTTTCAAAGCCGAGGTTGCATATATATCCCCCTATCTCGGTAACGATCGTCAGGTTGAGATTCGTTTGAATCTACAAAATCCAGATTTTCAACTTAAGCCGGATATGTATGCGGAAATAATTTTTGAATCTCAAATGTTAGGTGACCGTCTCACATTGCCATTAAAAGCCGTAATCAATTCAGGTAAAAAGGAGATTGTATATGTTGCCTTTGATGATGGCTCTTTCGAGCCCCGGATTGTAAGGACAGGAGCAGTAGTAGGTGATGATTTTGTCGAGATTATTTCTGGGTTGTCCGAAGGGGAAGGGGTTGTGGTATCAGGGCAATTTCTGCTTGACTCTGAAAGCCGTCTAAATGAAACTCTGACTTTTACACATCAGCAAGGTCATGAAAGTGATACTCATCAAAAACAAACAAACCTCCCCGATCATGACGATGAGACGGATACTGTTAAGAAACATAAAACAATGGAATTGTCAGGGATTTATACCTGCCCGATGCCTGAACATTATCACATTCTCCAATATGGTGAAGGTAAATGCGATGAATGCGGGATGGATTTGGTTCCGGTGGAGAAAACTGACAATACCGAGGTTTACTTTTGCCCTATGGTTGAATGTCAGGTAGTTTCAACTGAACCAGGCAATTGCCCTAAATGTGGAATGCATCTGATTATACTTAAGCATGGGCAAGATCATGATTAACACGATAATTGAGTACTCGGTAAAAAACAAATGGCTAATTATCACACTTACAGCCATAATTATAGTACTTAGTTTATATACTTTCAAAGAGATTGCTATCGATGCTATTCCGGATCTCTCTGATGTTCAGGTTATCATTCAAACCAAGTACGGTGGCCAACCGCCACAAATAGTTGAGGATCAGGTTACCTATCCATTATCAACAGCGATGTTAGCGGTACCGAAAGCCAAATCGGTCCGTGGTTATTCCTATTTTGGATTGTCATTTATATATGTCATATTTGAGGATGGCACCGACTTGTACTGGGCGAGAAGCCGGGTACTTGAATCTTTGAGCGCCATATCATCCCGATTACCGGATGGCGTCATGCCTGAGCTTGGCCCAGATGCTACCGGTGTTGGTTGGATTTTTCAATATGTTTTGATAGATTCATCTGGCAATTACGATCTCTCAGAACTTAGATCGATCCAGGATTGGTTTTTAAAATATGAACTTTCAACAGTACCGGGGGTTTCCGAGGTTGCTTCCGTTGGAGGATTCATCCGTCAATACCAAATCGAAGTAGATCCCGGGAAGCTTGATTATTTCGGCATTCCGCTTTCCCATGTGATTAGCGCTGTAAAGAAATCCAACAGTGCTGTCGGAGGGCGGCTTCTAGAACTTGGAGAAACAGAGTATATGGTTCGAAGCCTTGCTTATATCGGTGACCTGGAGGATTTAAAAAATATTCCTGTACATACTCCTAAAGATAGTCCGCCCATTCTTCTCTCATCGGTGGCAAATATACAATACGGTCCCGAAATAAGGCGCGGTCTGGTGGAACTTAATGGTCAAGGTGAGATTGTCGGCGGGATTGTCATAATGCGTTGGGGTGATAATGCCCGGGAAGTAATTACCAAAGTTAAAGAAAAGTTAAAAGAACTGAAATCCGGACTTCCTGGGGGGATCGAAATTATCCCCGTGTATGATCGGTCTGGCTTAATCGATCGCGCTGTTGGCAACCTTCAATATACACTGCTTAAGGAAATTCTGGTAGTTATAGCTATTACGTTACTTTTCCTACTCCATGTTCGTTCGACATTAATAGCAGTTTTCACTTTGCCTGCTGGCGTATTGATTTCAATTCTCCTGATGCACTTACTTGGTATAAACGCTAATATTATGTCGTTGGGAGGGATCGCCATAGCTATAGGCGTGATGGTTGATGCCTCTGTCGTGATGGTTGAAAACGCTCATAAGCATATTGAACGAAACCGCGGGAAAAAGGAAAGGACACAGATAATTATTGATTCGGCCAAAGAGGTTGGACCGGCTTTATTTTTCTCGCTGCTAATTATAACAATATCATTCCTTCCCGTGCTTGTCTTGCAGGGGCAATCGGGAAGGTTGTTTAAGCCGCTGGCGTTTACCAAAACATTTGCGATTGCAGCATCCGCTTTGGTTTCAATCACGGTTATTCCCGCCCTGACGGTTATTTTCGTTAAAGGTAAAGTTATTTCAGAATCGAGGAATCCCTTCTCGAAATTTGCAATAAAGCTTTACCGACCTATCATCAGCTTTGTGCTCAATCATAGAGCAACAGTTATATTAGTTTCCGTTGTTCTATTGATATTGACAGCGGTTCCCGTTTTAAAAATCGGTTCGGAATTTATGCCGCCTCTTTATGAGGGTGATCTTCTTTATATGCCTACAACACTACCCGGTATATCGATTACCAAGGCGAAAGAGATTCTTCAGCAAACAGACAAAATAATCGCCTCTTTTCCAGAGGTCGAACAGGTGTTTGGCAAGATCGGACGGGCTGAAACAGCTACCGATCCGGCGCCTTTGACAATGATTGAGACTACCATAATGCTTAAGCCGGAAGCTCAGTGGAGGTCGGGAGTAACTCCGGAGATGCTGGTCGATTCACTTGATCGAGCGATTCAGTTTCCCGGGCTAACAAATGCTTGGACTATGCCAATCAAAACTAGGATTGATATGTTGGCAACTGGGATTAAAACACCTGTAGGAATCAAAGTGATGGGATCTAATCTTGATAGTCTAAATGCGATCGCCCAACGTATAGAAGCGGTTGTCAGGAAAATAAAAGGCACACGTTCTGTTTATGCCGAGAGGGTTACCGGCGGTAATTATCTGGATATTGATATCGACCGATTCAAGGCCGCCGCTTATGGTCTCAAAATTGATGATATCCAAAATATAATCAAATCGGCTATTGGCGGTATGAATATCACTCAAACCATCGAGGGGTTGGAACGTTATCCGGTGAATATCCGTTACCCGCGAGAATTTCGAGATAGCCCGGATGCTATCAGACAAGTGCTGATCGACACACCAAACGGCGGCAAAATACCGCTCGGACAGGTTGCCCTAATCGACTTCAAAAAGGGCGCGGTTATGATCAAAACCGAAAACGCCCGTCCTACCGCCTGGGTATATGTTGATATAGATAATATCGATGTGGGGACTTATGTAAAAACCGCTCGTAATGCGGTTGAAAAGAATATTAAAATTCCACCCGGCTACTCGATTGTCTGGTCAGGCCAGTATGAAAACATGCAAGCTGTGGCCGAAAAACTGAAAGTGATAATCCCATTGACCCTGGTTGTTATATTATTGCTTCTATTCTTGCACTTTAAAAACCTGGCTAATAGTTTGATAGTTATGCTTTCTCTACCTTTTGCTCTTGTTGGTGGAATATGGCTTTTTTATATCTTCGGTTACAATACATCGGTGGCTGTTTATGTCGGATTTATAGCTCTTGCCGGCTTGGCAGCGGAAACGGGTGTTGTAATGTTGGTTTACCTTGAAGAAGCTGTAAAACGGTATAGAAAAGAGGAAAAATTGAAATCAAAAAGTGACTTGCATGCTGCTGTTATGGAAGGCGCTGTTGAAAGAGTTCGACCGAAACTGATGACAGTTTCTACTACTATAATTGCTCTTTTACCGATCATGTTTGGACATGGTACAGGCTCGGAGATAATGCAACGAATCGCCGCACCAATGATTGGCGGACTCATTTCCTCGACGATACTCACGCTTATTATTGTGCCGGTGCTGTTTTATATTGTTAAAGTAAGAGATATCACCAATATTAAGGATAATTAACAATTGTATAGAAATGCCTTAAGTTACAGAATTTTTTGCACCTTGACTGCTTTTTGATGCCTACATTGTCATTTATAGCGAAGGTGGATTTGAACCACAAATCTTCATGTTGTTAACCACACGGTTAATATTTCCGGTGGCTATCGGGTGGGTTACTTTTTTCAAACTTATAAAAACCGGAGAGGCAGGGATTCGAACCCTGGAACGAGTTGCCCCGTTAACTGCTTAGCAGGCAGCTGCCTTCAGCCGCTCGGCCACCTCTCCGATTAACCATATTATAAATATATCATTATCTTAATACAATCAATATATTAATGGAAATGAATTCGTCGAATTTATAGACCAGTTGGTATTTCTTGCTAAAGTTTGCTTAAGTGAAATTTAAAAGTCAGAGGTATGATGACTTAATATCAATTAAATTTTTGTCTTAATTGATGGTTCTTCGATTTTAAATTTTTTCATTCGGCGCCAGAGGGTTGTCCGTGATATACCAAGTTGTTGTGCTGTGCGTGAATAATTTCCCTGGTTCTGTTTCAATGCTTTCAAAATCAATGTCTTCTGATTTTCTTTCAGTGTTACATTTAAGAATCCAGCACCCTCATCTGAGGCTGGACGGTCTTTAGGAAGAGTAAATATAAGTGATTCATCGATAAATTCCGATGTAGTAAGTGCGCAGGCGCGGGCGATGATATTTTCCAGTTCAGCTACATTCCCGGGCCAGTAATAAGTTTGCATCCAGGCCAAGACATCGGGAGATATCGCCTTAATATCTTTCTCGAACTTGGTTGCATATTTTTCAAGGAAATAGTTTACCAGAGGAAAAATATCAGCGATTCTATTTCGAAGCGGTGGAATATATATCGGCATTATGTTTATTGCGTAAAATAAGTCCTCCCTGAAATTCCCAGTTGTTGCCAGTCTCTTAAGGCTTTTAGTGCTGCTACAGATAATCCTTACATCAGATTTAATCTTCTTGAACTTTTCCGATGGAGTGAAATAACCATCTTGAATGAATCTCAATAGTTTCGTTTGAAGAACAGGAGCCAAACACTCGATATTTTTAATTAGGATGGTTCCGCCGTTGGCTCTCACGATCATTCCGGGACATTCGTTATTCTCCTTTTCCCATTCACCGAAAATTTCTTTTTGTTGTTCTTTTTCATGCGCTGTTGAACATTCAACAACCATAAAAGGCATATCCTTGCGTTTTGATCTACTGTGAATGGCGCGGGCGACAAGCTCTTTACCTGTACCGCTCTCGCCCTCAATCAAGACTGTAACCTCGGTTGCCCCTGTCTTGGCAATAATATCCAATACATCTTTCATTTTTTGCGACTTGGTGATTATCCGATCGTATCTTTCTTCAGTGGCGACGACTTTATGTTCCCTTGCGTGTAAAATGTGTTCTATCCTGTTTAATAAGCTTCCATATTCAAAAGGCTTACAAATGAAATCTACAGCTCCTCCTTGAATGGCCTCAACTGCCATCGGTATGTTTCCATAACCGGTGACCAATAATATTTCAGAGGCAGGATGAATCTTTTTAATTTCTTTCATCAGTTTGATCCCAGACATCTTCGCCATTCTACAATCAGAGATAACTATATCATAAAACTTCTGCTTGGCTTTTTCCAAAGCCTCTTCACCAGATTCGGCTGTATCTACATGATAACCCTGACTTCTAAGGTAAAAAGAAAGATTATTTCGTAATGTCTTTTCATCATCTACAACGATGATGCTGGTCATATTTCCTCCACTGATTTTCTTTTGTATATACTACCTATCTTAATGATATTTTCGTCAAAAGCTGGGATATACTTAATTTAAAGGAGGTCAAAAAAACATCTTGATTTTAAATGAAACGGTTTCTATGTTCAAAAACTTATGATGCATATTCCTGCGGAAATAGCCTTTGCAATTGACTGCACACTAAATATTAGCAATGGTCGGTCTTGGCCGACAGATTCACTATTATTACAAGGGATGAACTTAATGCAATATTAGCGATTTGAGGGGGCTTTTGACAACTCATCAGATTATTATGAGGAAACACCGAAGAAGTTGAAAGTAATTAGAGTAATATCAAGTTCCATAATTTTTTTAGGGTTATCTGCTTCTGTTTGCCTGGCTGATAATTCTGCCCAGTTTCGGTCTCAACTGGAGCCAGATAGCCTTGAAGATATTTTTATTGCAAAGGCGATGTCATATACCTACATCGATAGCTTTCAGGCCGCAATAGCCTGTATCGAGAGCCTCATTGCTGTCGATTCTGACTATTGGCCAGCTTATGTTATAAAGGCTGGCATAGTCTATGTAGAGATGACGGATGATGAACGATATGACCAAAAAAAACATTTTAAGGCCTTAATCGACACTTCATTAACCGGTCTTGATGAACACCTCAAATATCATCCTGAGGATAAATGGGCTTTGTTTTTCAAAGGAACAGCATTGGGTTATGATGCTATATGGGAGGGGCAACATGGAAGTTGGTTTAAGGCTGTAACCAAGGGTTTGAAGGCGGGCAAGTATTTTTCCAAAGCGGTTAAGAAGGATACTCTTTTTTATGAGGCCTATGTTGGCCTGGGTACTCTGCATTATTGGCGGTCGGCCAAACTGGGGATACTTCGAAAGTTACCTTTCATATCGGATAAACGCCAGCAAGGGATTGATGAGTTGAAAAAGGCCATGGAGAAATCTCGTTATTCATCGACTGCGGCTGCTATCGGGCTTGGCTGGATATATATAAACCGCAAGGAATACCCCAAGGCAATTGCAATTGCAGATGAATTAATAGCTCGTGGTAATGGTGGCAGGCAAACACTATGGCTTCGGGCAATCGCCAACTTCAACAGGGGTAATATCAATGGAATTATAAGGGATTTCACCTTGATCAGAGAAGGACTTGTGAGGAAAGGAAATCAAAATTACTATAATTTGATTATCTGTAACTACTGTCTGGGTGTAGCTTATTATTTAAAGGGCGATGATAAAACCGCCCTTGATTACTTTAATGAGATGTTAAGCTGGGAATTATCCTCAGAAATCGCCAAAAGGGCTGCTAAGAAGTTGAAATCTGCTAGAAAATACAAAAAGAGAATAGCCAAAAAGGAAAAACTTCAAAATCCCGAAGGTTGATGAAATCGAAAATAATAGACTAATGGAAATATAAAATTATACAGATTTGCTGTTTGTCAGGTAGATAAAGCATTTTTAACAGAAGCTTATCATAATTTGAGAAGATACTCATTGCTACAGTCAAATTAGGTCGTTTCATGTACTATCTTGGCCAGTGCCCTAGTACGGAAAAACTACTTTTCCCATTTAAAAACTCATTGTTTCAAATTGCAATATTTGAATAATATATGATTCAACAAAACCGAAAATAATTCTGGAAAGTGAGTTTTTCGTATAAGGGGGCGTCTATTATTTTATATCGTTGAACTTATTATTAATTTCTAATGGGGGCTCAGGAAACAACATCTGTTGGAAATAAAGGGTATTTTTTCATGGAAAGCAAATATAGAATAGTGACCTTATCATTTATACTTGGCCTGCTTGTTTATACATTCTTTTCTTTCTTTGAATATCTTTTTATTTATGGAAGGGATTATTGGGGGATAGTTGCATCTGATATGTCAACCTATGAGGTGTTTATTCGATTGGTTAAGGTGGCAATTTTTATCGCATTTAGCGTTTTATTGTCAAAAGTTTTGACTGGATATAAGGGGAATAAAGTGTCGCTTCGAAAGAAAACATGAATGGAAGTATTAACAAGTTAATCATTAGCAGGGTTTTTTAGTATGAGCAGGTTGAAAAAGGCTTGACGGAGAAAAACAAATGGTAATCAAATCCAGGATTTATTTAATGTTCCTCTTATTTATTTTGGTTGGGGGCGTGATTACTCTCATGATTGCCAGGACCTTTTCAGTTAGTATCATTAAAGATGA
>NATP01000066.1 GCA_002085375.1 candidate division Zixibacteria bacterium 4484_95 | reverse complement strand
GCAGCGGCTGAGGCAGAAAAATATGTTGCCAAAGTTAGAATTGAAGAAGTTAAAGAGGAAATCCCACCTTTAGACATCAACGGCCCTCCACGAATCGGCGTTTTCATTTGCCACTGTGGTATCAACATCGCCGGAGTTCTAGATGTTGCCGCTTTGAAGAAATACGCTGAGAGACTACCCGGTGTTGTTTTTGTCCAAGAAAGTCTTTTTCTCTGTTCAAACGATGGTCAGAAGTGTTTGCAAGATACGATCATCAAGAAAAAGCTCAACCGTATTGTTGCAGCCGCCTGCACTCCCCGCACACATGAACCTATTTTCCGTGAAAGTTGTGAACAGGTTGGCCTTAACCCCTATCTCTTTGAAATAGTCAATGTGCGTGACCAGTGTTCATGGGTGCATACCGATACACCGGAAATAGCTACCCAGAAGGCTAAGGATCTCATAAGAATGGGGGTAGCCAGGGCTCGTCATTTGCAACCCTTACATAAACAATCTATTCCAATCAACCAGAGTGTGCTTATCATTGGTGGGGGTGTAGCTGGTATGCGCGCCGCCTTAGATCTTGAAGCTCAGGGTTTCAAGGTTTACCTTATAGAAAAGGAAGGCCGTCTCGGCGGATACTTAAATAACCTGACCAGAGTTTATCCCGCTGACCTTTTAGCGGTTGAGCTTGCCCGGACCATGGTGGAAAAACTTAGAGCTAGCCGAGTTGAGGTAATGCCTTCTACCCAAATAAATTCCATAACCGGCTTTGTTGGTAATTTCGATGTTTCCACCTCATACGGCAACTTCAAAGTAGGAACCATAGTGGTGGCGACTGGTGCTGATATATATAAACCCAATGGTGAATTCGGCTATGGTCAATATGAAAACGTTATAACCAACCAGGAACTTGAAAATATTCTACATGATACTAAAGGTTCATTAAAAATAAAAGGTAAGACGCCGAAAACCGTCGTTTTCATCCAGTGTGTTGGTTCTCGTAATCCCGAAAAGAATCCCGGATGCTCGCGTTTTTGCTGCCCAACGACCATCAAACAGGCTGTCCGTCTGCGAGAGAATGGTGTGAATGTAGCTGTTCTGCATCGCGATATGCGCACAGTTGGGGCTAAAGCCGAGGAGCATTACCGCCACGCAAGAGCTCTGGGAGTGAGGTTCATAAGGTATACATCTGAGAGATTGCCCAGGGTAATCGGCAACGCTAATCAGGCTGAAGCGGTCGATATCTTAGAGCTTGCTCTAAACCGCGTTCTGGAAATAGATGTTGATTATATAGTGCTTGCGGCAGGAATGGTGCCCAATAAGGAAAGCACTGACAAACTTCATGAAATCTTAAAATTGCCTATAGGCGCCGACGGCTTTTTCATGGAGCGTCACGCCAAACTCGGTCCGGTTGAGACGACCACCGAGGGAGTGTTCCTGGCTGGTTGCGTGAGTGGGCCCAAGGATATCTCTGATTCCATTGCCCAGGGTTCTGCCGCGGCCGCCAAGGTAGCGTCATTTATTGCCCGCGATACCGTGATGCTCGAACCGATTACGTGTGTTGTTCAGCAGGATTTATGCCGTGCCTGCGGCCGATGTGTGGAAATTTGTGAATACCATGCACCATCATTGATTGAGATCGTGCCCGGACTAAAAGTTGCTGAGATAAATCAGGCTTTATGTAAAGGATGTGGCACCTGTGCCAGTTGGTGCCCGACCGGGGCAATCGAAGCACAGCATTTCACCGACAAGCAGATCGATTCCATGATGGAAGCTTTATTAACCGATGAGACTTAATATATGCCTGTGAAAAAACCAAAGACTAAAAAGAAATCAACGAATAAAAAATTCGTGCCCAATATTGTCGCTTTTGCCTGCAACTGGTGCAGTTATGCAGGTGCTGACACCGCTGGTGTAAACAGGATTCAACATTCGCCCAATTTTAGAATTATTCGAACCATGTGTTCTGGTCGGGTCACTCCCGCTTTTATCCTTAAAGCCCTGAAACTTGGGGCAGATGGTGTTCTCGTTTCAGGCTGTCATTTTGGTGATTGCCATTATATATTTGGCAACTATAAGGCTGTAGACCAATTTGAAAAAACTAAAGAGTTAGTGAAGACTCTGGGGTTGGATGAGAAACGCATACGCCTGGAATGGATTTCAGCGGCAGAGGGACCACGTTGGGCTCAGGTCATTAACGAATTTACCGAACAGATAACCGCTCTGGGACCAAGCCCATTAAATCATAAACCAAAATTTAATAAATGATGGAAAATGTTGCTGAAAAAATAAAGAAAAGCAGCGCCTTTTACTGCCTTGAATGTGGAAAATGCACCAGTGTATGTCCCATTTCTCGCTTCAATAACAGCTATTCCCCCCGACGGATGGTAGCCGAGGGTCTTTTCTATGGCGGCAATGAACTTATCTCCGACAATCTCTTATGGTCCTGCTTAACCTGTCAGCTGTGTTCACAGCGTTGTCCTGTGGATGTCAGGTATTCCGAATATATGCGGGATATTCGGGCTGAGGCATACAGCCAGGGGAAATGGGGTAACCCATCACATGGCGGTACCTTTCACTACATCATGGATATGCTCTCTTCACCTAATCTCAAACAAAGCCGTACTGGCTGGATAAACGACAACCTAAAGGTTAAAACCAAAGGTGAAGTTCTTTATTTTGTTGGATGTTTACCATATTACGAAAACTATTTTGCCAAGGATTTCGATTTTTCACCAATTTCAATTGCCCAGGATACGGTGAAAATTCTAAATTATCTCGGTATCGAACCAGTGGTCATGGACAACGAGCGATGTTGTGGCCATGACCTTTACTGGCTGGGTCAGTTAAGACAGTTTGATGAGCTTGGGCAAATAAATTTAAAGGAGATAGAGCAAACTGGCGCCAAAACTGTAGTGACAGCTTGCCCGGAATGCGCTCTTGTATTAAAAAAGCTCTATCCTGAACGATTTGGTAGTGTAAACTTCAAGGTTAAACATATCGCCGAGGTTGTTGCCGAAAACATCGGCAAATTAAAATTCAATACCATTGATATGGAAGTTACTTTCCAGGACCCCTGCCGTTTGGGCAGACACATGGGTATTTACCAGCAACCACGTGAGGCGATGTTGTCTATTCCGGGGATAAAGTTCCTCGAGATGCCTCACAACAAGCAAGGCGCAATATGTTGTGGTACCACCAACTGGATGAACTGCGATACTACCTCCAAGCAGATTCAAAACAGCAGGCTGATTGAGGCTAAGGATACAGGTGCAAATACATTAGTAACCGCCTGCCCGAAATGCCAGATTCATTTTCGGTGTGCTGAATGTGGAGAGGAAACAGAAAAAGTCGGTATAAAATTAACCGATTTCGTGAACTTAGTTGCTTCAGCCTTAACTGGTTGAGGCTTTGGATAAAGATGAGTAACATTTTGACAACCTACCTGCCTAAGACAAGAATAAAAGTTCTTGACGGCTGGGAGAAAAGATATGGCAGTTGAATTAAAAAAACCTGGGGATTTGCGCATTGGTGTGTTCGTCTGTGAGTGCGGACTGAATATCGCCGGCACCATTGATTGTACTGCTGTCAGTAAATACGCTGAGACACTGGATGATGTTGTGGTTGTCGTCCAGAATAAGTATACATGCGCTGACCCTGGACAAAATGAGATTAAAAAGGCTATAACCGAACATAACCTCAATCGTGTTGTGGTAGCCTCCTGCACTCCAAAAATCCACGAGCCGACATTCCGTGAATGTGTAGCTGATGCAGGATTAAACCCGTATCTGTTCGAAATGGTAAATATTCGTGAGCACTGTAGCTGGGTTCATCAAACTGAAAAGGAAGCAGCTACCGAGAAGGCCAAAGACCTTGTTAGAAGTGGCGTTGCCAGGGCTCGTTTTTTGGAACCACAACAGGAAGCGGAAGTACCGGTTACCAAGGCAGCACTGGTTATCGGCGGAGGCATCTCGGGTATCCAGGCAGCCCTCGATTTAGCAGACGGTGGGCACAAAGTCTATCTGGTCGAGAAAGAACCCACAATCGGTGGGATTATGGCTGCAATCGACAAAACCTACCCGACAATGGATTGTTCCATATGAATACTCGGTCCCAAAATGATGGATGTCGGTCGACATCCAAATATCGAGTTAATGACCTACAGCGAGGTCGAATCAGTTACCGGTTACGTGGGCAATTTCAACGTGGCAATACGCAAGAAGGCTCGCTATGTAGATCCCAACGAGTGCACCAGTTGTGACGAATGCGCCAAAGTCTGCCCGGTAACGGTGCCTGACGAATACCAACAAGGATTCTCCTCACGTAAGGCTATATATTTACCCTTTCCTCAAGCAGTACCGTCATCTTATATACTGAATATGGAAAACTGCCTCGGCAACAATCCTATTGCTTGTGGCAAATGCTTTGAGGCGTGCGAGAAAAAATGTATCAACTACGATGACCAGGATAAACTGGTGAACGTCGAGGTAGGTGTGGTAATCGTTGCTACCGGTATGGATGTATATGATCCTACGGAATACGATGAATATGGCTACACTCGTTTCGAGAACGTTATCACCAGTATGGAGTTTGAGCGGTTAATCTGCGCTGGAGGCCCAACCGAGGGGCATTTCATTCGACCAACTGACCGTAAGATTCCCCAGAGCATCGGCTTTATACAATGTGTTGGTTCCCGCTCGCGGGATGGCCGTGGTAACCCATATTGCAGTAACATCTGCTGTATGAACACCGTTAAAGATACTCTTCTGCTGTGCGACCATTACCCTGGAGTTCAGGCTGAGGTTTTCTACATGGATATCCGTGCCTTTGGTAAAGGTTTCGAAGATCTTTATATGCGAAGTAAGGAAGAGGGTGTTAAATATATAAGGGGTATCCCGGGTGAGGTCACAGAAGATCCTCAAACCAAGAACCTTATCTTAACTGTTGAAAACACGACCACTGGCAAGTTGGAAAAACATGAGCTTGAGATGCTAGTTCTGTCACAAGGGGTTATACCTCGTCGCGATGGTGAGACTATCAAAAGGCTTCTGACATTATCAACAACCTCTGATGGTTTTGTTATGGAGTCTCACCCCAAGCTTAAGCCGGTTGATGCTCCTACTAAAGGTATTTTCATAGCTGGATGTGTAGAATCGCCCAAAGATATCAAAGACAGCGTCACCCAGGCAGGTGCTGCAGCGGCCAGAGCCAGCATTCTACTCAACGCCGGCAAAACCAGGGTCGAGGCTATCACCTCTCAGATCGATCCTGACAAATGTAACTATTGTGGTGTCTGTGCGCGGGTCTGTCCATATAATGCTATCATAGCCCCTGATCGGAAAGCCAAGAAAGCACCTATTGTCATCCAGGCTGCCTGCGCCGGATGTGGTGCCTGCGCCTCGGAGTGTCAACAGGATGCTATCACCATGCGGCATTTCCGCGATGAGCAGATTATGGCCCAAATCGAAGCTCTGCTGGCCGTAGAGCCTCACAAACATCTTGTGACATTCGCCTGCAACTGGTGCAGTTATGCCGGTGGTGATATGGCTGGAACCTCAAGATTGCAGTATCCTCCCACATGCAGACTGATAAGGACAATGTGCTCCGGCAGAGTCGACGAGAAATTCGTAATGCATGCTTTCAAGTTGGGTGCGCCAATGGTTCTTGTCTCCGGATGTCATTTCAGCGATTGCCATTACATCAGCGCTGTGCAGTGGACACAGAAACGAATGGACCGTATGTGGAACAAACTTGAAAAACTGGGTATCCGTCCCGAAAGGTTGCAGCTTGAATGGATATCCGCCGCCGAGGGCCAGAAATTCGCCAAGGTCATGCGCGAACTGGAAGATATGGTCAAAGCCGTTACTAAAGAAGAGATCGAGCATACAATGAAAGTCTTAACCGAGGAAGAGGCCAAGAGCAAAAAGAAAAAAGCTTTAAAAAATGAAGAGGTAAAAGCCTGATGCCTGCAAGAGAAACTACCTTTAAATGCCTCAAATGTGGACATGAATATAAAGGTATGTATGACCCGGATAATATCACTGAAAGAACCTGCCCCAAATGTCGTTCCAATAGTGTCCGCCGTCTCCCCCCTGCTAAACCGGTAGGGAAGTAGTTTAAGGTTTAAAATAGTACTCTACCTCAATAAGATTACCTTCTTGACATCACCTCCATTCTGTGCTTGTAATGATATAAAATAAACTCCACTGCTCACATCTTCACCTTTATGATCACGCCCATCCCATTCTAAAGAAATACTGCCATCTTGATTGAAACTATAACAAAACCTTGCCAGATATTCTAACCTTTTCTGTCCAGCCTCAGGGGCTAACTTCACATAACCTACATTTTTACTGTCAAGTCTTAATGGTTTCACGGGTGTATCTTTTTTCCTCTGGATATACCTGTAAAAATTTTAAGTTTCAACTGATACAATTTTAACAATTAAATTTACATCATTTTTTTTATATTGAAAACACTTGACGTAACTAAATAAAGACTAATATATTGTACTAAGCGATTAAAAAATCCTTTTAATTTGCAAAGGATCTGTTGTTGAGCCATTTTAAAGAATACCATCAAGGAAGATACAAAAATGTATAACAAAAATCAGCCTTCCATATCAGTAAAAAACATCACTTTGGTGTTCTGGGGAACAAAATCTTTGATTTTCCAAGTAATCCTTATTGGAGTCGCTGTTATGTTGCCCGCTGTGGCTCACTTATCAGGCGCTCCGGTAAGAATTCTTCTACCTATGCACTGGCCTGTTATCCTGGCAGGCTTGGTCTTCGGTTGGAGAAGCGGTGCGCTGGTGGGGTTGCTCTCTCCATCATTAAGTTACCTTATATCCGGCATGCCCTTACCTGCAATTCTGCCCGCCATGACGGTCGAACTGTTTACCTATGGTTTCGTCGCCGGCTTCTTGCGTGAAAAGCTTCTCTTCAATCCATTCATGTCGGTTATTCCTGCCCTCATAATCGGAAGAGTTGCATTTGCTCTGACCGTTTACTTGGGTTTTGCCGCAAGCGGTAATTATATGCAATATTTTAAGGCGGCACTGTTGCCCGGCCTGTTTGCGGCGCTGGGACAGATCATACTCCTGCCGATTATCGCCAATTGGTGGGTAAAGAAAGACCAAGAGAATCCCAAGAATTAAGTGAAGGTTGTCGGGTTTCCTCGGAACCCAACCTATCAATTCTGTTGAATTTATAAATAGATCATGATATTATAATTAACTATATGAGTACGGTTAGATACTGATAATTGTTAAATTAACCAGGCTGGGTAAAAATGAAAATTCCAGAAAAGATGCGAGCAATGGTGTTAGAAAAAGCAAGGCAACCCCTTCAGCTTATGGAGATAACTATTCCAGAACCAGGGCCAGAACAGGTATTGATAAGAATCCATGCCTGTGGTGTTTGCCGCACAGACCTACATATAGTCGATGGTGATCTCAGTAAACCAAAACCTCACCTGATACCCGGACACGAGATCATAGGTACTGTCGTTCAAACTGGAAGTCATGTCGAAAAATTTAATGTAAAAGATCGGATCGGGGTACCATGGTTGGGTTATACAGATGGCAAATGCTATTATTGTAAGAGAGGACAGGAAAACCTGTGCGAAAATGCACTTTTTACCGGTTATACCATTGATGGGGGTTTTGCTGAATATGCTGTAGCAGACCAACGATACTGTTTTCCCATACCGGAGAAATACAGCGATGTTGAAGCTGCACCTCTTTTATGTGCGGGGTTAATCGGGTATCGATCGTACCGGATGGCAGGTGAAGGTGTAGAGGACCTGGGGCTATATGGATTTGGAGCTTCCGCTCATGTGATTGCCCAGATAGCCATATATCAGGGGAAACGTATCTACGCATTCACAAGACCAGGCGACGTTACCGGTCAGGAGTTTGCCTACAGCCTTGGAGCTGTATGGGCAGGCGATTCGACAAAATTGCCTCCAGATAAGCTTGATGCAGCCATAATTTTTGCTCCGGTTGGCCCGCTCTTACCGGCAGCCTTAAAAGCGACTAAGAAGGGTGGCACAGTTGTCTGTGCTGGTATCTACATGAGCGACATTCCATCATTTCCATATCACCTGCTCTGGGAGGAGCGAGTTGTCCGTTCTGTGGCCAACCTGACCCGTCAGGATGGTGAGGAATTACTTGCAATCGCCCCTGAAGTTCCTGTAAAAACAAAGGTCCAGGTTTTCCCCCTTGAGCAGGCAAACAAGGCTCTGGACAATCTGCGCAAGGGGAAAATCAAGGGTGCAGCCGTTCTGAAAATTTGAATTTATAGCTTCCAGTCAAAACCGCAGGGGCTTTGACCTACAATTTACGCTAATACTTTTTCGAATATCTGGTCGGCTTTTACTTTATGCATTTGCAGGCCGACATCTTTGGTGTTGAGCCCCTGTGCCAGCCCAAGTAGCTGAAAATAATAGATGATTGGCACATCGAGTTTCTTTTTATGTTTTCGTCCCAGAATGATCTGTCTTATATCGAATTGGTCAAAACATGTCGGGCAGATGAGTCCCATACAGTCAGCTTCTCTGCTTTTTATCGTTTCCAGTATATCCATTATCATTTGTTCCGGTATAGCATCAGACATACAGGCTTTGCCACAGCATAACATGGTCTTATCATGATGGATTGGCTCGGCACCGATGGCTTTGAGGAGGTTTTCAAGTATTGTTGGGTGGTTGGGGTCATCGACACGCATCACCCGCGACGGTTTCAAAAGGTGACAACCATAGTGAACAGCCACTTTCAGCCCCTCCAGCGGACGGGTAACAGTCTTGGTTACCTGCTCGAAACCGAAGTCATCACGTATGACCGTAACAGCATGGCGGACATTTATCGAGCCTTTGAACTCACGGCCAATTTTCTTTAAGCGTTCATTGACTTTTGCTTTAAGCCCAGGGTCTTCTTTTAAGGCTAAATTGACCTCGGATAAGGTAGCAGTGCAACCGGAACAGGTTGTAATTAAATCATAACCAAGGTCTTCCGCCAGCGATATATTTCTGGCGGCGATTGTGTACCATTCCATCTTGTCGCGCGCCTGGTAATAGATTGGGTCAGGACAGCAGGTGAAACCATCGATGTCAATTAATTCCATACCGATTTTTGCTGCCGTCTTACGCACAGCCGCCTCGAACCATGGATACTTGGTGGTCATCATACAACCAAAAAATGGAATATATTTTCCAATGGATTTATAAGTCATATCAATCAGCCTCGATAATCTTTTTGATTTCATCAACCGGATAACCTTTAATAGGGGGAAGTCCAAGCTCCTGCCGGCGTCTTTCAGACAGTGAGGTAATTTTGGTAGTGACGCCGGTTACTAGGACAGTATCGGAAATGTGGCCTATTAGTTCCGGCGCCTTGCCCTCACTATAACACATGTTTTTCAGGGCAATGATGACATCGACAGGTCGAACATCCTGCGGACATCTTTCCGAGCAGGTATAGCAGTTGGTGCAGCTCCAGATCTCTGAATCGGGTTTGATAAGCTCATCCTCGAAACCAAGAAGAGCTTTGAGAATGATAAGACGTGGATTGAATTCCTTAGAATAGTTGCTTGCCGGACAGTCAGCCACACAAGCCCCACACTGGTAACAATAATTATGTCTGAAACCTTCGGCAAAGGTGCCTAATTTTTCGCGGAAAGCGAAATTTAACTTGTGCTTTTTTACAGTTTGTGCCTGTTTATCACTGCTCAATAGTCATCACTCCCTGTTGCAATTGAAAATAACTTGAAGGCAACATT
>NATP01000065.1 GCA_002085375.1 candidate division Zixibacteria bacterium 4484_95 | reverse complement strand
CCAACCCCGGTGAAAGTTATTACCGCAGTGATTCAGAATGGCTCGACCTTTACGATTATGAGGACCCACCATGGGACCACACAGCCAATTTCTGTATCAAGGCACTAATAACTGATGAATCGTTCCTGAATATCCTCTTCCCGGATGGTTTGCCTGAGTACATTGACCCAGGCGTTCCAACCACGTTTACAGTTCAGATTGAAGATAACGTAGAATCTTATGTTCCGGGCTCAGGCACTCTTCACTACCGATATTACGACGGAACATTTCTGACATCTCCATTAACGCCGATTGGCGATGACCTGTACGAAGCAACCTTACCACCTGCAAACTGTAACGCAACACCGGAGTATTACATCAGTGCCGAGAGTGACGGTGGTTCTACCATATTTAGCCCACCTGATGCACCAAACAGCGTTTACACTACGATAGTTGGAACATTGATAGCAATATTCGAGGATGACTTTTCTACCAATCAGGGTTGGACAGGCCTTATCTCCGGCCAGTGGGAGATTGGCCAACCTACCGGTGGTGGTGGCCAATATGGTTGCCCCGACCCCGCGAGCGCATATAGTCCCGTTAATGTTCTGGGTTACAACCTAAATGGCGACTACGAAAACAACATCTCTTTACGCTGGGTTACTTCACCGGAAATTAATTGCTCAGAATATACCAATATAACCTTGACTTTCTACCGTTGGCTTGGCGTTGAGCGACCCCTTTATGACCATGCTTATTTAGAGGTTTTCGACGGTGCTGACTGGGTACAAATATTCGAGAACGAAACCGAAATAAATGATTGCTCGTGGCAGAAACAGGTTTATGATGTCTCAACCTGGGCTGATAACAACCCCGGTTTCAAAATAAGGTTTGGAATGGGGCCCACCGACGGTGGATGGCGGTATTGTGGTTGGAATATCGATGATATATTCGTTGCATCTTTCGAATGTGAACCACCCGGTTGTCCTTTCACTCCCGGTGATATTAATAGCGATGGCAATGTAATGGGCAACGATGTCACTTACGGCGTTCGTTACTTCAAAGGACTTGGCGAACAACCGCCAGACTCATGTTGGAACGATTCCACATCAAGCTGGTTGTATTCAGGTGGAGACGTTAACGGCAACTGCCAATTCACAGGCTCTGATATCACATTCCTTGTTGCATATTTCAAAGGCTACAACCCGGAAATCCTGTGGTGTCCTCAGACACCTCCCTTAGTTCCACCTCATCAATTAAGAAAAAATAAGGAGCACAATCCATCGACTACTCCCGAAGGTTAATATTTTTGTTTTACCTGGCAAATTTCCAAGGCGGTCGAAAGGACCGCCTTCTTCGTATATAGTCAAAAACTGGATCTAAAATACCAAACCGGCCTCACCTCGGCCTATTATAATCATAGTTAATACTTATAGGATATTCACCTAATATGCTCAAAAGAATATATAAAAAAAGCAGGTACTAAAATATGTACCCGCTTACTTATGAAAATAATTTGTAAGTTTTTACTCTTTAACTTCTTTTTTGGGTATAGGATGAGCTATGACTTTAACCGCCTCTTCAAACTTGAACTTTTTATAGGTTGGACTTTTCTCATTATGGCATTTCGTGCATGTTTCTTCATCGATGACCTGCAATCCAGCCGCAACCGCTTTCTCATGGTCTTTCATAATCGACATCTTTTTGTAATCACTGCCCGGTCCATGACAGGCTTCACAGCTTATCCCCTCTTCAAGAGTCATTGTTTCCATTTTCAGGCTATCTGCAACACCAAAAGCTGTGACATGGCAAACCAGACACTGGTCGCTTTTCTGGGGATCATCGATTTCCATTTTTTTGGCAATCTTAACAGATTCTTCGTTGGCCAGCGTTTCATAAGCTTTGGCATGAGGCCCATTTTTCCAGATCTTGTATTGTTCACCCTGTTTAGGGGTTCTATGGCACATTTTGCATTTATCTGAACCGATATATTTAAAAGGTTCAGTGGCTCCGGCTAATAACGGCATCGCCAGCATAAATACCGTTAACAATGATACTACAATCCTCATCGATCCTCCTCTAAATATTTTCTTACCTCTCTATCACAATATTTAGAAAAATCAAACAAATATGTCAAGTTATTTGTTAATTTGCAGAAACATTATAACAACATTTCAAGTATCTGCCATCCACATAATAAAAATCAACACAATAACCTCAATATTCTATTAGAGAGACAAAGTAATGATCATTTACCACTCAACTTCACATAAGTGCCGGGAGGGTGTTTTTTTGGCGAACGATTATCATCGTGACAAGCGGAACAATCGGGTTTTCTTTTAAACTTTTTATCAACATGGCAATCACCGCAATCAAGCTCTGAATGGATTTCATCGAGTTTGAGTCCGGTTACCGCATGTTTGAACGTTTCCTGATTCCAGCCAGCATGGCAGGAAACACAAGAAGTGCTGAGTTTTGAAATTTTCTTTCCTTTGGGATGACAGGCTCTACAACCAAGACCGGAATGGTACTTACCCAATGACCAGCCGGTGGATACATGAGAGAAAGCTGGTCTCTCTTTAGTATCATGGCATTTCTGGCAGTTATCAATATCATGACATGAAGAGCAGATATCGTGCATCTCATCAGGTGTTTTCGCCAAACTGGCAGGCTTCTGAAGGTCATGGCAGTAACGACAGCTTTCATTTTTGTGGCAATCAACACAGCTAAGGTTAAACAATTCTACATGTTGCTCATGATGGAATGTAACAACGGGCCCTTCATCAAAAGAAGTATTATAGACCTTTGTAATAGGATTGGCAATAAGGGACTTAGGTTTTTCTTCAATGACTGCCTTACCTGATTTGACCTCCTCAACCGGTAAATGACAGAATCTGCATTCAGTAGTATGACTCCATTCCCGGTGACATGTAAGACATTGCCGATGATACACAGCCTGAAGACTTGGCTGACGAAGATTGGCTGGATTCGCCTCTTTGGTATGGCAATCACTACACGGCGGAACACGCCTCTTGGGTATAAAATGATGACAGGTTGAACAACCCTTATCCATCTCTGCCATTTCGGCATGAAGCTTATGGCTGAAATCCACCGCACCGTATTTATCCACCAACTTATCTAACAATAGACGATCAGGTGCCTTAGCCAGAGTTTGGGGATTGTGCACTTGCGCCAGAAAAAACCTGGGGCAGGCCTTAAGGCATGGGTCTTCGTAGCTCGGAGCCTGACATTTATGACATTCTGAGCAGTCAAGCTCAGGAATCGCTTTATCATGCGATTCATCACCATATCCTGAACTAAAAAACAATATTACAATAATAAAAAATAATGGCGAAAAATTTATTTTTCTTGATTTAATCATTTTGCTGGCCTCATCATACTTTATTCAAGTCTCTTTATTTTCATCCTATTTAGTTATCTATTTTTTTCAACCGGAACAGAAATTATAGGGAAAATCATAACGAAAACCCTATATATAAGCACCAGAAGGGATATAAGACCTGCTGTTAAAGCTATCTCATATGGAGATGGGAAATAACTCTTTACAGGAAATAAAGGCTCATAAGCAACTAAAAACACATTTATTCGGTTTAAAACAACCCCTAGCACTATCATAGTGGCAGAGGTAAACAACCATCCGACCGAATTTCTGAATCTCTTGAATGAGAGCAATAGCATAGGTATGATTACACCACCCAGGATTTCGATAATAAACATGAATGACTCGGGTGACCCCTCAAAAAGATACGGCCAGGCCTCCCTTATGGTCAGGTCAACAATTTTTACTCCCAGGTAAAGGCCAAGAAGAAAAGGAAGGAATTTCGCAATTCCGGACAGAACTTCCATTTCCGGTTTCAATTTAAAAGAGCGCGAAGCAAGTATTGATTCAAATATAACCATGGGAAATCCCACAGCTATGGCAGACATTAAAAATAATAAAGGGGAAATCGAGGTATACCACAGCGGATGTATCTTAGTTGGTGTGAGCACCATAAGAGTACCCAGGGAAGATTGATGCAAACAGGAAAGCACAACCCCAGCGATTATGAATATTGCCGTTATTTTTACAATAGTTTTATCCACAATGTTAAGAAAGAACTCTATGATATTATTAAACATCGAAAAAGGTTTGGGTAGATTTACCTTTCCTTTAAACCTTTCCACCACGATTGGCAAAAATTCGATATATAACACGGTGAGATAGGTCATTACGCATGCGGCAACCTCAAACAAGACAGAATTACCCTGCCACATACTGGGAAGAACAGGGTGCCAAATATTATAGAAACGACCAAGGTCGGCAACAAGGCCTATGGCTACAAAAGTGTAGCCCAACATGGCCGTAAGAAGAGCAGGGCGGACTACAACATGGTATTCCTCCCGGCGAAAGATATAAACCAATGCTGCGGTGGTGAAGCCCCCAGCCGCCAGCGCAACCCCCGTAACAACATCAATAGCGATCCATATCCCCCAGGGGTGTTGATTATCAAGATTGGTCACAGCCCCCAAGCCCACAAATAAACGATATATATAAACAGCAATACCAATAGCAGCTATGACTACAAGTATCTTGGTACCTGCAGTAAAGAAGCGATGTTTAATTGGAACAGGAATCTCATGAGATAACATCATTATTCTCCTTTTTCTGCTCTTTTTTACGAAGGGAAAACATTACCAAACCCAAAAACCCGTATAAGGCTATAGGGGGGATAAAATTTTTGAATATGCCATGTTGAATCGATTCGGTGAGTTCCGGGAATGGCCTCGAATCGAGTTTAGGCAGGTCGGTATTGATAAAATCAGTCCCGGCAAGATATATCCAGCTTGTACCGCCTATCTCATGTTCGCCATACACGTGGTCCACATAACGATCTGGGCTTTTCATTATCCTGCTGTGAGCTAATTCTATAAGTTCACGCCGCTTGCCAAAAATCAAAGCCTCGGTGGGGCAGTGTTCAACACAAGCCGGTTTCTTCCCTTCATTAATGATTCGGTCGAAACAAAAGGTGCATTTGCGAACCTCGGGACCAAGAGCCTTAGAGTATTCATAAGCCGGAACCTGGAAAGGACATGACACCAAACAGTACCTACACCCCATACATTTCCAGGCATCATACTTCACAGGACCCCGTTTATCCTTTCTAAGAGCACCAACAAGACAGGCGGAAACACAAACCGGATGGTTACAATGCATACATTGAACCTTAAAATAATATGGATTTCCTGGTTTCTTTGGATTTTCAACAGAATTAACTACTGTATAAGCCTTATCAGTTGGTCGACGGTGAGTTTCAAAAACAGACATGTCATCAAAAACACTCTCATCCTGATCCGATAACTTGTTGACCTCATTACATGCCTTCTCGCATGTTCTACAACCAACACAAACCGTTGTATCAACCAATACACCATAAGCGTCATCCCATTCCGAAGAGCTTATGTTCTCACTAGCAGCTACATTACCAGCAACAAGCGATACACAACCTGTGCCTGCTAATTTGACAAAGTCCCTGCGTTTTATATTCATTGACTTACCTCATCTTATTTGTCACTACGCTAAGAACCTGGATTATTTGATGTAAAATATTTCACTATAATTAAAAACAGAACTCATTTCTTACCCAAAATACCCTCTCGAACATATAATTAACTTCCAGTGAAATAATTGTCAAGAGAATTTTTTCACAAAGTTAATATGCAAACATTTAAAACCCCCAAAAAGAAAAACAAGACGTTTCACCTGCTAAGTATTCACCGAAATAAAATATTGGACAATAACTTAAATAAAATCGAAAACCCAAACAAAGACAGATATAAAATGATTTGATAATACTTCTAACTAAAAAAAACCGAGATGAATAAATCATCCCGGCTTTCAAAAGAAACTAATTATTAATCTTACAGACCGAATTCCAGACCGCTCCTGACTATATAAATCGAACCGGTTTCATCTCCATAAACATATCCATTGTCATCCGTTAGACTTATATAGATGACCTCAGCGTTCCAGTTGAACCGATCAGAAATTTTATAATCAACCTTCAACGAACCGTCAAGCCTCTTATAAGATAAATCAGAATATGTATGGATTTGACTGTAGTCGTAATTGGCTTCTCCAATCTCAGTGTCGATTTCCAACTGTAGTTCATCCGAGAGCTGAGGCATTATAACCGGATCGAAATCCGCCTTGCTTATGCTGTAATTTCCGCTGACCGTAATAAACAAATTGTCCGTTGGTATGATCGTCAGAACACCGTTGACCATTGTAACATCAGTTGTGTAATCTGTAGTAGTATACAGCGAGCCGTAATGTTTTGTGCCACCACCTGTGGCATTAGCCATCTGGCCTGCTCACCCATCAAACATGGCAAACGCCACCGGTGCATTAGCAGTTTGCTTGAATAATGAACCGCCAGCGAAAAAGCTCCATCTGGGTCCGCCTAACAGGTTAAAGGAAAGACTTGGGGAAAGAGTGGTTCTCTCGTAATCGAAGGTATCAAGGTCATCATTTTTTTCAAGAGTATATCTGACTCCACCGGTTATGGTCAATTTCTTAATAGCCTTAACATTCATTGAAACATCAATGTCATGTTTTAAAGACGGCAGATTGGTAGCGTTACCGTAACGGATTTCATCACGTTGAAAATAATTAACCTTGCCATTATCAGGAAGAGGGAAAAGCGTGCCATTACCTCTATATTCAAGCAACTTGCCGAATATAGTAAATGGATTATCGATACTGGTAAAACGGTATTTAGCCCGTAACGATGACAATCTGACAAAACGATACTTGAACTTCAATTCTCCATAAAACTTTGTAGTTTTATCATTAAGTCCATACTCAGGGTAGTCGTCGCGCTTGATTCTCTCATAACCTGTCTGGAAAAACAAATCGCTAAAAGGACCGAGCCTGTATTTCAGTTTGGCATTACTGGACAACAATGTCCTGGTCAGGTTGGAATATCTAGTGTAGTCAAGGTCCTGGCCACCACCGGTAAGGCCCTCTCGCCAGGGCGCTACATCAATGAATATCTCGTCATTTGTTATCCTGTTGATTTTTGCGTCAACCAACAAATGGAGCTCTGGTGAAAAATTCACATCGTATTTAAGTAAACCACCGTTGCTTCTAATCCGCAAATCATTCCATTTGTTCTTAATCGATGAAGTTATAAAAGCCCCAGCCAATTTACCCTTGCCAGTAGGAATCTTTAGGTTCAGCCTGTGTGATATCTTCTCTGTTTTAGGCTCTCTGGCAACTTCAACTTTTTCTCCATTGTAATTCATCCTCGCATCAAATTCACCTATAGCGCCACCGGTGTTAGGATGCTGAGCCGTATCGTAAAATACCTCCAGAGTTTTGACATCGGAATCATAGTAGTTGTATTCTATGCCATACCCTAACTCCAGCCTGTCAAATGCAGTCTGAGCATCAAGCGAGAGATTATGAGACTTGCGGTCAACATCAACCTTATGCGACTGAATATGACATGATGAGCAATGCATGGTGACAATCTTTTGTTCCGTTCCTTTATGCATGATCGATCTATGAGCTGCGATTAATTTTAAATCATGTTTGTTATCAATGGGGATTTTGAATTCGAGGTCGGAATTAATTTCATGGCGGGTATAGCCATAATCTGCACCGGGAGCGGTATCCTCATGTGTAACCGACTTTCCAACCAATGTATCCGGCTTTTCCTTGGCCATGAGATTTTCCAACAAATCGGTTCCTTTATTGCGATAGAAAGACCTATATGAAAAAGAACCTTTGAGGATATCCGAGGCCATGACATTTAGACGGCCAAACATATTTTTCTTATCGAAATAATCCCCGCTGAAATTAAAGCTCTTCGAGTCTTCCATGCTGTAAAGACTTAACCCAAACTCAGGGAAAGGATCTTCCTTGCCATAATAAAACTCACCCGCCTTTTTGTAATAATCATCCAAAGTTGTATAATGCCCTCCGATTCTAAACGTGGTCTGTATATCGGGGGCTTCAATCTGGGCTATGGAAACAGCGGTAAAGATAAAAATCGAGGTAACTAATATGGCAATGATGAACTTAAGTTTATTCATACTCATCTCTCCTTCCCTACCTTGTTAACCCACCTGGACCAGAAATCGACTGGGCAGGCAAATCACTACCATGAATCTGTGTATGACATTGTGTACATTTAGTCAACATTGACCTCTTGAAACCATCTTTAGTAAATAAACCGCCTCTATCAGGGTGCAGACGTATACTCGACTCCTCCTCAACACCATCCAATGAAGTATGAAAATGAAGCGGATGGCAGGACATACATATAAATGGATCGGCCTGGATGAGAAGGTTATCAGCTACCGAACCATGGGGATTATGGCAAATGGAACAATCCTCATTTACAGGATCATGCTCGAATACAAAGGGACCCTGCTTATCAACATGGCAGGAAAGACACAGTTCACGCTCAGTATCCATTGAGGTAAATTTAGCTCCACCGCCATGAACCTGATGGCAATCGTAACACTGCAAACGGTCTTCCAATACAGGATGGTGCGAGGGCATGGAAAAAACACCACGAACTTCAACATGACAGCCAAAACAAAGATCTGACCCCTGCTTTACTAATAACTGCTCATTTTCAGAATGGACTATATGGCAATCACTACATCCACCAGCTATATCCAAATGAGAAAAACCAAAATTTCCTTTCAATTTTTCATGACAAGTATTGCAAGTTTCTGTCTGTTCATAACTATTGGCCTTGCCTGGATTGAAGATATCAGCCGGTTCGCCGCTTTCAGTATGTTTTGAGCCCGGGCCATGGCATGATTCACAACTAACCACCGGAGCTTCTCCAGCAATATTCGCTCTGCCATGAACTGTCTTGCCGAAACTTTCACCATACGCATCATGACACATCAAGCATGCCTCTTCACCAACATAATCAGCATCTTCAGGAACCGCCATTAAAGGCGGCGATAAACAAAACAGCACAATAGCCACAATAAACAATGGGTACACAAAACGGGCAGGAAAATTAACAAACCTAATCTTATTTACCATACTGCTCCTCCATCATTAAAATTAATCTTGACTTTATTTAACTTTTCGTCATATCAACAAATCATCTTTTTAAATATACAAATCAAATCCACCGACAATTTGCTCTTATCATTCCAACAACTACAAAATAAATTAAATAACTTTAAGTTAGTCTGTACAAACTAACTCATAGGCGTTATTTTATATAGTCTTTTTAATTATGTCAAGGAAAATGTGAAAATTTTAACAAATAATATTAAAAAAAATTTGCTTTAAACATACAAAACTAAGCCCGCACCGTTAACTTAACTTAAAAGCAGCATATTGTAATATTGACAATATCTATTTGGTTTGCTTATAAATTCAAGACAAAAATCTCAACATTTATCATTGACATTATAAGCATATATAATAAATTATGTTAAATGGGATTATTTATCTTAGGAGAAAAAATGTACAAGATTACTTCGTTGTTGGTCGGATTATCTTTAATTATTCTTCCATTTTTCGTGGTCAAAGCCGAAGTCTCTGAGGAGGTTTTAGAGATTCAGCGCATGATCGAGGAAAAGGGTCTCAACTGGACTGCCGGTCAGACCTCGATGATGGATTTACCGTTGGAGGAAAGGCGAGCCCGCCTCGGTCTTATCATTCCCGAAGATGTTAAACGTCAATTCGAAGAACTTGATAAGCTCCCACCACCAGTTCTTCTTAACACGGAGGATTATTTCGACTGGCGGGAGTT
>NATP01000009.1 GCA_002085375.1 candidate division Zixibacteria bacterium 4484_95 | reverse complement strand
TGGAAGAGCCACTGATACAATGCACCTTGTTGTTCGAAGAAGAAATCGATAAACTCGTCATCAAGAATGCGCTCGGCATTATGTTTAAAGCCGGTAGTTGAAATGCCGAAAGGAACACCAGCATTACGCAGGTTCTCAAAAGCTTTTAAAATTAGTTTAAATACTCCTTTGCCTCGACGGTCGTCCGTTTCCTTTTCAAAACCCTCGACAGAAATAGCCGGTGTTACGTTTCCCAGTTCGCCAAGACGTTTAGCTACTTTAGGAGTAATCAGGGTCCCGTTGGTATAGACAAGAAAATACTGGTCGGAGTGCCGTTCGAATAAATCCAGTATATTTTCCCCATCATCTTTGTAGAGGAAGGGTTCCCCGCCTGTAATCACTGTAAAATGGCTTCGCCAGAGATTTTTCTTTTCCTCCATTATTCTGTCGATAATTTCGTATGGCATTGTAGTTCTTCGCGAGGGGTCACTACCGGCATAGCAGCCTTTACATTTAAGGTTACAGCGACCGGTGGGAGCGATAACAATAAATCCTGGTGGATTCATGCCATGTTTTTTAACATACTGCTGGCTTATGTCATCGGGCTTTAACATAATCTTTCCCAGAAGAACCTCAACCAGCTTGTGTTGTGCATTTTTTCCGATAAGCCCCTGTGAAAGACCTCTTTCAGTTGAGGATATCATTGCCTTCAACATGTCCAATTTATCCCTCTGCACTCCTACAGGGAAATTTTTAGTATTACGCTCAATCATGTAATGATAGGCAACTTTCTCTAAAAACTTCGCTGCGGTTGGTCTGAGAAACGATACAGATGCAGCAAGGTTTAATATACTGACCTCAGCCTTTTGAGGTATGGCATCTACGATGTTCATTTTAACCGACTCCTTTGTTTAAGGGCGTGATTTAAAATGAATATTTTACCTTAAAATAAATTTCGTCGTTTTCCTTGAATTGCCCGAATTGCGTTGATGAATCTCCGGCCAGCAGAAAACTACCTGTAATCAACTCTATGTTGTCCTTGGGGTAGTAAGTCAGTTCAGGACCCCCGAAGTAGGCAGAACGATTTTCTATGTCATCGAAATTTGCAACCTCAGCGGCTATAACCATTCGGGTTTTCAGGTCTTCGTGAAAGAATTTCTTTTCAAGGGCAATGAGGAAATAATCTTCTATGTTGTCAACGCCGCGGTCAGTGTAAAATCCATGTAGATACTGGCCATTGATATATATTCCGTTTTTAAATGTATAATCACCGCCAACAACATATTTAAAATAAGGCTTATCATCTAAGACAAGCTGTTCCTGTGTTTCGTTGGGAGAAGTAATAATAGTATATATTTTCTTCTCCGGTAGGAACATAGCGCACTCAGCCCATATGCCTATATCACCTATGGTACCAGCCATATCTGCTCCTACAATCTGATGCCTGGGGTATTCTAAAGTCAAATGGACATCCGTAGTGCCAAGGGTATCGATAGTAATTATATCTGCTTTGGTTAACAACGCCCACTCATCCCGCCCATACACGTAAGAAAGCGACCAGTCATAATCCAGCAGAGTCCTTTTTATTCTTAATCCTAAGATTGCGGAATCTTGAGGACGGTTTTTTGGTAAGATAACCTCATCATCTAAAGTTCGTAGATTCAACTCTGGTGGGAGCGTAAACGAAACAGGCGCCTGCCAGTTTGAAGGCAAGGACCTTGCAGGAGTGAAAACCGGGACAATAACCCCTGTGACAATGAAATCTCCAGGGTAATAATCAAACCGCAGAGACATGGTGGGTATTTTCTGACTGAAATTTAGGATATCCTCAAAATCATCCGGATTCAGGTTGTCAACTACGTTCAGCTTATCCGCTGTACCCCAGGCGATACGCTGTTTCCCGACCCGTATATCTAAATTTTCAAGGAATAAACCATAAATATCAACATATGCTTCATAGAGTTCTAATCTCAATGGCTGAATATAATCACTATCACGAAGCCGATCTGTTTGCTGGATATCTGGAAAGCCAAAGTTACGGAAGCGAAGTTCACTAAACCCTGAAACTCCGTCTGCACTTGCGGTAACCTTCAATCCTAAACGGTTCTCGTTCCAGGTATATTGGTCATCGCCTTTGGGTCGCAACCGGTTATCGGTATTGATATAACCGCCAATATTAGTTTCAGCTTTGACGCTGGTAGTAAGAACCAGTATGGTGAGTATTATTCCAGCGCATAGGAAAAATGTTTTCATCTCAGGCTCCATTTTACTGTTAGAGTTGGTAAAAATTAACGCCTTTTCAGATACCGTTGGGTGAACTTTTTATCAGGAATGCCCTGATCGTGCTTGATATCTGTCATCTCCATAATGGTCTTATGCTGCTCCTGGACATTTTCCATTTCGATATGTTTAGGTGTCCAGTAACCATCAAGTTTTTCGGTATCCGTCTGGTTCATAATTTTCAGGAGACGATCCGATCGATCATAAAACTCGACCTTATCCGGCAACATGGTTTGTTTATTAGCCCACATAACCAGTTTACTGTAATCAATCTCGGATTCTGGTTTTGGCGTTAGCTCCAGGACGTAATACTGGTCAGTCTCTTCTCTGAGAACTGGCGTATAGTTTTTTACATAATCATTCTGCGCCATATCATCGTAGGTGAAATCTGTTCCCATAAAGTTTTCATTCTTGACATGCGAGGCGATACGACGGATTTTAGCAAATGCAGGCATGTACAGATACATCAAATCATCTTCTAATACTAAGAAACCAACCCCTTTGACATCAGCCGGGGCATTGAAACGGATCAGACGTTTTTCAGGTCCTTTTTGAAAGATGGTTAGTTCACGATTTTTTATGTTCCCTTTCTTATCGATAAGCTGCATCTTCACGATTGCCTCTCGGTCGATCGGTGCATTCAAAGCATCTTCCACTGCCTGGAGGATCTCTACAGGATTAGAAGCATGACCAAGGGCATATAAACCAATGGTTAGTGACAAACACATGCTAATGTAAATTTGGTGTGCGCGCATAGCGGTCTCCTTATTTTAGTTTTTAATAAGATTATTAAGCTCCTTTTTGGCAGCTAGCTCACCTGCTTCTATGGCCTCCTTGGCTCGGGTGAACTCCCATAATTGAATAAAGCCAACATCAGGTTTTATAATAATATCAGGTGGGCATATCTCGAAATGGAGACGGGTTAATTCCTGTTCAGCGATGGTTACCGATTGCCAGAATATCTTAAAGAGGTTCGGGATCATTGTAGTTTCACCGGTTAATTGAATTTCCGGACTGGAGTTATCAGCTTTATCCGATCTAAGTAGAAAACGCGCCATACGCTGGTAAATAGTCCCAGAGGGAATCTTCTGATATATTCTCGAACTGATATTGGGATGAGATTCATTCTGGTTGTTATCAGATATTCCTATCGCTTCTATAGGAGACAACGAAACATCAACAGCGATAACCTTATCAGCCCCCATTTGCTTAACCACGTCAACCGGTACCGGGTCTACAAGTCCGCCATCCACTAAGGTATATTTTCCGATTCTGACTGGATGGAAGATTACCGGTATGGAGATACTGGCTCTTACGGCTTCGACAAGATTCCCCTGAGAGACGACAATCTGCTCACCGGTGTAGAGATCAGTTGATACAGCACTAAAAGGGATTTTCAGATCTTCGATTTTTACTTCTCCAAATAACGATTGCAAAAATGGCATTAAAGATCTGTCAGAGATCATACCACGGGATGAAATTGAAGGAGAAAAGAGCTTAATCATAAGTTTCCAGTTAAGATTCTCGACGATTTGAACCATATCATGGCTAGAAATTCCCGCTGCGTAGGCAGCTCCAACTAAAGCTCCCATACTTGATCCAGCAATCCAACCGATTTTGATACCGGTTTTCTCAAAATACTTTAAAACACCGATATGGGCTAATCCACGAGCAGCGCCACTGCCCAAAGCCAATCCCGCAGGTTGATTTAAATTGATGTTTCTCATAAACCCATCTCGTAAATGCGATATTTTTTATATAATTCGCCGCCAAGTGAAGCATCAAACTTATTTATCTCGTCATTGTCCTCAAGATTCCAGGAAAGCTCACACCACTTATACCCAAGTCGCCTGGCTACTTTCTCTGTCTCATAATACAACACAGCATGCAAACCAGCTTTTCGATACTCTTCCAGTATTCCAAAAACAAATGCCCTTAACCCGGTTATTTTACGTCGATAATAGGCAAATTTTGCAAGCCCCAATAAGCCAAGATTGCCGTTCAGATGTTTCAGGACTTGATTGTAGTCAGGTATAGTGATACTAACCCCTACAGGTTTACCTTCTATTTCAGCAAAAAGAACTAAATCTGGGACGGCCAGGGGTTTTAACATTTTTGCCATTAAATCCATCTCAGCCTCAGTCATGGGAACAAATCCCCAATTTTTTTCCCAGGAGGAATTATATATTTGCTTGATGATATTAACTTCATCGGTCAGTTTTTTCATATTAAGGTGACGGACAGTTACCCCGGTTCGCTTGTGAATCACCTTAACGATTCTTTTAAAACGTTCTGGTATCTCTTTTGAACTATCCTTGTAAAAAGCATAAAGATCCTTGATTTTACGGAAACCATATTTCTCAGCCAATTCCAGATAGTAGGGAGGGTTGTAGGGCATCATGAATACAGGGGAACTGTCAAATCCTTCTAAAAGAAAAGCGCATTCGGCGTTCATTGATGGATTGATCGGTCCTCTTAAGCGCTCCATTCCCTTTTTCCTAGCCCAGACAGCTGTTGAATCAAAAAGCATTGACGAAACATGAGAATCATTGATTGATTCGAAAAATCCGAAGAAGGCAGTTTTTTCATCGTGAAACTGGTTGTGATTGGTATCGACAATACCGGCAATCCTTCCCAGGATACGTTCTTTTTCAATACAAAGAAAACGCTCGATCTCTGCATGCTCCATGAAGGGATTACTTTCACGAATAAAAACCTTTTCTACTTCTTTTCTAAGCGGTGGAATCCAGTTTGCGTCATTTTTATAGATTTGGAATGGTAGTTCTATAAAAGCCTTGGTTTCATTCTTCGTTCTTACCGGGACGATATACATAAACCTGCACTCACTTGTCCTTGTGTTCACTCTTCGTAAAATTGTTTTTTATATTGCCAAAAGATTTGAAGCCATTAATTCGACGGCTTATATTCTGTACTGCCCAATCGAACTCGCCGATAAAACGCGCCCTGGTTACCAGGATAAGCGCCGGCAGTAGAGTGATTGCTCCAAGAGCGCTGGTGACCATTGTAAACGCTAACAGATAGCCGAATCTTTGCATGGGGACGATATTTCCAAAGATCAAAACTAAAAATCCCATCATCACTGAAGATGCATTGATGAGGATAGCCTTACCGGCGGTTTCTAAAGTCACACGAAGGGCTTCTTTTTCTGATTTTCCACTCTGAAATTCCTTTTGGAAACGAGTCAGGAAATGAATTGTGTAATCTACCCCTATTCCTACAGCTACACTCCCTATCAGCACGCTGACTGTATCAAGAGGAATATCTAAGATTGCCATAAGGATAAAATTGCAAAGGATAGTTGCAGTGATTGGAGTAATAGAAATCAAACCTCCTATAAGGGAGCGAAAACGGAAGGTAAGGAGTAGAAAAACAAATACAATTGCCGCCAACAGGCTAAAAATTTGGCTCTTCAATATGTTTAAATCGAGATTCTTGAAGATAATGGGCATGCCGGTCTGACGCGTGGTGAGTTCTACCTGGTTATCTATTGAGAGCCCCGAAAATTCCGCTGATGGCACCTGATCGAGCGGCAAACTCGCATAATCCTCCACAAGCGTCCAGATATCGCCCTGAATATCTTTGCGAAAAGCGAGTAATTCTGTTGATGAAATACCTGGTGTAAGCTCCGTTATCTTATCTATCTGGCTGTTAACAATAACCTGGCGGCGACCTTCTGCTATGATTCTTCTTAAAGCGATTGATAGATACTCAATTGCCTCCGGATCGCCAATGTACATTGATGCTGGAACCTGTTGACTCAACACAGACGCAATTTGGTCCTCTGTTGGAATGGATTCTGTAAAGAGGGGTGCCAACCCTGAGACCACCCTCTGGATCACTGAATTATCATCAATGATAATATCAGCCGCATCACTCTGAAAATAAGCGGTGAGGATCTGACTGATGGTATCAATTTCTTGGAGGTCAAGATGTTGAACTGCAGGAGAATCGACTGTTCTTAATACAGATAAAACTAAATTTGAATCCAACTGGCTTACCCCATGATATTTAGCGTCAAATAAAATCATTTGAGCAACCTGGGATAATCGATGCTTTTGTACTTTTACCCGAATAGAATCGGTTAAAGCTGCAAGATTCAACCTGAATAGTTTTTGGGGAACGTTCATGTCAAGATACTGATTGATGCTGTCCACAACCGCTATAATCCTGGTTGAGCTGACCGTTCCGATCTTAGCTTGGATTTGGGCATGAGTGTTATTATCAGCCACTAATTGTTCCATGATTTTGTTACCATCGATAAAAACCCAGAGGTTGGCAACGCCCTCACGGGTATCTGGAATTGTGTGTCGATCATTCATTTGTTCATTCAGCTCAACGATCAAATCAGCTACGGATTGAGGATTGTTGATGTCGGGAAGAGTGCGCAGATATTTCTCAAAAGTATACATCTGCTTCAGTACCAGGGGATCCTTAATATCTCCTTGTACCAAAATTTGCACCGGTATGGAACCGCCGAAATCTCTCTCCATCATATCCTCTGCCTGGCGAATCTCGCTGTCTTGCTTGAAGTATTCTACCATATTAACTTCCCGGTGTAGCCTGGGGATAAGAACTATAGCAGCTACTAATACCAAAACACCACCCAGTAGAATCAGCTTTTCATGGACTAAGATCTGACCAGCAAGCAGGTCCATAAGTCTGGTAACCCAGGTAACATGTTGATCTTTGGTATTCAATCGTGGCTTCCAGGAGGGTAGAAAAGATAGGACAACCGGTATGAAGATCAACGACAATACCATAGCAAGAAATACACCCAAGGAGGCGAATATGCCAAATTCTTTGATCATGGATAAATAGGAAAAAAGGAAAGTTAAAAAACCTATTAGAGTAGTAACCGCGGCCATTATAATGGGAAGTGTAATATCTGCTGTGGATTGCCGGATACAATCTAATTTATCTTCCTGATTTTCGGCATCTTCTTTATACCTGCTAATCAGATGAATGCCATAAGCGCTGCCGATCGCTATTAGTAATACCGGGATCGCAGCCGAAACTATCGTGAGATCAATTTTCATCCAGGTCATTATACCTAACACCCAAATTGTGCTAATCAGCACCGTTGCCAAAGGAAGGAACACACCCCGGATACTGCGAAAACTCAAATAGAGCACCAATACCACCAGCAGTGAGACAAGGGGAATAAGTTTGCCAAGATCCCTAGTGATAATATCCGTAAGGAATACCATCTGGAAAGGAATTCCGGAATAATATATTTTTTCATCCCCTTTAGTAGCTTGTACGATTTCTTTCATCTTCTCAGCAATTTCAGTTTTACTTGACCCCTCACGAATTCTGGCTATGATTAAGGCTATGCGGCCGTTTGAAGAGACAAGGTTATCACGATACATTTCCTTCGAAAGAGCATAATCCCTCAACTTCTGAAGTTCTTCATGGTCTTGGGGGATGCGCCCCCTTGGAATCAACTTGCCGACTTCAATGCCATCGGGGATTTTCTTAATGTCGAGAATATCAGTAAGGCTTAGCACCTGGCTGATTTCGGGAAGCGCTTGAAACCTTGAAGTAATTGTATCAATCCTTGCCAAAGTACCGGGATTAAACACATCCTGAGTCTCAAGGGCAATTATAGCCAGGGAGTTTCCACCAAATTTTTCACCGATTTCTCTAAAGAGCATAACAACAGGGTCGTCCTGAGGTAGGTAATTTAGAATATCGCTATCTATTTTAACCTTAGTCAATTGATATGCAAAAAAGATGGTTAAGATCACAATCCCGACAAGTAAGGGAAACCGGAATCTGATAACTAAGTTGGCAAATTTCTTCATTTGTGGAGCCTTTTCTTTTTAGACTAAATCGGTTTTTTCGTCATATCAGAGTAAAAAATTATTTTCTTAATATACCCTTGAATAAAATATCGAGAAGAAGTTCTATTCCTTCTTCAAGATCCAAGGGACTTGTTTTAATCATCCAGGTAGATTCAAGTCCTTTTATTGCTATAACAATGGCATAAGCGGTGAGTTCAGGGTCGGCTACTTCCAGTTCCCGGTTAGATACACCATCAATGAGGATCTCATGCACAATTTTCTGTTCCTCGCCTAAATATTTTTCCCTAACCCCCTCAATCTGTGGCCAATATTCATCAATGTTTTCTCTTGTTACTTGATAAAAGTTTACTAGCTCAGCGATCTTACGCACCTTAGTTATAAGATAAGCTCTCATTTTCTCCCGCGAAGTCGAAGCCTGAGCTACTGCCTCATGTATAGCCGAAACCAGACTGGCGCTTTCCTTTTCAATAACTTCCAGGAATAAAGCTTCTTTGTTGGAGAAGTACTTGTAAAAAGTCCCCTTGGCGATCTTTGTTAGACGGATAATTTCCTCTACAGTCGTTTTCTTAAGCCCAAAACGACCAAACAATCGCTGGGCAGTGAGGATTATATTTTGCTTTTTACCGCTGTCTGTTTGCTCCATTTTGGATTCTTTGTGACAGTAACTTTATTAAAATCCTTGTCTTAGAGTTGGTTATTTTTTGGAAATAGACCAATTGAACGTTATTCATAATATCGTCTATTTAATGATTTCTTAAATAGAAGTCAAGTAATTTTTTTACTTTTTTTTAAAATGTTTCAATGTGGACTGCATCGGATAAGGTAAAAACAGCCAGCTTTTCTATAAGCAGCTAAGAGCAGCAAAATTGACCTTAGGGTTTTTAACCCGACGATAAATCGCGCAATATTCACAGGGAAAAGTAAACTTGTTGAAATTGCTACGCTTAATTCGTGAGGTAAAGGCAATTCTATGTTGGGCTTTTCAGAACTTTGAGTATTTTGTTAGAAAGATGTTAGAGAGTGTAATTTGGAATTGTAAATTTTCCATATATTCTATTTCTGATTCCTATCGATTATGCCGTTAGATTCGGGTGACGTACCCTGATCCTGATCTGGGCTAATTTGAATCTTTTGATCAATTTCTTAAACTCTTTGCTGGTGAATTGGCTGCCGTTATCGTTGACTATATCAGGCTTAGCCTGAGGATGTTTCTCCAGAGCCTTTTGTACCACCAGGGTTATACCCTCAGCCTTCATTGATGTTAGCAGTTCCCAGTGAACAAGATACCGCGAATAAGCATCGATGACTCCGACAAAGAAATACCAGCGGCCTGAAAGCCAGAGATACATGATATCGGTATGCCATCTCTGGTTCGGTTTAGTTGGTTTGGTAACCATTATACCAACAGTCTGGCTGCGTTTCCATCGGTAAAGCAAATCATGTTTGGACAATACATTGTAGACAGTGCCGGGAGAAACATAAACCACATCCTCATCAACCATCATCCAGCACAACCGACGGTAGCCTTCCTCGGTATGAGCAAGAGCGTAATTCACTACCGCTTTTTCCTCCTCCGGTAAAATCTTCAATGGTGATTCTCGACTATTTGTTTTATCATCCAAATTTCCACTTTCAGCCCGTTTCTTCCAGGTAAAATAAATCGACCTCTTTAATCCCAATGCCAGTAGAGTCCTTGATAACGGCCACTGGCTACGATGATTCGTCTTATTGATCTCATTTAATATCTTCAACTTAAGCAAAACAGCGAGTTAATCTTTATCTTAAAAAAGAACATTCCAGATAAAAATACCAATCATAACCACGCTTATAACAAATTTTATCAAGCTACCGGCTAAAAAACCGATAAAACTCCCCAATCCCGCACGAAGGGCAACTCGTGGCTCTTTGCAAACTAACAGTTCGAACACAAGTGCTCCAACAAAAGCACCAATAATGAAACCAATAAAACCGACTCCCGGCAACAATAATCCTGCAATCATACCGATAAGTGCACCAATCATGCCAGCCTTAGAGCCACCCATCTTTTTCACACCAAGAACGGTCGCTAACCAATCTAAAACAAGAGATACTATAGTTAAGATACCAAGTATGATAAGAGCTTGACCACCAATAGATTTAAAACCGGTCAACAAAGCATATACAAAGGCAGCTACAAAAATTAATGGCACACCTGGTAAAACTGGTAGAACAATACCAATTAAACCAACAACCATCACGATAAGAGCTAAGATGAAAAACACAATCTCGTACCAGGGCATGTTCATTCTCTATATTTATAACTGTTTACAAAATTAACTCGTAATACAATATAATTTTTCTGCTTTAGAATCAGCCTTACTTTCTTCTGGATTAACTGCATAATTTTGAAAAATATAACAAATACTTATAAAATTATGAAACTAAAATTTCAAATGCATATTCAAACTATGCTCTTCAATAAATATTGCTCACTGTTTGAAAACCAGGGAACTTACCTGATTTTTAATTTGATTCTGGTAGCCCAAAAAACCAACGACATATCATTCAACCCAAGCATATATGCTGGCAGGTTTGAACAATTGAATTCAGAAAAGCAGACTATCGTAGCTTTCTTAAAAGGGATAGATGTTGACATGTTTAATAATTTTAACGACTTTTATATTGGCTTAAATGATGTTGTGTAAAAACCCGGGGGAGGTCATGACCGGCACAATTGAGATCGATGGCTCTTACGGTGAAGGTGGCGGTCAGATTTTACGCACATCGCTGGCGATGTCGCTGGTAACAGGAAAACCCTTCCATATTGAAAATATCCGGTTAGGCCGAAAGAAGCCAGGACTTCTACAACAGCACCTAACAGCAGTTAATGCCTCCGCCCGGATAAGCCAGGCGGAGGTCGAAGGTAATGTTCTTGGCTCGAAGAAACTATACTTTGCCCCAAAAACGGTTAAACCCGGCCGATATCACTTTTCTGTAAAAACAGCTGGAAGCAGTACTCTGGTTCTACAAACAGTATTCCCGGCACTTCTTATAACCCACGGTAAATCAGAGCTGCTCCTTGAAGGTGGCACACATAACCCTTATGCTCCTCCATTTGACTTTCTTGCAAGAACCTACCTGCCAATTATAAGTCGAATGGGGGTAAAGATATCCGCTACCCTAAAGCGACATGGATTTTATCCTGTTGGCGGTGGCAGGTTCAACATCTCAATTGAATCAACAGGTAAGTTATCCAAGATAAACATCTTAAAACGAGGTGAAATTAAGAGACAAATAGCTCGGGCGGTTGTAGCAAAGCTTCCCCGCAGTATCGGCGAGCGAGAGATAAAAAGAATAGGTGACAAGCTAATGTGGGATCGTCGTTGCCTGCATATCGAAGAGGTTACGAACTCAGCTGGGCCTGGGAATGTCCTGACCGTTGAAATCGAAAGTGAACAAATCACGGAGGTTTTCACCGGCTTCGGTGAGCGGGGAGTATCTGCCGAGCGAGTTGCTGATAAGATCGTATTAGAGGTCAAGGAATACCTCTCTGCTGGCGTACCTGTGGGGAAATATCTGGCCGATCAGCTACTTATTCCCATGGTTCTGGCTGGTGGTGGAACATTCCAGACACTACCCCTAACACGCCACACCAGAACAAACATCGAAATCTTGAAACAGTTCCTCAATATTAATATCACATCATCTCAATTAAAAAATAATGTATGGCAAATAGAGGTAAGAACCAAGTAGATATATAAATATTTTCTCGCCGATTTCAACTGTAAAAAAATATCATCTTCTTGGAAAAAAGATACTGCCTTATATATAACCACATACAAACATAACACCTTACATCTTAAGCAGATAAGAAAATCGCTGAATCAATACATCAATAGCGTTAAAATTTAAAATTTCTTATTTTCGATATAAGTTCCAATACAACTTAAAAAATAAAACAACTTTGTGAATTTTTTCTCTTGACAATCCTTCCAACTTAAACAATATTTTTAAAAATATTTTAAATGTGGAGGCCAATTAATGAAAACCTACAATAATACCCTTGTTACTCAATATAATCACTATATTAAGTTACTTTGCAAAGTTAGTTAAGCCGATGTATAGCTTGTCATCCCACAATCTAATTGACCGAACAAAATTCAATATTCATATAAGAATATATTGGCATTGTCTCTATGATTATCTTTTTGGGGAATATGTAGGCAATCTAAGGAAGGCATTATTCGTTTATATTAGTGGTAGGTTTTACTATAAATCATTAAACGCTCCGGTGGACCATAATATCTTACCTTTACCCTCGACTCCACCAGGTAATAAACTAAATTTTGAGGATTAAGCTATGAATACTGAAGAAACGGTTTTAGAGGACTTATATCAGGAACTTGATAAGATAAAAACTAAGGCTAAACAAGAATATAAAGATGTCAATATAAAGATTAATCTGGCTGAACTTGAAAAAAGGATTGCCCAATCTCAGCATCTAATAGATTTAAAAAATTTAAAAATCGATAATAAATGGTTGGAGCGACTTTTTAAAAATTATCTTTTAATTTTAGAAAAATACAAAAAAGAGAATGGGGAAATTGCAAAAAAATTAGACCAGGGCTTCAAACAACAAATTTTGGATTTAGAGACTTTAGCAAAAAAAGTCTTTCATTTCGATTCAGTCTATTTAGAGACCCTGGCTAAAAAGATGAACCTAAAGATTGAAGACCTGGCTTTTTTGGGGTTGCAATTAATAAATCCCGTCTTTGAATTATATGCTGAGAAACTGATAGGGAAAATCGAGACGGATAAATGGTCAAAAGGATACTGTCCTGTTTGTGGAAGTCCACCGGTTATGGCTTATTTACGAAAAGATGACGGGAAAAGAATTTTATGGTGTCAATTCTGTGGAACGAAATGGAGTTTTTTAAGGCTGAAATGCCCCTTCTGCTCCAACGAAGACCAAAAAACTCTGAAATATTTTTTCACCGAGGAGAATAACTCTTATAGAGTCTATTTGTGTGAAAAATGTAAAAAGTATATCAAGACCATAGACCAGAGAAAAATGAAAAAGGGCGAAAATTTAGATCTGGGATGGAAAAACATAGAAACGCTTGCATTGGACTTTTTAGCACAAAAAGAAGGTTATTCAAGCCAGAAAATCGTGTTTAGTGTTTAATTGAAATTAATGAGTTTAGATGTTCGACAGATAAGCTTTTAAAATTAGACAAATATGGTTACAAAGTAGTAAAAAATGTCAATATTTAAACCTAAGGAGGTGATCGGTATTATATGAAAGTCTCAAGAAGAGGATTCATAAAAATAACCGGAGCTACAACAGGCGGTACAATTTTGGGCTCTCTCGGGTTTTTCCCTCAAAGAGCTGAGGCTCAAGCACTGGAGCTGAAAATAAAATATGCCAAAGAAAGCACTACTATTTGCCCTTATTGTGCTGTGGGATGCAGTCAAATAGTATCTGTGAGCAATGGCAAGATAATTAACATTGAAGGTGACCCTGACCATCCCGTTAACCAGGGGTCCCTGTGTAGCAAAGGTGAAGCTTTGATCCAGGTTGCTAATAATGAGAGAAGACTTACCAAGGTCTTATATCGCGCTCCTTACAGCGACCATTGGGAGGAAAAATCCTGGGACTGGGCTATACCCGAAATGGCAAAAAGGATCAAGAAAACCCGAGATGAAAACTGGATTGTAAAGGATAACAAAGGAAGAATAGTAAATCGGGTTGAGGCTTTAGCCGGCTTAGGGGGAGCCGCCCTCGACAACGAGGAGTGTTATCTCTGGAGTAAATTAGCCCGATCCCTGGGGATTGTTTATTTAGAACACCAAGCTCGAATATGACACTCTGCCACAGTCGCCAGTTTGGCGGAAACATTTGGCAGAGGAGCTATGACCAATCACTGGATTGATATCAAGAATGCCGATTGCATTATGATAATCGGATCCAATGCTGCAGAAAATCACCCTATATCATTTAAATGGGTGACCAAGGCTATGGAGAACGGGGCTAAGCTCATAAATGTTGATCCCCGTTTCACACGCACTTCATCCAGAGCAGATATCTACGCTCCTCTAAGATCCGGAACAGATATCGCACTTATGAACGGAATCATCAATTATGTATTGCAAAATGGCCTTTATAACAAAGAATATCTTGTAGACCACACTAACGCCAGTTTTTTAGTCAACCCCGATTTTCACTATAAAGATGGATTATTTTCTGGATTTAACAAAAAGAAGAAAAAATATGACAAAAAAACCTGGCAGTATCAACTGGACGAGAATGGGATTCCAAAAGTAGATAAAAAGCTTGAGGATCCCAATTGCGTGTTTCAACTTCTGAAAAAATATATGTCCCGCTATACATTAGAGAAAGTATCAAGTGTAACCGGGACTCCATCAGAACTTATAATCCAAATCGCTAAAACCTACGGAGCAACCGGCCAGAAAGGTAAGTCGGGAACCATAATGTATGCTATGGGCACCACCCAACATACTGTTGGTACTCAGAACATCAGAACCTATGCCATGCTTCAGCTTCTCTTAGGCAACATAGGAGTTGCCGGAGGAGGAATCAATGCCTTAAGAGGTGAATCAAACGTTCAAGGCTCTACCGACCATGCTATCTTATTCCATATTTTACCTGGTTACCTTAAGACCCCAAGATCAGAAAACCAAACATTAGACCAGTACTTAAAAGCTTGGACTCCCAAATCGAATGACCCTAAAAGCGCTAATTGGTGGCAACATACACCAAAATATATGGTCAGTCTTTTAAAAGCTTTCTGGAAAAATAAGGCTAATAAAGATAACGAATTCTGCTACCAATACCTTCCCAAAGTAGGGGCTAATTACTCCCATATCTCAATGTTTGAAACTATGTATGAAGGAACGATAAAAGGGTTAATCTGCATGGGACAAAATCCTGCTGTGGGTGGACCAAATGTCTACAAAGGAAGAAAAGCACTTCAGAAACTGGATTGGCTTATTGCCGTTGATTTGTGGGAGACGGAAACAGGTGCTTTCTGGACTAACCCAGATGTCGATCCCAAGAAGATAAAGACAGAAGTTTTCATGTTGCCTGCTGCTGCTTCTGTTGAGAAAGAGGGAAGTATCACCAATAGCGGACGCTGGAGTCAATGGAGATACAAGGCGGTTCATCCTCCGGGAAATGCAAAATCCGACCTGTGGATTTTAGACCGGCTTTATAAAGAGTTAAAAAAACTTTATACCAGTGAAGGTGGTTCTTTCCCTGACCCGATCGTTAATCTGAACTGGGATTATGGCGAGAACGATGAACCCGATGTACACTTGGTAGCCAAAGAGATAAACGGCTATGATCTAAAAACAGGTAAATTGTTACCATCGTTCGGCAAGCTTAAAGACGATGGTTCAACTCTCTCGGGAAACTGGCTTTATTGTGCAAGTTACACTGAAAAGGGTAACATGGCGGCTCGCAGAGACCTTACTGATGCTCCTAATAACATTGGGCTATATCCTAAATGGTCGTGGTGCTGGCCAGTAAACCGTAGGATCATATATAACAGGGCTTCCTGCGACCTTAATGGTAACCCTTATGCACCTCACAAGTGGGTGGTAAGGTGGACTGGTCCTGAAACCAAATGGGTCGGTGATGTTCCTGATGGTGGATGGCCTCCTGGAGATAAATACTCCTTCATCATGAAACCTGAAGGCCATGCCAGGCTCTTTGGTTTTGGTTTGGCAGATGGCCCCTTCCCCGAACACTATGAACCTCTTGAAAGTCCAGTGAAAAATATATTCTCTCCCGTCCAGAATAACCCTGCTATCGTCATTTGGGCCAAGGATATGGATGATATAGGAGATGCAAGTCGTTATCCTATCATTGCAACCACATACAGGGTTACCGAACACTGGCAGGCGGGTCAGATGACCAGAAATAATCCCTGGTTGGTTGAACTTATGCCGGACATGTTCGTAGAGATGAGCAAATCCTTAGCTAAAGAAAAAGAAATCAAAAACGGAGACAGAGTTAGGATTAGCACTGCTCGGGGGGAAATAACCGCATACGCAGTGGTGACTGACCGTTTCAAGCCCTTTAAATTAAATGGTAAATCCTACCAGCAGATTGGACTTCCCTGGCATTTCGGATTCAAAGGATTAGCCAAAGGTTGCAGCGCCAACTGCCTTACACCAAATGTAGGAGATGCCAACACTATGATCCCTGAATACAAAGCTTTCCTTTGTGATGTAGCTAAGGAGGTAGGATAAAATGGCAGTAAAAGGTATGCTATTTGATATGGAAAAGTGCATTGCCTGCAGATCATGCCAGGTTGCTTGCAAGCAGTGGAATGAGTTGCCAGCTGAAAAAACCGTTTTCTTTGCAGCTAAAGGTGGATACCAGAATCCAATAGCACTTTCCCCAAAAACATATTCCATGATCAAATTTTACGAGGTGGAAATAGAAGATAATCTTAAATGGCTTTTTAGAACCCATCGCTGTTTGCACTGCGTTGATCCAGCTTGCGTGAAAGCCTGCCCTGTTGAACCGGTCAAGGCCATGACTCACATAAAAGAGCTTGGGATTGTCTACGTCAACAAAGACCTCTGTATTGGATGCGGAGCCTGCAACGAATATTGCCCATGGCATATTCCTCAGATCGATGATAAGACTGAAAAGTCGTCTAAATGCACTTTCTGTGTGGATCGGGTGACAAATGGGTTAGAACCTGCATGCGCCAAAGCCTGTCCTACCGGCGCTATCACATTCGACGACTATGACAAGATATTAGAAATGGCTCATAAAGCTAAAAAAAGGCTTGAGGAGAAGGGAAGACATCCTCAGATTTACGGAGAAAAGGAGCTTGGCACCGGAACTCATAAGATCTTCGTTTTGCCCGAACCCATAGATTTTTATCCCGACCTCCCTAAAAATCCAAAAGTCTCGGAAGATCTCGGATTTTTCAAGGATTTGTTAAAACCGTTTGGCAAATTGACTCTCACCGCTTCGGTAATAGGCATGTTAATTGCCAAGGTTAAAGAAAGAAAAGAGGAAATAAAAATAGAATTAACTAAACAAAAAGGAGATTAAATGAAGACAAAAATCAGCATTTTAACAGCCTTATTTATAATCCTTGCGCTTGTTCTCGTTCAGACATCCTCAGCCCAGATGGCCGAGGTTAAGGTGGGCAAGGGGACACTAAAAATGGGAGGCATTCTTCAGGCAGGATATACTTTCCACCTTGAGGATGACGAAGGGTATAATTCCTTCACTTTGAATAGGGCTCGTTTTCTCTTCTGGGGAGATATCATTCCAGACAAGGTTAAATACTTCGTCCAGCTTGACCATAAGGGAAATGTCAGTGTTTTAGATTATAAAGCCCGATTCTTCTATATCTCCAACACCGAAATTACCGTTGGCAGGTTCCTGCCTAATTTCACTCTTTACATGCCATACTCTACTGCCAAGCTGGAGATGATTAATTATCCCTTAACCACTCAGAGATTTGCCGTATGGCGACAGGTGGGCATACAGACAACCACCAAAACCGAATACGTCGATTTCAATCTGGGTATCTTCAACGGCGCAGATCAGCCCAACAATACTTCAGATAATAACGATGCCAAGGATTTCCTGCTCAGGGCAAACATCAAGCCACCCATCGAACAGGCAAAAGTGTTGTTTGGTGGTTACGCCTGGATTGGTAGTGCTGACCCCGGTTTCGGCTTAACGGAAGAGGGCACGGTTAAGAGAAATCGTTTCGGTGGATTCGCTAAGGTCGATTATAAGGCTACCGAAGACGTTACTGTTAAGTTCAGAGGTGAATTCCTGATGGCTTCTACCGAACATCTTACCTTTGCTGATATGGACAGTGTAGCTTGTATCGACGCTCAGGCTTTCTTTGCTCACGTTGGTATCCAACCTACTCCAAAAGTAGAGGTTCTGTTCCGTTATGATTTCCACGATCCTGATACAGACACCGACGACGATGGCGAATCCTGGATAACCGCAGGCGTAAATTATTATCTCGAATCTATTAATTCCATGTTCTACTTGAATTATATCAGCAAGATTGAACAAGGAACCGATGTAGATAACGATCTAATTGTGGCTCAAGTCCAAATTGCATTTTAAGAGGGAAGATAGCCATGACAGATAAAAAGAAAATAATTCTAATTGTAATCCTTTTCGGCTCCTTATGGGGAATGCTTGAAGCTTTCGGCATCAGCATAATGCGAGGGACAGGATTTCACTTCCGCTCCTCTATCCTGGCGTTTTTAGGCGTTATTATTCTGATGGCCGCACGGATAGTATTACCCAGAGCCGGTTCAACCTCCGTAGCAGGTTTAATAGCTGCCGGTTTTAAATTTTTGAGCTTAGCCACCATCTTACCCTGCCAGATTGCCGCTGTAATAGGACAGGCGGTGATATTCGATATCGCTTTCACTATCGCCGAAAGGAAAAACGTGTTTAGTCGAAAACTGGCACCGGGACTTATCGCTATATCGGCTTGTTTTGCGTCCTATCTTCTGTTTGCATTTAGCCAGGCTTACCTGTTCGGCAATCCCTACTGGTTTGAAAGAGGAATAGAGGGTCTGTTAAAATGGGTAATCACCGATGGTAGTGTGGCTGCAGTATTGAGCTTTGCGGGCATCTATGCTGGAATCATGATCGGACGGTCATCCTTAAAACTGTTGGATAACTGGTACACTATCCGGAGACCCCTATTCTATATCAGCCTTATAACAGTCTCCATGACATGCTGGATTCTGGCTGCTTTACTAACATCTGTGGGTACAGTATAAAGCTAAAATGTGATGAGTCGTTAAGAGCTCCCTCTAAAGAAGGAGGTTAAACCGGAAAGTATATTTTTACCGATAAGAGTGCGTTTTTTGTAATTGATTTAAACTGGAGGGTGGTTATTAAGATCGTTAATATGGCCACCCTTTTGAAAATATCTTCCGGTTAAATCCTGAAGAAATAATAAAAAATGAAATCAGTTTAAGAAAAGGAGAAGATTTTTTCGATGAACGACAAAATTAATCCTATAACCACCTTAATTATAGGGACTATTATCTCGGTCTGTATCGCCTTAGCCGGTTGTGGCAAGGATAACTCAACCAATCCACCTGATGAAAGCGAATTCAGTGTGTTTGTGACACTGGATACAACGATTATCGAAAAAGATTTTGCCGATATGACACCTGTCACATTCGAGGGGGAAAATGCTATCAGGATATCTGATTTTATCGATATCGTTGTCGAGGAGGACACCCTGTATCAGCTATATGCCTATCGTATAATCGGTTCTGACGGTTTTTATGCTCACACTAACCCCGGTTATCCCGATAACTCCTGGGAAGAAATCCAGATGGGATACCTTCTAACCGCCAATCGCAATGCGGTCTGGGAATCCTCCCTCGAGCTTGCCAGCCGTTATTTTGTTGACGATGTCGACACGATCCGGCTTATTCGTAAATTCGATATCATTACACAATCAGACACTACGCCCGTAATAATCGAGGATGTGGATACTGTTTCAATTGAGGACACCCTCTGCATTAAGCTAACGGAAATAGTGTTGATTGCAGACCCACAATTTGAGCTGGACACGACGGCTACCTACACTCTAAAAGCGGCTGACGGGTTTTCAATCGATTTTACTGGCTCTGAGTTTGATACAGGATACTGGTCATTGGTCTCTAAAAAAACCAAATTCCTACCCGATTTGGGTGGCAGTTCAAGGGTTAAGGGTTTGGAGTCTATAATCATACCATGAAGGTTGTTTTCCTTTCAGGGTTATTGACATTTGCGCTTATCACTGGGTTAACCGCTACCGAACCACCTGATACTCTTTTCCTAAGAGGCGATAGCCTAAAAGTTTATTATCTTGGAAAGATTGTCGTCTACCCTGGTGCCGATATTAATCCCGGTTACCTCTCCGTTACTTCTGCTTTTTGTATTAATCGAAAGACACTTAAAAACTCCAATTATGAAGACCTTTCTGATGCCCTGAAGATGGTTCCTGGAATGGATATAACAACCGGTTATAAAAGCCAGGCTTCTTTAAAGCTAAGAGGTTTTCAGCCAAAACATACTGTTGTTCTTGTTGATGGAAGGCCTGTCAATGAACCATACTACGGATACATTGACCTTTCATCCTTACTGATAGACGATATCTCCACTATAAACGTATACAAAGGATTAACACCTCCCGGAGCCGGGGCTAACGCCATGGCTGGAGCGGTTAACATAGTTTCGTCTGCACCAGCAAGCCAGAATTATATGCGAGCCGATATTTCTTATAGCAGTGGTGAAACATCACATCTTGGCCTAACCTCCGGACGTCGTTTCCTTAAAAGAAACGATGAATATTACTATCTGATTTCCGTTGCCAAAAACAAAAGCGATGGCTATCCTATATCGAAAAAAACACATCCTTCTGGTTACGATGATACTGGTCTTCGGGATAATAGCGACTATGATAACCTCAACCTTAATTATAAACTTGGATATCTTAATCACTCATTAGGAGAGCTGGGTCTTTCTCTGGGATATTATAGATCAGAAAAGGGTATCCCGCCAGCCGAAAAAGGAAGAATAGATTACAGACGTTTTGACGATTGGCGTAGATGGTTTATCGATGCATCAGCAAGGTTAAAGAAATACTCTAAATGGGACATAATGGCAAAAGTTTACTATGACGATTATTACAACACATTGGCTGATTACATGGATGATGGTTATTCAGATGAAAGACTGAACTGGTACTCCACTCATGATAACTGGGCACTGGGATTCAACCTTGACATTAATTATAAGGTTTCAAAAAATAAACAGATATCCTTTACCACCCAGGTTAGATCGGAATCAATCAGTCGACAGGCAGATCGGGATGAACCGTGGCTATACAGTCGTTTAGTATCCGGTTCAACAATACTTGGATATGCCCAGACAATCAGCGAATGGTTCTCCGTTTATCTTTCCCTTAACACCAGCTACTTAACTCATGGTCAATTCGACGACATTCAAAGTGTGCTAAATCCACAACTTGGCTTTCAAACCAGTTTAAACGACAACGTGGCTCTTCGCTTTTCGATTCTTCGCTCAAGTCGGTTCCCAACGGTGCACGAGCTTTACAGCCAATCATCCGGCAACTCGGAGCTGAAATCCGAAAATGCAACGAAAGTCGATTTCGGACTCGATATCACTCAATTCTTCAAACAGGATTTCAAAACCACGCTATTCTATAGTAAATCAAAAGACTTGATTTACCGTAAAGGAAAGGGCTTTAAATATCAAAACCGCGCTTCATCTTACACCAGGGGAATTGAGCTTAGTCTCAATGGTAATCTTACAAGAATATCCTATAACAGTTCATATACATTTACCGATAGCAAGGATGGAGAAACGGATAATCGTCTTGAAGAAATCCCCCGCCACAGGTTTTTTATGATGCTCAATTATAACCCCGGATTGGGCATTAACCTGGGCTTGTCATTCTTATCTGTTTCTGAGAGACCCTGGTATGACAACTACACAGTGCCATCTTATGCTACTTTTAATGGACAATTCTCGAAACAACTAGGAAATCATCTGCTGTTTTATGTCAATGTAGATAACATTTTCGATACATTCTACTATGAGGAATATGGATTTTCCATGCCCGGGCGACAGATAAGTACAGGTATTAAATTAACGTTATAATACAATCAACCTATAGAAGATTTTCCAATTCACGGGGGGTATTAAAGTTAACAAAAGACGACTTATAATTATCAACATCCTTAAAATAACTATCCGAAAGAAAACGGACGTCGGCATTTTCAAACAGAAGTGGCAGACAAAGGTCTTTCCTATGTTTTAAAATCTCTATCTTCTCGATACAGCTCTTATGATAAACCGCATGCAACGGTTGGCGGATTTTATCGATTCGAGGGCATAATATATCCTCATTACCGATATTCTTGATTAGAATCTCTATAACTTTATTATTTAACGATGGCATATCACATGCCACTGCAAATATCCAGGGGTCAGAAGACTCAACCAATCCAGTATAAATCCCTCCCAGGGCACCTACACCATGTATTCGATCCTGAATTACCTCCAGATCTTGGTCTTTGAACATCTCAGGTTGACCTCCTATGACAAGCACTCTATTGAACATATTTAATAGGAGGTCGTGAATTCTCCTTGCCAACGGTTCACCATCGATTTCCACTAAAGCTTTGTTCTTGCCGAAACGACTGCTTTTTCCGCCTGTAAGTATTATAGCTGTAGCCATCGTATAGATAAATGATTTCTAAATTTAAATCCTAAAAGTCACCATCCAGAATTACCCGGTTTTCTTTACCATATATACCGGGTTTTCGTTTCAATGAATGGCTTATTAAAACTACATTGCATTTCTCGGCCAGTTCTACCGCCAGATTGGTCACAGATCTTTGCGATACCATCAGCGATATTCCGCAGATTACACCTTTGAAAACCATCTCCGAAGAAATCCGTCCAGTGGTGGTTAAAACCGAATGTCATTTATATCAAAAATGACCGTAAAATGAATACCCCCAGAATCGCTTTTTGCCCGACAACGTTTCACGGTTTCCCTCATAAACTCTATGACAGTTTTCAACCGAATTTTGAATTTACCGGTGATAACCGGCAACTCCGAAAAATAATGGAGAGAGCTTATTTGTCCACCCATACAACCCGAGGTAATAATTGGTTTATATTTCTCAAATTGTTCTATCTTACTGCTTCTTAAAAAAACGTTGATATCCGTAGTATCATCACAGGCATTAATAGAAACAACATCGTCTATATCCTTAATTATCCCCTGGCTGAAAAGCCAACCCATAGCCAGCTCTTTTAACTGTACGGGCGTACATAAAAGGTGACTGAAAAATTTTCCATTGACCATCAGTCGTACTAAAGACTCATCAGGCAATTCGGTTTTCATAACTTGCAAATATAGAATAAAAAAGTTTATTTTCAATACAATTAAAGCAACCCTGAGATTTATCCTAAAAGGGAATTGGACTGCTTTCAGAAAAAGATTAAAAGAAAGCTCAATTCAGGAATAAAAATAAATAACTTTAAATTTACACGTAATAGTTATTCTACTTTCAACTCGAAAACAGCTGTCTTGAATTCATCGTCAATCTTCAGCGATTTCACAATCCCGATTAATATATTGCTGGTTATTCGCTGGACAAAATTGTTCAATGAAGCCTCTTTGCCATTTAAAGTTAACCGCACCGTTAATCTTGACTCTTCAACCATATTAACACCATCCTATTAATTAAAAACCAAGTAAAGCAAAATCTGTTACTTCTAATTTTATAAATCTGAATTTTTAAGAGTTTGCAGAAAAACACAAAAATCATCAATACTACTTAGGTTAAAATTCGGCACTCCTTCAAGCTCTATCTGTTTACCCCAGACCGCAACGATCTTGCCATTTATGTCATCTCTTAATTTATTATCATCAGCTACATATATCTTTGGATAACCAGAATGGGTATCTCCCTCAATAAAAACAAAATCACATTTTCGAAAAATATCATTCTTGAAACCTTCATCTTCATACCCTAAGCCCGTGAAGACAGCACGGCTTTTAAGCTCTTTCGTCAGAATCTCTATAAGTGATGTTTTTCCACTTTTCTTGTGGCCTACAATTCCAACAAAAAATGGTGTTTTTTTCATTCTGGTTAACTATCTCCAACACCACGGTTAAATTTACAACGAAAAAATCTCTTTAAGCATAATATAACCATGCTAACAAAATCAATAAAAATCTTGTTTTACGATGTCAAGGTTATAATGTTGTTAAACATACTTGTCTAAAATCTCTATCGTGAGAACGGCTTCTAAA
>NATP01000064.1 GCA_002085375.1 candidate division Zixibacteria bacterium 4484_95 | reverse complement strand
ACGCCTTCGTTTCCATCATTGATGGTGATGGCTATTTCGGTGACATTGCCCCTGATGGTGGCATCGGTGATAACTCCGGTGATGTTTTTGTGGTTTCCGCTGATTACTCTTGTCCAGTCGGTCACGAGATGACATTTGAACTTACAGTCGGTACTGATGGCGGTTACTCCGCAAATATCGTTTTTGATTTAGCTATCGGTAGCATTTTATCTTATGACCCGACATCGTTTACCGTAACCACTCAACCCGGCAGCATTGAGGAACGTTATCTCACCCTTACTAACAATAGTGATAACCCTTTGAGTTATTCCATCTGGACTGAGATCGACATTCTCTCAAATGATAATGAAAACGGATGGTCATCATCTGAGGGAATTAAAAAAAGACCTGAGCCCTTGGGTTATCGTAATCCTGACCATGGCAAAGCAGGTGCGAAATATGAACCTTATTTCCCACCGATCATCACCGGTCAAGGAGGTCCCGACAACTACGGCCACAGATGGATAGATTCCGACGAGCCGGGTGGACCCACATATAGCTGGATTGATATCTCATCCATTGGAAATCCTATTTACTTCGGCTCTGACATCGATGATGGCAATTCTGGTCCGCTTCCCCTTGGATTCTCATTCTATTTCTATGACAATGAATTTACCTCTATAAATGCATGTACCAATGGTTGGGCCTCGTTTACCGACGGCAACTCGGTTGAGTGGGGAAACCCACCTATACCAAATTCTGAACCACCCAATAACATGCTGGCTGTTTTTTTCGATGACATGAATTTAGAGCATGGCGGCACATGCTATTTTTACACCAACAATGCCGATACAGCCATTGTAACCTGGGATCACGTTCCTGATTGGAGACAGGAGGGCATCTTCACTTTTCAGATTATCCTGGTAGCGCCAGCGCGAATAACCTATCAATACGCTGAGATGGGCCCAGGACGGCTGGATGAATGCTCCATCGGTATCGAAAACCAAAATGGCAGTGATGGCCTTGAGGTCGTCTACAATGCTTCTTACATGCATAGCAACCTGGCCATAGCATTCTACACAGACTGGCTGTCAGCTTTCCCAGCATCCGGTACGGTCAATCCACATGATAGCTTAGATGTTACTATCACCTTTGATGCCTCGATGTTAAGTGAGGGTACATATATCGGCAACATCAATCTCCAGAGCAACGACCCCAATCATCAGGATGAGGACATACCGTGCACCTTAATTCTCAGCACAATCTATGACTCGGATGTTGGAGTTTCAGCAATCCTTGACATGCCAGATACAATGTTTAACGGCCTTGAATATTCGCTTAAATCCGAAGTTTCCAACTATGGAACCGAGACACAAACTTTTGATGTCATCTACGAGGTCTATACTTCAGGTTCATCATCAGCCGAGGTTGCCGACACTTTCACAATCGTTGATATGCCCAATGGCGTGGATACAGTTACATTCTCCAGGACTTTTACACCCACTGTAGATACAACCTTTGAATTTGTTTCGTACACAGTCCTCGAGGGCGACCTCAACAATAGCAATGATACATCCGCTGTAAGCAACCGCAGTTTCTCTTTTGCTTCGCTCTGGTACGGTAACGTAGATGGTTCACCGATTTCCGGTTCTCCAAATAGTAATATAAATGTAGATGTGTATATTCAGTGTTTCGAGGGCGCTTATATAGCCGATCTGCATGTCTGTCTTGGCGCCTATGACCAATACATTGCCGACCTTATCAGTGACATAGAGGGCGAATTTTACTATCCGATAACGGATTGGGAGATAGCTCTCTGGACAGATCCTTTCGGCCATCCACCGAACCCGGAGGGTTGGTCAAGTCAATCATTCGTGGGTTACGCTAATCCATCCGGTCCTCCAAATCCATGGTTATACTTCGATACACCAACAAGAATACTTACATTTGTCGTCGTGTCGGTTGACAACCCTGGTCTGATCGGCGATACAGTTCAGTGTTTCGGACCGGGTTTAAACCCTGAGTTATCTATGGATAGAACTTTCGCTCGCGATACTACCGGAATAGGTTATTACATGCTTAACGAGAATTTCAGTGAACTGTGTTTCATAGCGGGATGCGATTTTGTTCCAGGTGATGTCAATGGCGATGACAATGTCATGGGTAACGATGTAACATTCGGTGTTCGCTATTTCAAAGGTCTTGGTGATCCACCACCAGATTCCTGCTGGAACGATTCCACCTCGAGCTGGTTATACTCCGCCGGCGATGTCAACGGCAACTGCCAGTTTACCGGTTCTGATGTAACCTACCTTGTGGCTTTCTTCAAAGGCTACAACGCTTCCATTCTCTGGTGTCCGCAGACACCACCGGCAGGTTATGCAGTTCTCAGCAGAAATATACATCAAACACCGGCTACTTTACCGAAGGAGTGAGACAAACAGAAAAATTTAAGTGCAATTATAAAACGTTCAAAAAACTATATTGGGGTATTGAAAGGATAATCAATGCCCCTTTTTCGCTATTGAATTAATCATAAATACGCCGTATATACCTTTTGAAAGGGAAAAAGTAATATCCGGAGGAAGTCTAAATAATGAAAATGATTAATATTGAAAAATGGTCTATGAATAGACTAAAACACGAAAAACGAGTGATCAATATTACCGAAAAATTATTGCACTATGCAAATGCGAAAGAAAGGCAAAACTTCCTGGAAGTGGGATGTGGTAGCAGAACTGTCAAGATCACCAATTCCAAATTACTACAAAGCAGTCTGTCAGAGGAATAAGTCATGACAGAAATCTGGGCTTATATAATCTGTGTAACCATCTGTAGCCTCATATGGATAATCAATGGAAGATGGTTAATCCACGCTGTCAGGAAACATGTGGTTAGCGAAATTTACATACACACAGGTTTAGGCATTTTTTTCACCCTGTTAGTTATTGAATTAACCCTTGGTAACACCGTAACATTGAAGCTATTTGATATCTTTTTGATACGGGTTATCGGTTTCATCCTTTATATCCCTTCAGCCTATTTAGTTGCGGCATCAATGCACGCTTTAAAACATAAAGGTAAACCAAAGGCCAAAGACCCCACAGCCACAACCACTTTTCTTGACAGCGGAATATATAGCATCATTCGTCAACCAATGACACTGGGAATGAGTATCTGGTCTGTAGCCTTAATCATGGTTTTCCAGTCAATTCTTTCAATGACTTTAGGTACGTTATCTATCTTGTGTTTTTGGACATCAGCAAGAAAAGAAGCCGGATACAATATAAAAAAATTTGGAAAACTTTATAAAGATTATATGGAAAAAGTCCCCATGTGGAATTTCTTTAAGGTTTTGATAAGATCAAAGAAAAGATGATTACGTTAAGCCATAAACAACCAAAGTGAGGTCTCCCAAAATCAGGGAGTGACGCCAATGAAAAACAACCAACCATCAGATAAAATACACAAAATCGCCCTGGATACAGATAATACCTATCTTCTCAAGATTAAATCGATAGGAAAAGAAGAGGGCAAGAAAAGGTAATATCATATGGAACATCAATAGCAGGATTAACATAGGTAGGTGATATTTACTTTTTTCAAATAAACCCTCTTGGATACTCAAAAAGTTTGTTCAATATTTCTATGTGAAGTTCATGGTAGATTATCCATATAGAAACAAGAAAAAAGTTGGAGGTTATGGCAAATAGTTTTTAAGAAACTAACGAACAATTACATCTTGACATTTTATAAAAAGAAGATAATATTTTAAAAATGATTTTAAATCTTAAGGTAAAAGTTGTTCCACCTCAGGGAGCTACCCCATATTATCGGAGAAACACATGAGCCTTTTCAATAAGTGTTATAATTTTACTACTGCCCGAGATGTTCAGAAATCAGGTTACTACCCTTATTTTCGCGAAATATCATCAGCACCTGGCACCGAGGTTATTGTTGATGGTAAAAAAGTGATTATGATTGGTTCAAACAACTATCTTGGTTTGACCAATCACCCCGAAGTTATCCAGAAAATACATAAAATTGTAGATAAATACGGTTCGGGTTGTACCGGTTCACGTTTTTTAAATGGAACACTTGATATCCACGTCGAGCTTGAGGAAAAACTTGCGGATTTCATGGGGCGGGAGGCGGCACTGGTGTTTTCAACCGGTTTTCAAACCAACCTCGGAACCATCTCTACGCTGGTAGGCAAATCCGAATATATCCTTATTGACCGTTCAGACCATGCCTCAATTGTTGATGGTTGCCGCTTATCTTTTGGTAATACCATCAAATATAAACACAACGACATGGATGACCTCAAGCGGGTGATAATGAAAATCCCCAAAGAGAGCGGTAAACTTATAGTCACCGATGGCGTTTTTTCTATGGAGGGTGATATCGTTAAGCTTCCTAGGCTTGTACAAATCGCCAAGGAGTTCAATGCCCGCATACTCATAGATGATGCCCACTCCATGGGAGTATTGGGAGAAAACGGCCGAGGTACTGCTGACCATTTTCATCTTGAAGACAAAGTCGATATCATCATGGGAACATTTTCAAAATCTTTTGCCTCAATCGGTGGATTCATCGTCGGAGATGAGGATGTTATTCATTACATAAAACATTTTTCCCGACCACTGATATTTTCAGCCTCGCTACCACCTGCGGCAGTTGCAGCCGTTTTAGCTACCTTGGAGATAATTAAAAAAGAACCCCAACGAAGACAGAGGCTATGGGATATCACCCGCTATATGCACAAGGAATTTAAGACTATGGGATTTAATATCGGAACCACACAAACACCCATAATCCCGGTCTATATCGGTGAGGATATGAAAACATTCCAATTCTGGAAAGAGTTAACAGATGCCGGTCTTTTCACTAACCCAATTATCTCACCTGCTGTCCCCCCTGGCAATGGACTTATCCGAACAAGCTATACCGCAAACCACACTGACCAGCAGTTGGAAAAGGTCTTAGAGATATTTTACAAAACAGGGAAAAAATTCAATATTATTTAATATGAAAAATCAGGGGGTATAAATTAGTTTTGACACAATACAGCATAAAAGAGGTTTTAAACAAATCCGATATAGATGATTTTATCAGGGTTCCATTCTCAATCTATAAAAACAACCCTTTTTGGGTTCCTCAACTAATATCTGAAAGCAGGAAATTCTTCGATAAAAGCAAAAATCCATTTTTTCTGCATTCCGATGCCAAACTTTTCATAGCTAGAAAAAACAACCACCCTGTTGGCAGGATAGCTGGTATAATTAACAACCGACACAATGAGTTTCATAACGAGAAAACCGGTTTTTTTGGCTTTTTCGACTGCCCTGATGACCTCGGTTTAGCCAATGACTTATTTGAGGTTGCTACCAGTTATGTCAAGGCTAACGGTATGACCAAACTTCTCGGCCCGGCAAACTTCTCCAGTAACGACGAGTGGGCTTTTCTGGCTGATGGCTTTGACAAGATGCCGGTCTTTATGATGCCATATAATCCACCCTATTACCTCGAGTTGGCCGAAAAATGCGGTTTTGTCAAAGCCAAAGACCTCCTCGCCTACTTCCTTGATAATACTAAACAAATACCCAGTAATGTCATCAGGATTGCTGACCTCATAAGAAAAAAAGAGAATATAGAGGTGCGAACGATCGATCTATCTAATTTCAAAAAAGAGCTTAAGATCGTCAGAGAGATATATAATGCTGCCTGGAGTAAAAACTGGGGCTTTGTGCCGATGACCGAAGAAGAGATATTACATACCGCCGATGATTTCAAAAAAATCATCGATCCCGATCTTGTGTTTATCGCTTTTTCTAACGGCGAACCTGCCGGTTTCTCGCTGTCTCTACCAGACCTTAACCCAATTTTCAAAATGATGAACGGTAAACTGTTTCCGTTCGGATTATTCAAATTTATCTGGCATACCAAAATCAAAAAAAGCGTTAAAGGAGTTCGCACCCTGGCGATGGGAATAGTCCATAAATATCAGAAACGCGGAATAGATAACATCTTCTATATTGATACATATCGAAACGGCTTAAGAAAAGGTTACAAGTGGGGTGAACTGTCATGGATACTCGAGGACAACACACTTATGAATAGAGCCCTTGAGATGATCGGTTCTAAGCCATATAAACGTTACCGGCTTTACGAGAAAAATATTTAATGAAAACAAAATCACAGATTAACCTTTCATGAATAAATCTATCAGGTTTATCTTTTGATAAAAAGATTTCTTTCCTTGGAATTTCGGGGGTTAAAATATCGTTTTAATCCATCTTTTACTCTTGTCAACCAACCTTTTTTGGCCAACGCAATTTTTATTTGAGGCATCATTTCCTGTGCCGCTAATTCACCCTGCCAGATACACTGGCTGGCTTTGGTAAAATTTGCCCAGTGAATCGCACTGACGTTTGGTGTAATCACTATATCTGCCAATGACAGTTCTATCTCCCTTAATCGGCGAAGACCTATACTGTCAGCTCGCATCATTATCTCAAGGCCATTGTTGAACTTCTCCATTTTATGAAAACCATAAGGTACGTCCACAGCAATAACTTTCTTAGCACCAAGTTTAAATGCAACCTCCACCGGTGTTATGTTTACCGGCCCGCCATCTGCTAAAAGACCACTATTATGCTCAAGCGGAGGGAATATACCCTCTATTGCTGATGATGCATAAACAGCATCGATTATCGGTCCTTTATCCAAAACAACTGGAACACCCTGGATAAGGTCTAAACAGACTGCGGCGAATGAAACCTGGTTATCCTCGATATCATTATCGATAAGAATATTCTTCAACGGTTCGTAAAGAGCATTCTTATCCTCAAGCGAGACTCTGGTCAGGGTTTTAATCTCCAGGTAACGGCGTTGTATGTAGTATGATAACTCATTAAAAAGAGAATGCTTAGTTCCCTTCTGTTTATCGCTCAGAACCTTCAGCCAACCTTTCTTTTCAATGAAATCATCAAGGAATGATAAAATCTTAGACTGAATCACTTCAGCGTTTCTATACTGAACATACATGGCGCCCACGACTGCACCTATAGATGTGCCAACGATCAAATCAATATCGACCTTCTCTCTTTCCAAAACCTTTAAAACACCGATATGGGCAAGCCCTCGTGCACCACCACCACCAAGAGCCAAAGCAAGTTTATATTTTTTCTTTACTTCTGGCATTTTGGACAAAAGTGAGTTGACCTCCCGCCAAGAACCATCCGTTTTATCAATGTCTGGCACTTCTTGCATGCTTTACCTGTTCGACCATAAACGCTAAGCATATTTTGAAACCTACCGGCTCTGCCGAAACCATCAATGTAATCATCGACAGAACTTCCTCGTTTTCGTATGGCTTTTTTAAGAATCTTTTTAATAGATTTATGAAGATGTTTCAATCTAGATACAGATATTCTGTCTGGCCGCAGGGTTGGCCTTATACCCGCATCAAATAAAGACTCATCAGCATAAATATTACCCAGACCGCATATGATCTCCTGGTCAAGCAAGATAAGTTTTATGGCTTTGGACCTTTTTTTTACAATACGAGCGAACTGTTCTGAGTTTATTGAGAATGGCTCACGCCCTAATTTTTTCAAGCGAGGATGGTTTTTTACGTTTTCTTCTTTCAAAAAAGAGATTCGCCCAAATTTTCTGACATCAAAATAATCAAGTCTCGACCTCTCAAACTCTATGAAAAAACGTAAATATCTTTTTTTTAATCCATGTTCAGAATCCAAAATCATACGCCCTGTCATCATTAAATGGCACACCATCGCTATGTTTCCAGAAAAATGAAATATAAGATTTTTCCCACGACGCTCGATCCCCAAAAGGCGTTTTCTCTCAAGGATATTCGGCGATTGGTAATCCCCTTTTTCACGGATAACTGGGTCAAGCAATCTCATTTTCCTGACTTTCTGCCCTTCCAACGCAAAAGCCAAATCTCGGGCTATGGTTTCAACCTCCGGCAATTCCGGCATACTATCTCCTTAAAACTATATATTTCCCCGCCTGATCCATCGCTTTGCTGTAAAAACCATTTAGGCTTCCAGCAGCACTGATTTTAAGCCGATATGGTTTGATACCTAGGCCACGAGTTATCGTTATAGTATTGGCGGTAACAACCACCACTGAAAATATTTCTCCGAGATAACTTGTAAGAGTAAAATTATCAGGAAGATATTCAACTTTGAATCCTTGAGGTATCTCGATAGTTATCCTTTCCTGTTGAAAATGTGGGCGCCCAAGTTCTATGGGCAGTTTTCTATTATTATAATTTTTAGAAATCCGCCATCTGCCAAGTATATCCAGAGGAATATATAGCCTCGTATCCTTCGGGTTAAGATATTCAGGTGCTACAAGCTTGTAAATTATTTTGAACGGATTTATATCGGAATATATATCAGAAAAATCCAGCTCCTCTAATGATGAACCTGGCAAACCGTTTGATGTCATATTAGCCCAACGTTCATACTTCTCCTGCGATGTCAATCCTTGAAGGACACTCTTTTCCTCGATATTCAAGGAACCCGACAACAGCTCTATCCCCTCAGCAATTAAACCGCCATCTTCATTAAAAGATATCTTTAAATGTACGGCATGACCGTTTTCCCTGTAATCGGAAACAGGTGTAGTGATAAAATCTTTAAAATTATCTTTTACAACGATACCGTCAACCGCCTGGTCCTCAAACGGCAACACACCCAGAGGAGCACCCCGATACAACGGGTCAATCCATATCGTATCATTATCGATTCGTGCCGCAACTAAAAGCCGATTAAAATAAAACAACGCCGGAAGAGCCTTTATAAATTCTCCATTGTCCCTGGTCGAGATTAATATACAATCAAAGGGAATATTTGCCTCTCTCAAAAAGGCTCCCAAAAGAAAAGAAGCTTCAGCTTGCGAACCAGAACCCCTGCTAAGAAGTTCATCGGGTGCCTCGGAAATGTCGATATCTGAATAAACAGCCCGAAAACTAGTAGTGACGAACTCTATTATCTTACGTATTTTTTCCCGCTTACTATAAACTCCCTGGCAAATAGCTTTAACATCTCTTTTTATCATCTGGCTTGGCCGTTTTAAAGATTCCAGATGGTTTCTGTATGATGATGCTATCATGCACCAATCAACTTTATTCTTTTCTATGTTAGACCAACTCTTATCATGGGAAAAAGCATAATACAGACATGGAATAAGTTGCGAAACAGGAGGACTATCATCCTCGAATATTAAACCAGGTAACGCCCTAACCTCCCAGATATTGTTTAACCATAGTTCTTCACCATGAGTATAAGTATTAGAACTATGATGCTCATAAAGACATGATGGTCTGACAACAAAATTAAACACCCAATTAGCAGGGGCTGAAATAATAGTTTTATTATGGTAAACCGGATATGTCCTTCCCAGGTATCTCCTTCCCGAAAACACCGGTTCGGCCGACTGGATGCTCCAGTCAAAAACAAAAACAGCTCCAGCACGGTCATCAGGAAAAGATACCACATATCTTCTCTTATTCCCATGAAGCTGGAGGGCCGTTATCTCCTCCTCTGGAACAGTAATTGTATCTCCCTCTGGGGTAATGGTAAAAGCGCTAACCTCTATTTTATCGCGCTCTGATAGCACCGGGCTAGCAGAGCTTGAGATACCGCCCCCACCTTTTCGCAAAACCATAGCCTCCGAATGAAAAAATCGATTATAGACATAAACGTTATCCTTAAAATTAACAGCTGTGCTGTCCTTTATATCAATATAGATCGCATCTTGCTCTGGATATAAAGCCAGCATCTCCAGAAGAGTAGGTAAAGTCTGGCTGTAAACAACGGTAGACCAGAATAAAATGACAATCGCCTTAAAAAGATATCCGTTTGTTAACTTCCCTCTCTCTTTACCTCTACTCAACCTTCACCTCAAC
>NATP01000063.1 GCA_002085375.1 candidate division Zixibacteria bacterium 4484_95 | reverse complement strand
CTGCTTTAATATTATTTGGTTTGATATTATTCGCTGTTTCGGATGAAATTCATCAATCATTTATTCCTGGCCGGTCTGCATCCTATATGGATATCGGTTTGGATTTCCTAGGTATTTTCTTTGGATTAGTTACCTTTAAATTTTTCAAAACCTTTGCCATTTTTCAAGGGCACTAACACATTAATATTCTATTGCTGGAAGTGAACAATTTATAGACATCAAATGAGCATTAAGGTTAAAACAATTGAGCAAGACGATGCACCGGCATGGGACGAATACATTCACAATCATCCCAGAGCTACTCTCTATCATTTGTCCGGCTGGCAAAACGTTATTAATAAAACTTATGGCCACAAAACTTATTATCTAATGGCCACTCGTGAGCCAGAGGACTCACAGCTCACAGCTCACAGCTCAAAGCTATCAGCTAAAAACGATGAGCTATCCCTGCCCCGTGAAACGCGAAGCATGTTTCACTGGGGAGCTATCAGCTATGAGCTAAATTCCAATCATGTGGTTGGAATTTTTCCCCTCGTCCATCTCAAACACTTCCTTTTCGGCAACAGCCTCATATCTATTCCATTTTTCGACCTTGGTGGTATTCTAGCTGATGACCAGGAAACAGAAAAAGCACTTTTATCTGAAGCAATAAAACTTGCCCGAGATTTAAAAGTAGAGAACATAGAACTCCGCCACATTGAGCCACTATCGGTGATCAACTCAATAAACTCAAGAAACTCAACAGACTCAATAAACTGTGTGACGAAGTCGCACAAGGTTCGCATGCTCCTAGATCTCCCAGAATCTTCTGAAGTATTAATGCAATCCTTTAAAGCCAAACTAAGAAGCCAAATTAAAAAACCATTGAAAGAAGGCTTGAAGGCTAAAGTTGGTGGCAATGAGCTCTTAGATGATTTTTACAAGGTTTTTTCAGTCAATATGAGAGACCTTGGGTCACCAGTCCATTCAAAGGAGTTGATGCAAAATGTTCTTGAAGAATTTTCAGAAAAATCCAAAATAGTTATGGTTTATAAGGATGATAAACCCATTGCTTGCAGTTTAATTGTGGGCTTCAAAGGTACATTGGAAAACCCCTGGGCCTCAGCCCTTAAAGAATACAGCCGACTGAGCCCCAATATGCTGCTTTATTGGACAATGCTGGAATATGCCTGCAATAATGGTTTTAGATATTTTGACTTTGGTCGATCATCTCCGGATGAAGGGACCTATAAGTTTAAGGAACAGTGGGGCGCTATTCCAACACCATTGCATTGGCATTATATTGCATTAAATGGTCAGCCAATCAGCGAAGAGACATCAGAAAAATCTAAGTTCGAAAAGGCTATTCAATATTGGCAAAAAATACCAGTTCCAATTACAAAAATTATAGGACCAATGATAAGAAAACATATTGGATTATGAGCGCACATGCGCAGCTCATAGATTATAGCTCATAGCTGGAAGGATTAAAGATGGCATTTGCATTTGAGGAATTGAAAGTATATCAGCGGGCACTTGATTTTTCTGTTTCCGTAATAGACACAATTGATGAAATAGAGACTCCACGGAAACATTACAGGCTGATTGAGCAGTTAGAAGCCTCTTGCACGTCGATAGCTCTAAACATCTCTGAGGGGAAAGGTCGATTTTCCAAAAAGGAGTTTAAGCAGTTTTTATATATTGCAAGAGGGTCACTTTATGAAAGCGTTGCGATGCTTCATATATTTTACAAAAAGAACTGGTTGAATGGAGCACATTATGAGGGGTTATATTCTGAAGCTGAAGAAATAAATAAAATGATTTCCGGCTTAATAAACTCAATTCAGAATTAATTCTTGTCTTTCAATACTATTAACTATGAGCTTTCAGCTTCTTCACTGTCAGCTATGAACTTAGAGCTATCAGCTGGCCAATTTTTCAAAAAATTGGCCTGGTACCCCCCAGCTGAAACCAAGATACCTTTACGCGCCATACTATCTGCCCTTTTATCTAAATCGAGTAACTTTGAAAAGACTCTCTGCATATATCTAAAAGTGGAAAAATGCGTTCTCGGAAACAGCGGAAGATCTCTTCTAAGCTCACTCCTTGAGATTCTTAAACAGAGAGACAACGATGAACGTAATGAGGTTTTAATCCCGGGTTACACCTGCTACTCAGTTGCAGCATCTGTGGCAAGGGCAGGGCTTAAAATTAGGACATACGACCTCGACCCTTTGTCCCTTGAGCCAGATCTTGATTCGGTGACTCAAGCTGCAGGAGAGGAAACTCTCGCTATTATTATACAACATCTTTTCGGAATACCGACTCCGGTAAATAGGATTCAGGAAATAGGAAAAGATGTGGGAGCATACCTCATTGAGGATGCCGCCCAGGCACTTGGTGGGACCATGAATGGGCGCCCTCTTGGAACCGCGGCTGATTTCGGATTCTACAGCTTTGGTCGCGGAAAACCACTTCCATTGGGTGGAGGTGGAGCGATGGTGGGAAAAGACTTGGATACTCTTTCGAACTTGAGAAGGGTCGGGGACGGTAAAGGCTATGTTCAACTTTCAAGCACACTCATAACACCATTCATGTCGCTGCCATTTTGTTACTGGATTCCTGAGATGCTCCCCCTGGGGCTCGGTGAGACCATATTTGATCCTAATTTCAATGTCTCAGGTATGCCTCTAGTAATGCAAAACCTTGCAGAAAATACCATTGCAAGCTTGGATGATTTAAATTTGCATCGACGTCGTGTGGCAGGGATTTATAACGAAACCTTTGACGATGACTTTATTTTTCTGGTCCCTGATGATGCAAGTCCAATCTACACAAGGTTTCCCGCAAAGGCTAGCACCGGTACCATACCCAAGGATCTGAAGAGACTTGGCGTGAGGCGTATGTATCCGAAGGCGATTCCAGACGTGGACACAATTAAGCCGTATCTTGCTGATCCACAATCCAATACTCCCGGAGCCTTAGAAATTGCCCGCAACCTGATCACCCTCCCCACGCACATGGGGATCACAGAAAACCTGGCGAAAGAAATTGCCCACAAAGTAAAGGTTGGGTGAAAGGTCATAAATAGAGCTAAAGCATACCATGCCATTCCTTCTAAACTCTGAACAGCTTTTTTAATCCATAGCTATGTCCGAAAAACAGTACTTAATTATGCTTGATATAGACACAAGAAAAAGGCATTATCACATAGCGGAGGAGGGTAAAGTCACAAAATTTACAGTTCAGCTCGAGATACAAATTGGCGATGCATGGAGAGAGGTAGTTCGGTATGACTGTGCTCATGATTTTGCACATAAAGATTGCTATAATATTGAAGGCAAGCGCAGAAAGATAAATCTTTTCCTGAGTTACGAAGAGGCTTTAACTTTTGCAGACGATGATATAAACAAAAACTGGCAAATTTATAGAGAAAGATTCCTAAAGGGAGGTTTCCCATGACAGACACAAATAGATTTGTTGAAAAAAACGCTATGCTTGTGCACGAATTCGACAGATATATTCTTGAGCATCCTGAATTCGCTGATAGAATACCTGATAATGCGCTTGTTGTTGTACAAATTGATGGAGATGAAGAATTTAATGAATGGGCTAGAAATACAGGGCAAAGCGTAGCAGAAAAAGATAATCCTATTGTGTATATCACAGTAACAGAATTAAAGCCGGTTCGTTCACGAATAGAAAAATTAAAGCTCGAAATGGCTGCGGCGGTGAGCTGATAAAATCAATAATTATGATTTACATTTTCTGGCTATTCATCTTTATGATCTTTTACGCAGATGAAGCCTTTAGCTAAGAAGCTAATTCTATTCATTGCCGCATGCACTTGTCTCGTTTCTTTCTTTGTCCTATGGACTTTAATTTTCCCTTCAAATATCTTAAGCACAAATATAGAAAATTTGATAAGGAAGGAACTGATCTGCATAGACCCACTACCATTTGCAACAACAGTCGATGCAATTTACATATTAGCTGGTTCTCAGAGCAGTCTCAAGCTCAAATTTAAAACCGCTGCTACCTTCTATCAAGATGGGATATCCAAAAAAATACTCGTTCTTCACCGTGCCGGGATAACAGAATACAGCCCGGATCTACAAAGAAACCTCACTAACGACGAATGGTCAATATTGCAACTAAAAAGATTTGGTGTTCCAAAACAAAATATTGAACCAATATCAATAAGAGAAGGATTCTTTGGCACCTTATCCGAGGCAAAAGGCATCTCAAAGCTCATTACAGAAAGGAGGTATAGGAGCCTAATCTTGATCTCCTCTCCAGAACATACAGATAGGGTTAAAATCAGTTTTGAAAATCTTCTTCAACATAATAACATAAAAGTCTATGTTCAAAGTTCAGATGAAAGAGTCTCTCTTATACAGCTCTTAATTGAGCTAATAAAACTCAAAATATATGAATATTTTTTGGTATAATTCCTATTAGCTATGAGCTATCAGCTATGTGCTATTACCTATCACCTATCAGCTATTAGCTATGAGCTATCAGCTATACCAGTAACCAAATGGCTCGATAAAAAAAACAAATAAGCGAGGTCAAGCATGCTCGGTAAAATAAAATCATTATTAATCATTTTTTTCTTAGCAATATTTTTAACTACTTGCAATGGAGGAAAAATGCCGGAAAAAACAACCCACTCCCCTTCCATCAAAGATATCCCAGACTCTGCGTGGAAAAAGCTCTCTGAAAAGAAAATCTATTTTGGCCACCAGTCAGTTGGAAATAACATTATAAATGGTATCAAAGACCTGATGAAAGAAAATTCTCAGATAAACCTTAATATTGTGGAAACCGCTGATCCTGCTGATTTCAAAACAGGCATTTTTGCCCATTCCAGTGTTGGGAAAAATGATAATCCGCAATCCAAAATTGATGCATTTGCAAGTTTTGTGGAAAAAGGAATCGGAGACACTGCAAACATCGCTTTCTTCAAATTCTGTTTTGTGGATGTAGACACTGGAACAGATATACAGAAGCTTTTTACTGAATACAAAAGCACAATGTTATTGCTAAAAAAACAATACCCTAAGACAACATTTATTCATTTCACCGTACCACTACTTAAAAAATCAAAAGGTTCATTAAAATCCTTGATAAAAAAAATAGTAGGGAAAAATGGGGGATTCTTTGACAACCAACACAATATCAAAAGAAATGAATTCAATGATCTACTCAGAAATGAATTTGAGGGCAAGGAACCTATTTTTGATCTTGCCAAGATGGAATCAACACATCCGGATGGGGGAATGGAAACATTTACAAAAGATGGAGAGAATTATTATTCCCTTGTTCCAGATTACACTGATGATGGCGGTCACCTGAATAAAAAGGGGCGCAAAATAGTCGCCGAACAACTTCTAATCCTTCTTGCAAACCTGTCGGAGTAGACGGTTTGTTGAGTTTCAAGGGTTCATTGAGTTTATTGTGTTAATTTTTGAGCTCAACAAACGCAAGTAACCCAAGCAACAGCACTAGGCAAGCTCCCATGAAGATAACTCGTTTTGAGGATATCGAAGCCTGGCAAGAGGCACGCAAGCTCGTAAACCTGATTTATCATGCTATTAATGGCAGTGAAAAATTTCAGAGCGACTTCCGCTTGGTAAATCAATTGCAAGGTGCAGCAGTATCAACGATGAGTAATATCGCTGAGGGATTTTCGCGCAGAAGTAATAAAGAGTTTATCCAATATCTTTTTATATCCAAAGCCTCTGCTGCTGAAGTTCAAAGTCAGCTCTATGTAGCTCTTGACCAGAACTATATCTCTAAAGATTCATTTGAGCAGATATATAATCAGGCAGAAACTGTCTCAAAGCTTGATTCTGGCTTTATCAAATATTTGCAGTCACAATCCTACAAGCCCAAGCAACTCAAGTAACCCAATGAACCCAATGAACCCAATGAACCCAATGAACCCAATGAACCCAACGAACCCAACGAACCCAACGAACGCAATGAACGCAACAAACCTTAAGCCTGTGAAATTTACCGTAGGTAACAGCGCAGCGGATTTCACTGGGCCAAGTAACCCAACCAACCGGATACATTATCTCATATACCTTCTCCTGTTTGGCGCTTTTATCCTGTGCTATTATCACACCTTTGGTTGGCTGCACTATAAATACTCCCAACAGGATTCATATTACTCCCATGGCTACCTTATCCCTTTTATCAGCGCCTTCTTGCTCTATACTAAAAAGGAAACATTAGGCACCATCAAACCATCAACAGATATTATAGGTCTGATAATTCTAATATTTGCTTTACTGCTCCATATATTTGGAACCATGGGAGATGTTAACTTCCTCTCAGGATTTGCAATGCTTTTCTACATTATCGGATCTTCTCTTTACCTCTTTGGCAGAGAAATATCGAAAGAGATAGCATTTCCTTTGCTTTTTCTTGTATTTATGTTCCCTATTCCATCAAATTTTCTCAACATCGCCGGACTGCCTTCTAAATCATTGGCTACCACAATAGGGTTAAAGATGATTGACTTGATAAATATTCCCTATTTCAGGGAGGGCTTTAAGATTAATTTAGAGCACACATCTCTTGTTGTGGGCACACCCTGCAATGGCATGAAGTCCATTATCTCCTTTTTGGCCTTAGGACTATTATTCTTATACTTCACAAATATAAAAATATGGATGCGTTTCATAATCCTGGCATTTATCTTTCCCTTAGCATTTTTTTTGAATGGCGCCAGAATAGCCTCCCTAATTTATATTGCCAATCACTACGGCATAGAAAAGGCATCTCCGGAAAGTTACCTGCATACCATGTCAGGTATGGCTGTTTTTATAGTAGGGCTTATAGCCCTTGTATTATTCATCAGGATTATTGAGAGAAAAAAATCAGATTAACTTCATTAACTGAGGCCCCTGCTTTTCACCAGGGTAAGCCTTGGCTAACAAATTTAAGGAGGCTCTATGACAAATTTAAAATACTTAGCTAAAGATTTGCGTATGAAGCCTGAGGTGTTACTAAAAGAAAGCATAGAAATATTTTTAAAGCGTAACCTGAAGGTTATAGAATCTGAGCTGTTTCTTCTTCCAAAAAAATACGGTGTCAGTAGTGTTCTTGAGTTTGACAGAATGGTGCAAGAAGGAAAGTTCCATGAAGAAGATGCATTTGAAGATTATTTCACTTTTGACAATCTTGAAGCGGAAAGAGATTTAATAATTAGTCATATGGGAAAGCTGTAATGGTTTCTTTACAAGAACTGTCAAGAATCGCTGAAATCGAATTTTCAGACATTGTGGATGCAACTGAATTTATAGGAACCAAGCTTCGAATAATGCTAACCAAAGGAGATTTTATCGATGTATGGCTGTCCAGAAAACTCCTGGATAGATTTGGCTTTCATCCAATTCTTGCCACAAGCCACGCCTTATTGAATGGATGTCAACCGTGAACTTTGAACGGTGAACCCGACAACCTGAGTTACTATGTTTCAACCTATCCATATCACTTTCACGACGGTTCTCAGGATAATGTAATTGACTCGTCTAAATTTGAAAAGGATGTAGAAGGGGGCTTTCGGAGTTTTATGAGTTGGGTAAGGTCAAGATCATCATCAAACATCCATCGATCGAGATAATGTCTGTGTCCATCTGCGCCCGCCCCGTTGAACCGGGCACCCTCTGCCTGCCCTGTAGCTCCGGAAGATGGTACATGGGGGTGTTCAAATGGGGTGAAATTTTTACCCCATGAAATGCTGCATTTGCAGCCCCGTAAGGGAATTTCATTAGGGCTGAAAGCCATTTAACTGAGGCAACAAACCTTTACCCCGCTTGACCCGTAGGTCCGGTAGATCGTACTGGGGTGAAATTTGCGTAAGCAATAGCAAGGCGTATTTCACTGGGCCAACAAACCCAAGCAACCCTTCTAACTATGAAAATAACCCGTTTTGAGGATATAGAGGCCTGGCAGGAAGCCCGAAAGCTGGTGAACATGATTTATGATGCTATTAATGGTAGTGAAAAATTTCAGAGAGATTATCGACTGGTTAATCAAATCCAGGGCGCTGCTGTATCTTCGATGTCTAACATAGCTGAGGGATTTTCCCGCAGAAGCAATAACGAATTCATTCAATTTCTATTTATCTCAAAAAGCTCTGTGGCTGAAGTTCAAAGCCAGCTCTATGTAGCCCTTGACCAGAACTATATCTCTAAAGAGACATTTGAACAGATCTTTAATCAGGCAGAAACTGTCTCAAAGCTTGATTCCGGCTTTATCAAATATTTGCAGTCACAACCCAATAAACTCAATAAACTCAACAAACACAAGTCACCCAATAAACTCAACAAACCCAAGCAACTCAAACAACCCAAATAACCCAACAAACTCAATGAACTCAATGAACTCAATGAACTCAATGAACAAAAAATACCTTATCGTAGTTATACTTACCCTCGCCGCTTCCCTCGCAGTCTTCAGAGTCCATAATATTGAGTCTATAAAGAATGAAAAACTGTTCTCATTTCCTTTGCAGATTGGAGAGTGGTCTGGGAAAAATATTCCGATGGAGGACTGGGTTTTCAAATCCCTGGAAACCCCTTATGGCATTCTACGGGATTATCGCTCTCCTGATGGGGAAACTGTCAATCTTGCCATCACATGGTACGATGACAAAGAAGTTGCCTTTCATGCACCGGAGGCCTGCCTCGGTGGCGTGGGTAATAAAGTAAAGGAAAAAAGCATTTATCATGTGAAAATAAATGGCTACCAAGATTACCCAATTGGAAAACTCCTTGTCGAACGAAACAAAGTGAGGCTTCTTGTACTCTATTACTTTGTTAATGATAGCTATATAACACCAAATCAAGCTAAATTAAGAACAAGAATTCTGCTTAAAAGGCTACAGTTCAAACGCACAAGCGCTGCATTTGTTAGGTTGATGATGCCGATAATAAAGAATCAAGAATATACAAGGAAAGTATTAGAGAGATATTTAAGAGTTATCTTTCCAATTGTAATGGAATATACCGACACTGAAAAGATCAAGCTTTAATAGTAATAGGTTACGGTTCAAAGTTCACGCCTGCCCACCTATGGAGGGTCTGCGGCTAATTAATAAAATGGATATTAATGAAATAACATACATAATCAATGGGGCAATATTTGAAGTCAATAAAACCCTAGGGCCTGGGTTCTTGGAAAAGGTATATGAGAATGCCCTGCTTATCGAACTTCGGGAGCGAGGGTTAAGAGCTGAAAATCAAGTTCCAATTGAGGTGAACTACAAAGGCACAAATGTAGGAGAATACATTGCGGATTTGTTGGTTGAAGATAAGGTTATCGTAGAACTTAAAACCGTTGAAAAGCTAACCAAATTGCATGAGGCACAATTATTAAACTACCTAAAGGCAACTGGCCACAAGGTGGGATTATTAGTTAATTTTCAAAATGAAAAAGCTGAAATTAAGCGAATGGTTCTAAATTTGCCCAAAGGGCATGATAGTTTTTCACCTGTCAAGTCGACAGATGAAAATGTCTAAAAATGTCTGCGTCCGTCTGTGCCTGCCCCGTTAAATTCTTTGAAAAAGACAGCGTAGCGGATTTAACTGGGGCGGCTAATGATAAACTCATGAAGTAGATCTCGAAAATGTTGAGCAGCCTATATCACCACATATTGAAGAAAAGAAGACAATCCTATATAAACAGGCTAACAGCAAATGGCCTCACCTTAGGCAAAAATGTTGACATCATTGATACCTTCTTCTTTGATCCTTCCCATTGCTTCCTGATTTCTATAGGTGACAACTGCACCATTTGTCCCAATGTTAGATTGATTGCCCATGATGCAAGCACAAAAAAGATCTGGCTCTTTAAAGTTTTAAATGGGTAAGTAATGTCTATTGAATTGAGTAAAATTAAGATTACCCGTTGCTAAAAAGGCGATGATTTTAAAATATCGCGTATTAC
>NATP01000008.1 GCA_002085375.1 candidate division Zixibacteria bacterium 4484_95 | reverse complement strand
GGTACATCATTACTGACCTGATATCGGCATTGGTAAAAGACAGGGTTTTTATAACCTGGGGTTGTTCTATCAAAGCTTCCTCAGTTGATCCTGGTACCTGGCTGAACAGTATTCCACCCCCTGTCAGGAACAAACCCGTTCCGATAATTGCCACTAAAAGTAATGATATGATTTTAATATCTTTCATGATATTATTCTCCTTATTTTAATTCATCTATTTGCAGATTTAGGGCTACTGTTCGTGTCCAACCATACTCCGTTATTTGAAAAATCGCCTTGTCTTTTTTAACAGAGACTAAATACCCATTATTAACAGGGTCGAGAGGCTTTAAAATATATCCATTACCTTCGGAATCCTCAAATAAAGCTCTATTGCCAGATTCCTCCTCGATTATACCTACAAGTTTCAGGTTTTCGATGGTGGGAAGTTTACCAGCTATCAATTGAACTCCCCCGGTCCCGATTAATGGCTTAAACGGATCGCGATACCCACCGGATCTATATGTTACAAGTTTCCGTTTTGGGAAAGCCTCAATTTTTAAACCTTTCTTTTTCTTAGCCGTTATCGTCTTCTTTATAACAGGTTCTTTACTTATAGATTTACTTAAAGGTTTTATCCGGTCAGTTGAACGCACCCTATTTTTTGCACTCCAGAGGTTAAAATTCTGTTCACCAGCAACAGCCGGAAATTTTATCCGAACCCCTGTTGACAGCATATCGGTTGTGTATTTAACCGGCCTGTTAACATCAAGTACAACCCTTGTTATATAATCAGGTTTTATCTTATACTGGCTGGTTCTTACACTAGCAATTGACTTCAGAGGAAGGTCATAAAACCTTTTCTGAAACCAGTTATTTATAGTATTCTCAAAATCAATCACTATCCTCTCAGGTGCAGATTTGGTAAGAAAATGATTGTAAGAACAGGGTTGTGAGGTTGAAATATCAACATATATGGAATCGCCATGTTTGGAAATGGCGATATCTTCCAATGTAATGTCGGCCAGGCTAACATCAAATAATAAAAACGTAACAGCTATACTTAATATAAATCTCATTGTGTCTGACCTCCCTGTTGGATATTATAAGTAGTTAGCTTAAAACTTGCAGAGAGGCTGTGATCTCTACGTCTTTTACTTTTAGCCGGTCCTATGCCAGATGACATATCCACAGTTTTTAGTTGAACATTTGAAATGGTGACCACAAATGGGAAATTGGCAACTTTGGCGAAAAAGTTACCAAGCCTGTCATAGGTTGAACTGAGTTCCACCTCATAATTGTTAGCAATATAAAACTCCTTTACTACTGGCTCTAACGGGGTAACGCTTAATACCGCTGAGCCGGTAATCTGAGCGGCTATATGAAGCTGGGATAAAAAATTCTCATCTTGTTTTCGCTCCGGTAAAAGAAGTTTATACCTTTCATACTTGCCCTGGATATCATCGTATTCCTGTTTTAAGGAATCAAGACTCAATGCCTTCTGCTTGACCGCATGTATATTAGTCCGCAATCTTTCATAACGAGCCTTTTCCTGCTCCATCTTAACAGAGTAAGGAGTATAATACTTGGAATACCAAATATATATAAGGATAAGAAACCCTAAAATTACAAGGATGAGTATTTGTTTTTTGGGGTCTTTAAAATCCATACATCCCCTCCCACAGGATTTTAAGACCGGTAAAGGTCTTTATTTAGAATTCAGACCCGGCAACTAACTTCCCAGTTATCGTCTTATTTTGAGCCAGTGCCTCGCTTGCCTGGTTTAAGTAAAGGTCACAATTTATAGTAAACGAATAAACTTCCGCACTCTTCTCCTCAACTAATTGTATTTTGGAAATCTCAATGTTTTTAAAATATGGAGATTTTTTTAATCTGATAAGAAATGTCGCCAAGCTATTTAGTGAAAACGACCGTCCCTGAATAGAAGCTTTTATATTGCCCCCACCTTCTTCTGTTATCTGTGGCGATTGTGTAAACTCTATAAGCCACAAATAATCAGGTATCCTGGACCCTAAATCGGAGATGAAATTTATCCAGGTTTCCCTGTTCTTGTCTAAAAGCTCGATAGTGGACATCCTGGCAAGAAGTCTGTTCTTTTTTTCTGTCAGCTCATTTACCATCAGAATTTCTGAGGATAATGCTGCTGAATCAGCCTGGGCTATTTCAATTTTTTTATTAAGACTATTACTTGGAAGAACCTGGAAAAATATGGTATAAGCGGACAATAAAATTAATATTACCACCCCTCCCATTATGACGTAAAGGGCATTTTTCTCAAGAGTTAATCGGAATTTCTTCTTCTGATATTCTTTGGGCAGAAGATTAATCTCAATCATTTAAACCCTCCTGACCGCTAAACCAACAGGCACAGCTAAAAGTGGTGCCACATTTTCGGGTCGGAATTCGACAAACATGTCGGGATCATATTCGATATTCCTGAGAGGATTACAGATTTCAATAGGTATCGACAATTTAGCCTGAAGCATTTCAGGTAAAAACGGAATTAAGGCTCCACCGCCAGAGAGAACTATCCAGTCAATTTTCTCAGCTCCGGAGTAACTTTTGAAATATGAAATGGCCACTTCAAGCCCTGCCACCAGTTCCTCTGAAGCGGTAACAATGGTTGCCTTAAACATATCCTGGTCGATCGATGAATCTAATTCGCCCCTCATAACATTGGACGTTAGCTCTTGATTCAAACGAAATTCCTTGGAAACAGCATCAAAAATCAATCTCGTACCATTCGAAACATCACGAGTAGAATGGTAATAACCCTCTTTCAGAAAAGTTATATTAGTAACATCAAATCCTATGTCCACCAAAGCTATGACCCTTAAAGGATCGATATCATAATTTACCATATAAGCGTTTAATATAGCAAAGGCATCGGTATCAACGACCACCGGTTTTAGGCCGGCATCGATAATCAAATCGAGATAATTTTTAAGGAACTCGTTTCGGGCGGCTACTAACAGGACTTCCATTTTATTTGTCTCCGGGTCATCCCGTATAATATGATAATCAAGGGTTACATCCTCCACATCAAAAGGTGCTCTCTGTTCGGCTTCGAAAAGTATCGCCTGCTCAGCTTCCGCCCCCGTTTTCCTGTCTATGACCACCTTGTCAGTGATAACACCATGACCAGATATGGAAATTACCACATCTTTCATCTTTGGATCGGTCTGGTCGATTAAACTCTGGATATCAAAAATAACCGCATCTCTATCTTTTATCTCTTCGGCCATAATAACTCCCATTGGAAGTTCTTTTATGGCTAAAGCTTTCAAAGCATAACTGCCAGCCTTGTACTGAAGTTTTATTAATTTTATGGAATTTGCCCCAATATCCAGCCCAACAACTGGTCTCGATTTTCTACCCAAAAAGGCCATCTCCGCCCCTTTTCCTTAAATTTTACATCAAACCAGTGAAAATTCTAACATAACCGCTTAAAAGTGTCAAGGTGTTTTTAACCCCTTTCTTACTAATGTCAAAAATAATATCGTCTTTATATTCAAAAAGTTAACGGCAAAAATAAAAAAAATACATATGAAACTAAAAAATGTTCAGAATGCTTCTGTTCAAAAAAACTATAAAAAGATTATAACTGTAAAAAAACCAAAAAGTGCCAATACAGACCAAAAGTTAACGGCAAAACACTATATTACTGAAGCCTAACTCTACCGGTTGAGGCTAAGACACTGATGGTATATGAATTACCAGACTCACTATCGACTACATCTATCGAGCCGGAAGTTGAAGCTGAACCGTTAGAGTAAAAAATCACACAATTGCTCATAAACGTACAATTGCTATAGGAGACATTGCTTGCCATGGAAATTGGTCCCTCAATTAAAGAATCTTGACCCGCAAGATAATATGCAAACTGGAGGTCATGAGTATCTTTGAAGTAAACAAGGTTACCATTGTTAACATCGAAGTAAATGCCATACTGGCTGTTGTCGGAAATGGCTTTACTTCTAGCAAGACGAAGATAATTCAGATTTGTTCTGGCCTCAGATTTAAGTTTTAACCTGGGCATCATATTAAAGAAACTCGGAGCCGTCAATGAAGCCAATATCCCGATAAGAACTATCATTATCATCATCTCTATCATGGTAAACCCAGTCTGCCTGTAAGTGTTTGATCTTTTCATAACGTCTCCTTAGATTGTCTTCTATTTTGAATTTCATCATCAACACTATCAATTATTTTCTCTTTAACATTATTATCCACATAGGTGATAAAATCCTGTTTTCCTTGACTGCCATCAAGATTAATCCAGATAGCCGTTACAACTATTTTTTGCATACCCTCGGGTACCAAGGGGTCTGTTTGATGATCGTTTATCTCCACCATACGAATTATCCTGCCTCCCAGAAAACTCTCGATATGCGCATACGGAGATGGTAATATCTCATCCCTCTCCGCTATAGCCTGAAGCTTTGTCTCCGCTAGGGTCATTGCTTTTCCTCTAATTTCATCATCAGAAACGCCAACAGACCGGACAACAGCAACCATCACTATACATAACAGTAAAAATATAAGCACAAGACCGACCAGAGATTCAATCACTGTCAAATTTCTTAATTTCTTCAAAATTCTCCCCCTAATAATAATCAAGCTTTACCGATGTCGAGAAGCTTCTCGAGACAATTCCTGGTTCATCATCATTATTACATAAGGTTAGATTTATCACCACCCTATCTGTTGAAATTCTATCAAATCTTATATTTTTCACCCCTTTTAAAATCTCCTGCCGCGAACCATCAACAGATGTATATAATATTCCATTATTCTCATCATTGTTTGAATCAACAAAAAACGCGATTTCAATATCGTTATGTCTGACTACCAGGCTATCCGATTTCTCCCCCTTATCAATCTCCAGAAACTGGCATTTTCTGCTATTGGCAAAGCCAGCCAGTTTAAGGTGGTAACTTATTTTGTCAAACACATCATTCGTTAAAATCAACTGTGAACTTGACGAATCCTTATAATAGACCTGCTGGTTCACACCTGAGTGAAAATTCAAAACCACAGTTGATACAACCGATACAAGAATCAAAGATATCATAAATTTCACAAGTATGTGTCCAGAATCTTTTATCTTCAACATAATCCAACCTTTCACCTGATATCCAAGCAATACCGATGCCATAAGGTTGTCAAACAAAGAGAATCATAATTCTAAATAGCATAAAAAGTTACAAAAAAATAAATGAATGCTGACGATTATACTTCTTATAAGTTACAGTAAATTATAGGAATAAGTCGAGGAGATATGGGATTCTCCCAATACTTATTTTATATAGACCATCTTGAAATTAAGATGGTTTTAAATTTATTGAAGCCCTACTTAATCAAAGTCATTGACTTGATTTCCGAGCGCTCGTTTGATTTCAATCTGTAAAAATATATTCCAGAGGTCACTTCATCACCATCAGAGTTTCTGCCATCCCAAAGAATCTGATGTCTGCCAGCTTCTAACAAGCCATCAAAAACACAAGCTACTTTTCTCCCCAGAATGTCAAAAATATCGATAGTTGCCTTTGAAGGTTCAGGAATGTTAAATGAAATGATTGTTTTAATATTAAAGGGATTTGGGTAATTCTGGTTTAAGGCAAATATCCGAGGGATAGAAACATCTTCATCAAAACCAACAGGAGGTTCTATCGAAATCTCGATATCATCGATAATTATACCAAAAAGCGTTTCAGAATCATCTGATACAAATTGAAAACCAACATATACTTCATCGTATCCAGGACCACTGAATCCCTCAAGTTCAAAACTATCGTAGCTCCAATAGTCAAACCCGCTAATGGCTCCAAGGATTGTCCAGGGACCTGAAGGGTCAACAGAGGCAAGCACAAAACAGGTGTCTCCGGGAAGAATTAGGTTTTTGTGCATAAAACCCAACCTTACATAATCAAAAAGCGATAGATTATATGGTTCTACCAGATACAACAAGCTATTCATGTTGTTCTCATAATCATCAAGGCTACTTTTAACGCCATATGATGAATTATACCCCTGGTCGAAATGCACCCAGCCTGTTCCCACAACCTGCCATTCATCAAGGCCATCCTCAAAATCATCAATCAGCTCGGTTATAACCATCTCCAAAGTAAAAGAGCCCTCTTCCGGCAAACGCCCGGTATTGGGATTTATTGCCCCATCCTGGCAGGTGAACCAGTAATGAATTATATCCCCGGTCTGAAGCACCGTTCCCAGGTCAAGAGCCTCCAGGACGAATTCGTCTTCCTGATCGCCGGTCTCCATCGATACTACAGATTCGTCACCGAAATTGATTACATAGTGAAACTGGGCACTGGTCGTATCTATGCTATTGGTATCCCATGCCCGGAAAATAAAAGGACCATAGGGACCAAAAAGATTGATTGTGTTGGGAGGACTGTAAACCAATTCAAGCGTAGGCGGGATAACATCGTAACCTACATAAAAACTATATAAAGAATCAGGAGCATCTTCAGGGTCGGTGGCAATCATACCCGCATTATCAACCGCTTGAATATAGTAACTAACCGTGGTTCCAAAAGATTGAGGTGATATTTCTCCCGACCAGATATCACCACTAACATTTTCCATTTCCACCTCAATAAAATCTTCACCCGTTGTATAGTAAGTTACAACAGAACCATCCTCAATAGGGAAAAAGCTTGTAACTTCAGCACTAATGGGAAAAGCGTTTAAAGAATCCTCAGAATCGCCCAGAGGAGTGTGTTCGATTTCAATCCTGAAACCCGGGTCTATGTTATGCAGATAAACGAAACTGTAAATTATCTCTGGGGCATGAGGCGTACCGTTGTAAATATCACTATCATCATCATCATATAACAACAACTGCCAGAGATAATCGAAGTAATTCATCGGCAAAGCATAACGAGCGTAATGCCACAGGCTATCGACATATGGTTTAATACCATCGCCATAATTATCGACCATCATCGCCCGCATATGCCAGAGCGCCCCTACCATGATATCACCCATGCAGTGTGGTTCGCCACCACATTCAATGCCGGGATACTGATTATTGTTATCAGATGAGCGCAGGTACGTTCCCGGACCACTCCATCCCCGCCCCATAAGCGCCTGGTCGGTGATACAATTGGCGATGAAGTCCGACCATCCCTCATTTAAACCACCACTCTCACCAAAATAAGGCAGGTCGTTAGGCTCGTATAAAAACTGAGTGATACCGTGTCCATATTCATGGTAAACAACAGTTGACATAAGAACGATGTTGGGACAACCGCCACCTTCACGGTAAAAATTAATCCCATTACCATCCCAGTAGGCATTACATGCTCCCGGAAGGTTGATATTACATGGCACTTGCCAGTCCATACCGTAAAAATATGGATCAACATAATTGATATAATCATGAACAACTGTAGTATTATAGTAACCATCTCTCTCCTGGTTCTGTGATATAGCGGTCCAATCGATATCCAAATTTCCCCAGGAGGAACCGGAGAACGAAGCGTCGGTTCCATCGACACGGTTGACATCGACATACGGCCCTTTAAGCTGAGCTGTTATAGTTGCAGAGTCGTTTCCAGGAATACTATAGTTGCCATTTTCATCAGTGTCATCAGAACCATAACCATTGGCATTTACAGTCAGGTCTTTAAAAGGAAGGTTATAAAATGGAGCAAAGGCACCGTCCAACTGCACATCACCGCTCACATTGCCGGTGAAATCATACATAATGGCATCCCAGTACATTAACAACTCGCCATCATGCGCATCAACAAACATATACCACCTCGCCGGCAAATCCGGGCAGAAATAAACGATTTTCCAGGCGAGATGAACGCTGAACTCTCCCTCCATCTGCAATGGCAAAACCAATAGTTGAGTGCTTATGACACTGTCTTTCTCCGATGGATATTCGATACTGGATCGAACAATATCAATCGCTTGTTGTTGGTTTATTGTAGGTGAAGTGTTGACGTTAATGTCTGGATAGCTATCCGAGCCAAATGCTACCAGTGCTCCACTGGTTGAATAGGTTAAATTCACCCGAGCATTGTAAACCAACAACCCATCGTAATAGCGATCGAAAACCACATACCACATTCCACCGTGGAAACCAGCAGTTTGCAGTTTAAGCTCAGATGATGTAACCCCCAGAAGTTCAGAGTTTTCATTTATAAAACGTTCCGATACCTCTTGGATATTAGATTGATTGAGATCAGTAGTAAGTTTCATACCCGATGTTATTACCAGGTGAGGTGTTTTGGAGTTTGTATTCCAATCAACCATGAACCTACCATCGTATCGGGTATTAAACTTGAGCCAGGCAGACGAGCCATTGAGATTCTTAACCGCTGTCTCATCAGGAATAGGATTCTGGTCATAGACCTTAACAGGACTTAAATATCCATCCTTCTCGTTAAAAGCAAGCGCGGTCTTCCATGCCAGAGCCAAAACAAGAAAAATAGCCATAAAATAAGTAATCTTGGTTTTCATATTATTTACCTTATTTTGCATCAGTTTTTTTTGTCTTCCCAATTAAGCAAAATAATTAACTTATCTTTCTCATCTAAGTAAAATCATTTTGCCCGTTTTCCTAATTCTTGGATTTTCAATACAATAGAAATAAACTCCAGATGCTAACAACATGCCTGAATCATCACAACCATTCCAGGTGACACTTGCATAACCGTTATAAAGGTCAACCTCACCAAGACCAGCAACCTTCTGACCTAAGATGTTATAAATATTGACCGAAACGGTATTGATATTGTCTCTATCATTTAAATCTAAATAGATAGTTGTACTAACATTAAACGGGTTTGGGTAATTAGAAAGCCTGTATTCAAATGCCGCTTCCTTTACTTCAAATGCCCTGATAATGCTATCGCTTTCGTTAACAAATCCTTGCCATAAGGCCCCGCATATCTCCATCTGAGCTGACCTTATGATCCCCGGATTTACTATCTGGTTCCGCCACGACCGGAGATTTTGTTCTGCCTGCCTGACCCCCCAATCCTCAAGTGGCAGAGTATAAGAATACACTCCAGCACCAGTTGAATCCAAAAGATAAAGCGTGTTCATACAGGTTGGATGCTCCTTGAGTGGATATAATAATTTCATCCTTTCTGAAATAATATCATACCATGGAGCATGTTGTTCACCATTCAGGTAGATAGGGACTTCCTCAGATGCCACCCATAACGGTATGGCTATGGACAAAGCCGGCTGGCCTAATATGGCAAATGTCGTTGCCAGTTTCGGGTTTTCATCCTCAAGCACACCTCTTATCAGTGAACAGGACCTCGTCTTGTAACGGTTGATAGTATAAAGCGCATCGATAAAACCAACGGGCAGGTCTCCCATCTGGCCATAATATGGTAAGGGATAAGGATTACACATATCGCAGGCGAAATCTCTTATTATCGTCTGCAGGAAATACTTGATATCGATTGGTCGGAAAGCCGGTCGATTATAAAACAGATGACAGGCACGTTTATATCGTTCTATACCCTCGACGTCATCATTTCCAGATAATGCAAATGTCGTCCTGACAATAACTCCATCCGGGGCATTAGCAGGTATTTTTGTATCATACTTAATCCAACTGAAATTACCACATTCATATAAAACTGCTCCACCATAAGAATCAATTACTCCGAATATCCAGGGATCTTCTCTTCCGAGTTCGTTAGTCAGATCCAAAAACATCTCCCAATCGGTGATATCGCGGCACCGCTGCAAAGCCCAATGCATAATGTCACCATCATCAAGTCCTTCATTATTAAGCGAATCAGGGAGGTTATAACAATTAGCATTTACTACAGCAAATCCACATTCATTTATTCCCATGAAACAACGAGTTGAATCATCAGCGTAAAAATTACCGATATAAGCGAAAGTGGTTTCCTGCTCTGTATAACAGCCAGGTATATATAGATATTTCTGGTCGGCATTGCGAACATCACGGTTTTTCCATAAAATCGGACGGCCATCCACTGTAGCACTACCACCTATAACCGCTATGGTGCACTCATTATCGTCTCGACTATTATAAAACCAGTTGTTATCCTGAGAAGTTATTATTATAAAAACGATAAGACTTGCTATCAGACAACGCATTTATTACAACCTCTTTAATAAAATACAATAATTTAATATATTGTCAAGAGCAAGCTTTCGGTTATATGGCTATAAATTTAGTTAGTATCTAATTTAAAATTTCCTTAGCAATATTCAGGCAGGTATCAAACTTACCAAATGAAGGCATAAGATATAAACCGGCAACTGATTTTTTTATCTTGTCGATAATCTCTAATGCTATTAGTTTTCCCTCCTCGGTTGATCTGCTTTTTGCTTTTTTCATTCTCTGCCGAATAGTTACTGGCACGTCGATGCCTGGCACCTCGTAATGCAGGAACTCGGCATGTTTATAACTTACAAGAGGCAATATCCCAAGTATAATCGGTAAATTATAGGTCGAGATATCATCCAAGAAACTGTTAATAATTTTAATGTCATACAATGGCTGGGTGAAAATATATTGACCACCAGCGGCGATTTTACGTCTTAAACGATTCATTTCAAGTTGATAGTCAGGAGCCATCGGATTAACAGCTATACCGATAGAAAAATGTGTGGATTTTCCTATAGAGTTACCAGAAAAATCATACCCAGAATTAAGCTTGGTGATAATTTCGACCAAGCCGATCGAATCTACATCATAAACAGCCGTGGCATTAGGGTAGTCCCCCAACGATGGAGGGTCGCCTGTTAATGCCAGAACATCCCTGATGCCGATAGCATGTGCCCCTATAAGGTCAGATTGCAAACCCATGAGATTACGGTCACGGGTGGTGAAATGAAGAATAGTGTCGATATCAATATTTTGTTTGACAAGGTAAGCCATTGCCAGAGATGACATCCGCACCCTAGCCATCGGGGAATCAGCGATATTAACAGCATCAACACCGGCCTCTTTCAACTGCCCAACTACCTCAATCAGCCTGTCTGGATTAGTACCTTTAGGTGGGTCTATCTCAACCGTTACAACAAACTTGCGTAACAGTTTTACCATAAATGGCGACATCAAACCAGTTGTCTTTTCTTCTCTTATCTCTCTTACCTTAATATGTGGTGAAGTCTGTCGTTTATTACGAACCGGATGAATATCTTTTAATTTCTTTGAAACAGCAGTGATATGTTCAGGTGTTGTCCCACAACAACCACCAACGATTATCGCTCCGGTATTAACAAACTTTCTAGCATAATCGGCGAAATAATCAGGCGATGAGAAATATACAAACCTGCCAGCATACAGGCGGGGCAAACCGGCATTGGGTTGAGCGGATATATAACCAGTGCCAACCTCAGCCAGTACTTCAATAACCTCAAGCATTTTTTGCGGGCCAACTGAACAGTTAGCACCAATGACATCCACATCCAAAAGCGCTAAACGTGAAACAACCTCTTCAGGGCTATTGCCCAGAAATGTTTTTCCCTCGGCGGTATAGGTCATCTGGCCAACTATTGGCAGCTTGGTCACCTTCCTGATAGCCGATACCGCCAGCTCCATCTCCTCAAGGTTAGAGATTGTCTCAACTATAAACAAATCGACACCACCTTCCAACAAAGCCTCAACCTGTTCTATGAAGACCTTAAAAGCTGATTGGGGACTTATTCTACCATAAGGTAGAAGTTGTTTGCCCAATGGCCCGATAGAACCCGCTATAAAAACATCCTGACCGGTTATATCACGCGCCTCACGAGCAATTCTGACAGCTCCAATATTAATCTCTCTAACCTTGTCCTCAAGGCCATAACCCGAAAGCCTAGCAGAATTGGCACCAAACGTATTAGTTTCAATCATCTCTGCACCGGCATCGATATACTCCTGATGGATTTGAAGTATCAGTTCAGGTTTAGATAGATTTAACTCATCAAAACAATGGTCATAGGATATACCTTTCTGATTGAGGTATGTACCCATAGCTCCATCGCAAATAACAATACCGGTTTTTAATCTTTCACGGAAATCTACTGGCATACTTATATCTTAATATTAAATTGCTAATCAATTCAATAAATTTATAGAATTTTTGCAGGAAGTTAAATTTTATTGGATAGAGATGAACTTATCTTTTTATAAAATAAATTCGGAGTTATCTCATCATCAGGAAAACTTTCTGATTTTATTGCTATACGCCAGTTCAAAGGAGAACTTACAATTTCATGAAGGAAATATTTAATGCTTTGACGAAGGCGCTCTTTTACCACTTCTGCTCCTTTTCGAGATGTGTCCACCAAAAGCAAGCAAATTTTACCATTGTTAAAACCTGATATGATATCGGTTTGCCGTACGCAATTCCTGATATGCTTTTTAATTTTTTTATAAAACTCGCTATCCTGAATTAAAAATTCCACCTCTCCACTTTTCTGAAGCCTGGTGGTATCGATATCAATATAAGATAGAAAATTCAAATACCTTTGAGCCCTTTTCAGCTCTTGGTCAACTCTAGCTAAAAAATAATCTTTGCTATTATAAACCTCATCTAAAATTTCAACTTCTTTATCCATCTTAAACCCAGCTATTTTGGTAAGCCTGCATTCGGGGGTAACACCTTTATGCAAAAAGCCTCACAACATAGTTTTATTTTATGCAAAAAAAATGCCACAATTATTAAATATATGCTTTATAATATTTTTTTATTTTTTCTAACTAATTTACTGGCAGAGTCTTGTTCTTTATTCTATTTATCTTCAATTAGTTAACCAACCAACAATCAAAATGTAAGCAAAATATTTCACAAAATATGCAGAAAATTAGTCTATTATTTTATATTCTTTAATCTTATAAAGTAAAGAACGGTAGCTTATGTCCAAAAGTTTTGCCGCCTTACGCCGATTCCAGTTAGTTTTCATCAATACTCTATTTATAAGATTTTTCTCGATTTCAGCTACCGCTTTCCCTACTTTATTCTTAAGTTTAAAATCACCATCGTCGTAGTTGATCGGCAATGTTACCTGCTGATTAAATGGTGTTGGAATTGGACCTTTAAGGCTTTCATAAATGATATGCTCATCGCCACGTACTACAATTTGTTTTATCAGATTTTCGAGCTGGCGGACATTTCCCGGCCAGGAATATGCGCATAGATGTTTCATCGTTTCCTGGCGAATTGCCTTAGGTTTTTTATCATATAACAGGCTGTATTTTTGTAAAAAGTGGTTTACCAAAAGAGAGATATCATCTTTTCTTTCTCTTAATGGCGGCAACTGTATGGTAATTTCATTTAACCGATAATATAGGTCATCGCGCATCCGGTTATTCTGCAATGCTTCTTCGAGGTTGCGGTTGGTAGCACAAACAATCCTGACATCGATATGAATATTATTGATACCTCCCACCCGGACAAACTCTTGATGTTCGAGAACCTGTAGAAGTTTGGTTTGAAGTTCTATTGGCATGTCACCGATTTCATCTAAAAATATTGTGCCTTTATTCGCCACCTCAAACCGGCCTGGTTTTGTTTTATTGGCACCGGTAAAGGCACCTTTCTCATATCCAAAAAGCTCCGCTTCTAATAGCTCTCGGGGTATAGCCGCACAATTGACTTTGACAAAAGGTTCTCTTTTCCGTGGAGAAAAGCGATGTATCATGCGAGCGATGATTTCTTTTCCGGTTCCCGATTCACCTCTTATTAGAACTGTAAGTTCACTGGGAGCAACCTGTTCCACCACATTCTTAATTTTTATCATCTCTTCCGTATCGCCGATGAGGTCCTCATACTGATTTTCCCTCATTTTTTTCTTTAAATCGGAAAGCTCTTTTATAAGCTTCTTTTTCTCAAGAACAGTTCGAATATGAATTTCAAGCTCTTTAACATCAAAAGGTTTATTAATGAATTCGGTGGCACCCTTTTTAATCGATTCAACTATGTTCTGAGTCTCACCATGACCTGAAAGCATTATGACATCAAGCGAGGAATCAATTTTTTTAATCTTGTCAAGGACTTCAAGACCCGATTGTCCCGGCATCTTGATATCAAGCAAAACCAAATCCGGTCTGGTGCCAATTGGTTTTTTAGTAAGATACGATATAGCCTCCTGACCGTCTTGAGCAGCATCTATTTCGTACTCCTCTCCCAAACCCTCAGATATAATCCAAGAGACTTTCGGGTCATCATCAACAACTAGTATTTTTACACTGCTTTCCATTTTCCTAAATCGGTAAGTCTATTTTAAAGGTTGTTCCTTTACCCTCTTCACTTTCAACAAATAAGCGCCCATTATTAGCAGAGATCACTCTTTCGACAATAGCCAATCCCAAACCCGAACCGGATTCTTTAGTCGTGTAATATCTTTCGAAAATCCTTTGCAATTTATCCTCGGGAATTCCACAGCCTGTATCAGAAATAGTAATCTGCACATACGGGTCACCTGTTGGGTGCATACTTATCTTAACATCAAGGCGACCTCCATCAACCATACTCTCAACAGCGTTTAGCATGATATTCAATATAGCTTCAAAAACCTCATTTTTATTAATCTCTACTTCTGGAATACCATCAGATTGGGTTATCGTAAAATCTATATTCTTTTTTTGAAAATCTTTGTTTAAAAGGCGAGAGGCTTTCTCAATAATTGGCTTTATCAGTTCCTTTTTTGTGTTATATTTGTTGGGATTGGCAAAATCCACCATCTCTTTCGTAAGTTCTGTCATACGATTTATTTCCTTTTCAGAACTTGAGAAAAATTGTGAAGCTTTCAAGCCCTTAATCCGGTCTTTGTAAACCTGGATCTCGCCCTTTAAGTTCGTTAACGGCTTTTTCAAATCGTGGCATATTTCTGATATTATCTTGCCCATAGTAACCAGCTTCATGCCATTAAAAATGGCTTTTTGACGTTCGTATACCGAGGCCGCTTGAGTTGCAATAATCGCAGCTAGGTTCTTTCTTTCTGCGCTAAGTTCGTCCTCCGATATTATCACCATAATACCGCTGATAGACCCACGCAAAGCAACAGGGACTATTTCAATCGCACACTTTTCACTTGAAAAGCACTCTGCAAAATTTTTCAGAAACACATCTTTTATATAACCTATATCGACATCCTGACCGAGACCTATAACTTCCTTATTCATTTTCAGTTCAGTCGGAAGAGAAAGTGTTTTCTGGTACTTTTCTGATAAATATGAAAAATCCGCTCTGAAAACATTCGCTCTGTCAATAAGGCCATACCATATCACTCCATCAATGTGAACAAGTTTGCGTATCTCATTAAAAATAATCTCGCCCACGCCTTCGATACTATCAATAGTCGATATCTTGCGGGTGATATCAAAAAGAACAGTCAACTCGTTAATCTTTTCTCCTCTATCAGCGAAGATATTGGCTCGGTCTATCGCTATGGCGGCTTGAGCAGCAAAAGAAGTAAGAAGCTTTAAGTCGTCTTCATTAAAAGTTGTTCCTGTTGTCTTGTTATTAAGGTTTATAACGCCAAGAATTCTACCTTTATATCTCAGGGGTACTGATATTAGGGATTTTGATTCATAATGCTGTCTGTTAATTCTAGAGAATCGGGGATCTTTTTCAATATCTTCCACAATTAAAGGCTCGGCGGTTTTGGCCACATATCCGGCTATGGAGCTTCCCAGTTTCAATTTCGTATTCAATACGATATCATCGGATAAACCACATGCCGCCCCTATATAAAGCTCATTTTTTGTTGGGTCCAGAATCATCACCGAACCGATTTTGGCACCGATAACGTCAATAGCCAAAGAAAGGATCTGAGTCAAAGCCTCGGTTAAGTCAATTGCCGTAGCCAACATCGTACTGGCACTAAATAAGGCGTCGATCTCAGAAAGCTTTTGCTTAAGAAGGGTATTGGTTTTGGTTAACTGTTCCAAAAGTCGATTTTTTTCGAGAGCGTTAGATCTTTTCTCAAGAGAGCGGATTACCTTTAACTTAAAGTCCTCAAACTCAATGGGTTTTGTAATATAACCGAATGCCCCCAGTTCCACCGCCTCTTTAGCAGAAGATAAAGAGGCATAACCTGTAATAAGTATTACCTCGAGAGAAGGGTCTTTTTTTCTGGCCCTTTTAAGAATATCAAGACCTGAAATGCCGGGCATTTTAATATCCGTAATGACCAGGTCAAAGTTTTCGTTATTTATAAGATTAACAGCCTCCTCCGAATCGCTCACCGCCAGTATCGAATAACCCTCTATTTCAAGAAGCGTCTTGAGACTGTCACACATCCTCCTCTCGTCATCAACTATAAGTATTTTTGCTTTATCAATCATCTTTTCTCGTAATTGGTAAAGTTATATGAAAAGTAGTTCCTTTATCAACATTATTGCGAACCGTTATGTTTCCTCTATGCCACTGGATAATGCCATAACAAACAAATAGCCCAAGTCCTGTTCCATCGCCTTTTTTAGTTGTAAAGAAAGGTTCAAATATTTTCGATAGATTTTCCTCCGGTATGCCTGGACCAGTATCGCTTATCTCTATCTCTACGTTAGGAGTATTTTTAATTATCCGTATTTTAATCTCACCACTTTCCGGCATAAAATACTTCGAGTTCATTATAAGGTTCAAAAAAACTTGCTTTAACTTCTCTGCCGAGGCCTTAATTAACGGCACATCCCTATCTATATCTAAACGAACAACGATACGGGATTTCGAAAGCTGGTTGGAAAGCAGTTCCAATGTCTCGGGGAGAATTTTCCTCAAATCAACATCGCCCACCTGCTCCTGTTCGGGTTTATAAAAATCCAAAAGCTGTCTGACAATGCCAGCTATACGCTTCACTTCATCTTTGAGGATTTTTATGTAATTTTTATAAACATCATCCGGCATTGTCTGCATAGACAATATCTGCAGATAATTATTGATGATGCCAAGAGGATTATTAACTTCATGAGCTATAGAAGCCGAGAGTTTACCCAGGGCGGCCATCTTTTCGGATTCCACTAAAAGCTTTTGGGTACGCTTGATTTCCTCGTTCATCAGGTGTTCGATTTCATAAAGGCGGGCATTCTCAAGAGCAACAGCAAGCTGGTTCATCAAAAGTGTTAAGAATTCGATATCATCTTCATAAAAATCAGCCTTTGTGATTTTCTCAAGAAGAAACAACACACCCAAAAGCCTGAAATTGTCCTGAGAGGGGCTTCTCATGATCATGGGTGCTGCCAGCTTGATATTAAAAGTATTTAAAAAATCCAGCTCCTTTTTATGTTTACTCAATAAGCTTGACAGCTGAACCGATGTCAAGGGTTTAGCTGATTTTAAAAGAACTCTGGCCAGGGGGCTGTTTAGCTTGATAGAAGTATTCTTTAAGCTCTCTATGTCAATACCTTTGGACCGAGGATTAGTCAAATACTTATAATCGTTATCAGTAGTGAAAATCACAACTCCCTTTACACCGATCTGGCCCATACATGTAAGCAGAATGCCATTGATAAGTGACTCAGTGTTCAACATCGAGGACAGATTCCTCGATATCTCGAATACCGTGTATAAATCAAATATCTTTCTGCGAAGCCGCCTGTTGATATCACTGAACTCGCTTATCTGCTCGGCTAGATGGCTCACATCATCAGTCACCTTGTCACCACCTTCATTCGGGAATCGTTCCATTGGTTTATAATCAGCCATCAATATTTCTTTCGGCAGAGATAAATGGTTTGTTAGTAAGGTTGGGATAATACCCTTTAACAGAAGGATTTCCAAGACCTTTTAAACAGTCAATAAGATAAGCCTTACATTCATAAAAAACCTGGCAACCATAGTTAACCCCTTTAGAAAGGTATAAATCTATTGCAATCATATTGATTTTAAAATAGCTCATTAAAGAGGTTGTCCTATTTCACCGTACATCACAGTTATCATCAACATCACTAGCATAAAATCCGAAATTAGCAAGCCATAGTCAATAAGAAAAACCCGGATAACGATTATCCTGCCTTGGCAAAACTAAACATATTTTCAAGAACCTTATAACTAATACTTTTAACTATTGCTCATTGCAATTCAAGGTATTATATATGTTTTTATGAAACATATAAGTTTAATTCTTCTTATCTTAATCTCCAGTCCTTTAACATATACGGGCCAGGGTATTCCGTTTTCAAAGCTTTATAATAAAATAATCCCTGAAAAACTTGTATATCCTCTCAACCAGTGGAAGAAAGGCTATTTCTCTACCGCTATAAAAGACTTTGAGGAACTGATAAAATCCGATTCAACTTTGATACCTTTCGTGGCAACCATAACCGGCGGAAATTATCACCTAATACGATTAACAGATAATATATACGCTGACAGGGTTGGAGGATTTTCACCATCAGGGACAAAGCTGATTTTCACCCGCGATACTTCGGTAACGCGCCTTGATGATGGTTTTTTCGATTGGCTTGAAAAAAGTCGCTCGGAGGTCGTCTATTTCGACTTTGAAACCGGTAAAGAGACGACTATAAAACTGCCCTATAATAGATGTTTCTCACCAAAATTCCAATCCAATACAAGCTTTTTTTATATCGCAAGCAATGACTCTACCGGTGGTGACCCAGCTGATAAGATGCTGATGTTATTCCACCTGGATACTAAAATATCCGATACCTGTTTACATACAGGAAGATATGGTTATTGCCCATATAAAAAGGAGTTAATTTATTATGAACCAGCCGAGGATGCTATTATCAGATTCAATCCGAAAAGCCACAATAAAACCATCCTTTATTCCAACAGTGGCTTATTAAACCATTACCGCCCTTTAACGATGATACAGAATTTATCAGCTGGTGATAATATAATAACTTTTCAGGCAGGCTCCAGGACAACATGTATTTATGGTATTCTTCCCGATGGAGGGACTCCGGAAATATTAACGAAACAACAACTTGAGTACGGCTCTAATGCACCATTTTGCCCGGCAGCTGTCGCCTTTAATGAATTCGCTTATTTAGCCAACACCCGACAGGGCGTAGATATATTTTATCATATTGGCGACATGGATTTCAGACTGACCTATGATGGCGGTGACAAATATTACTTAGCCATTTCAGCTGATGGTTCAAAGATTGCCTATTCATATAAACCTAAAAAATTGCACTCGGAATCATATGATATATTTATCCTTGATTTCAGTAATGGCAGTGACATATCCGATATAAAGTATAGGTTTATGAATTTGAAGTAACATATGGATACAAAGGATATTACAAGGCAATATATTGATGCTCTCAAAGAAATTATCGATATTGATGTAGCTTACAGCGGCAGTGAGGAGATCATTTTACGGGGTGCTTTTAACAACCCTTTTGGCATCACAGAAACACAGCTTTTAAAACTGATCTCATATCTTCCGGGAAAACCTGAGATCGTAAGTCTGCAACCCAAGGTAGTAATTCGTATTCAAATGTCCGGCAAAGTGGGCGTTAAGAAAATCCCCTGGTTGAACATAATACTGTTTGTTCTAACACTTATCTCTACAATCATAGTTGGTGCAAGTTATGATGGTGTTGATTTCATCTCAAAACCTGAGATGTTCTGGCAAAATCCGCTTAAAATCATTACTGCTGGAATCCCCTTTTCGTTTTCGCTACTTGCTATTCTTCTTTTCCACGAGTTCGGTCATTATATCGCCTCAAGAAGGCATGGTGTCAACGTCTCTCTTCCCTATTTCCTGCCATTTCCTAATATCATCGGCACCCTTGGTGCTGTCATCCGGTCTAAGTCGCCATTTATCACTCGCAAACAGCTTTTCGATGTGGGCGCGGCTGGTCCCCTGTCTGGAATAGTCGTAGCAATACCGATAGTAATCTGGGGATTGGCCCATCCAAGGTTTATTCCTGAAACGACTGATATAACCGGACTAATAACGCTCGGCGATTCACTTTTATTTTCATTTATTAATATAATTGTCCAACCACCAACACCGGATGGATATATGGCGGTACTGCATCCCGTTGCTTTTGCAGGCTGGGTAGGCTTTCTTGTAACCATGCTTAACCTTATGCCAATAGGTCAACTCGATGGCGGTCATATTTTATATGCCATGTTCGGTAAAACGCAACATAAGATAGCCCGCTTAAGCTTTTTTGTTTTATTAGCCTTATCTTTTCTCTGGCTGGGCTGGATATTCTGGGGATTATTTTGTCTTATACTAATAAGAGCCAATCATCCACCAACGGTTATGGATGATATACCCTTGGATAGAAAACGGATGTTGATTGGATACATTTGTATAATTGTATTTATTCTTTGTTTTATGCCCACACCGTTTATTGAATAAAAAAAGGGTAGAACGGTGTTCTACCCCCACCTAACAATTATTAACTATTATATCAGTTCAATAGCCATCGCCACCGCACCACCACCACCAAGGCACAACGTTGCCAGCCCCTTTTTTAAGCCCCGGTCCTTCAGAGCATAAATAAGCGTGGTTAAAACGCGAGCGCCTGAGGCACCAATCGGGTGACCGAGGGCAACGGCACCGCCGTTTACGTTGACTTTTGACCAATCCCAGCCAAGCTCCTTGCCATCGGCTAAGCACTGAGCGGAAAACGCTTCATTTGCTTCGATTAAATCCCAATAGTTGATATCAACACCCATTCGCTCCATAAGCGTATTTATCGCTCCAACCGGCGCATAAAACAACATCTGTGGCTCAACGAAATTCGAGGAATAATCGATAATCTTGGCAATCGGTTTGAGGTTATTCTCGTTGGCAAATGTCTCAGATGTAACAACCAACGCGGAAGCGCCATCGTTCAACCCCGGGGAATTGCCAGCGGTCACAGAGCCATCTTTTTTAAATGCTGGTTTCAGCCTGGCAAGTTTCTCCACGCTGGTATCAGGGCGTGGTCCCTGGTCAGCATCAAATATCACAGGTGAACCTTTCCTCTGGGGAACCTCTACCGGCACGATTTCATCTTTAAACTTGCCATCATTAATTGCTTTAACAGCTTTCATATGAGAGTTGAAAGCATATTCATCCTGCTCCTCACGGGAGATATTCGATTTATTAGCGGTAAACTCAGCTGCAATACCCATATGGTAATTATTGAAACTGTCCCATAAACCATCATAAACCATTGCGTCAACCAGTTTACTGTCACCAAATTTAAAACCAGAGCGTGCACCAAAGATATAATAAGGGCAATTAGACATGGATTCCATTCCACCTGCAACAAAACAATGGCCATCCCCAGCTTTAATAGCCTGAGCCGCTATCATCACCGCTTTTAAGCCAGAACCGCAAACCTTGTTGATGGTCATTGACGGGATTGTAGGTGGTAACCCGCTATGGATTGCGGCCTGCCTGCCTGGCCCCTGACCGCTTCCTCCCTGAACAACCTGCCCCATTATGACCTCATCAATTCTATTGACATCGATACCAGCCCTTTTAACTGCTTCTTTGATCACCACCCCACCAAGTTGAGGTGCGGTAATCGGTGAAAGCCCGCCAAGAAATGTTCCTATCGCTGTTCTGCATGCAGATAATATTACAGCCTGTTCAACTCGTCCAGAATTTGTAGACATTCATTAACCTCCTAGAAATTACACTTCTATTACCAATAATCCCACTATCTTATACAACACAAAGGTATTACACCTTCTCAGCCCCACAACTATTTTATAAATTATGTAAATTAAAGGTGCAGAAGTCAAGTGAAGTTATTTGAGAGGATTACCCGATGATTTTATATTTACCAACCAGTGCCTTGTTACCAGTGGTTAATTAACTCCACCAGATTTTTGGTTTTCTCCATAAAAGACGAAAGATACCATAATAAGTCGAGAAGACTTTAAAAAACTCCTATTGCTGATGATGACCAATCAATTTATAAAGAAATTTATAATTATAAATATCGTTCAATGTCACAAATCAATCTATTTAGTATCAAGACAGCCAACCGTAGGAGAAGCTAAGATTTATTTATTTTTCTTTTTATGACGGTCTTTCCGTAATCTTTTCTTGCGTTTATGCGTTTTAATTTTATGGCGCTTATGCTTTTTTCCGCTTGGCATACTCCTATACTCTGTTTACTTCCGAGTTCATCACCATTGTCTTAAATTCATTAGAGGGTTTAAATACCGGTATTTTTCGGTCAGGAACAGGCACTTCCTGCCCAGTTCTTGGATTACGAGCCTTGCGTGCTTTACGCGGTTTAATCTTAAAAGTACCAAATCCACGGATTTCGATGTTTTTGCCATTTTCCAAGCTTTTTTTAATAGCCTCGAGTAAATTGTCTACCGTTGCCGCCACATCGGTTCTGGTCAGCCCTGTTTTCTCGGCTACTTGTTCCACCAGATCAGCTTTGGTCATACCTTTCTCCTCCTATTTAAATCAGTTTATATCATCTCTCTCCGGCTGTTCCATATCCAAACCAGCCTATTCTTTCATCGCTTTTAACATTTACCTCAAATGAATCTTTGCCCTTACTTTGCTTTTACTTCTTTATCGGCATAATACCACTAAACTCAATTACTTATAAATATATTCCAATCTTGGCCAGGCCTGTTTAACCATTCCCAAACCTAGCATTTCAGCAACTTTCTCTACTAAATAATCAAACAATCGGCGACGTCTGGGGTATTCTCTTATGATACGCGGATTATCCCCGAGTCCTGCCATTTGACCGGCCATAGTGATAGCATCCTCCAGACCGCCTAATTTATCAATTAAGCCAAGGTCTAATGCCTGGCTTCCAGTATATATCGAACCATCAGCAATCTCCTCAACCTGGTCGATATCCATATTGCGAGCTTCAGATACAGTTATAACAAATTGGTCATAGGTATCATCAATAGCTGCCTGTAACATCTCTCTTTCTTTCTGTGTCATTTCACGGGAGTAATTACCAACATCCTTCATCTCATTGGATTTTACAACTTCCATCTCCACACCGACTTTATCCATTAACCCCTCAAAGTTCAGAAATGAAAGCATTACACCTATCGAACCTGTAATAGTACCTGGGTTGGCCAGTATTGAATCACCTGCACAAGCAATATAATATCCTCCCGAGGCGGTCACAGATGACATCGATACAACCACATATTTCCCATCCTCTCGCACCTTAAGTATCTGGTTATAAATCTCTTGTGTAGGAGCAACAACACCACCTGGAGAATTGATTCTCAATACAATTGCCC